>JAQVYB010000228.1 GCA_028708815.1 Kiritimatiellia bacterium | reverse complement strand
GAAACGAAACAGCAAACAAACAAATTGAGCAGATTGACAAAACAGGAAACGAATGTAACTTATGAATCCTCGCAGGTGGTACATTTTGAAGTGACCCCAGGTGGTACATTTTGAGTGACCGGTGACACTGTTGTGTTTGAATATTCAGCATAGGCCTCTATACTCAACGCAGAGCAGTAAACAAAAGGATATCGTATGGCTTTGCGTTTAAAGAATGTTGACCGGAACACCCCCATGCTTCTCCCGCCTGATTTGCGTGACTGGATACCGGATAATCATATTGTTCACTTCATAGTGGAAGCCGTGAGTCATCTTCCTCTTCACGTTTATCGTTTAAACTGGAAAGGCAGCGGGTCACAACAGTATCCGCCCTCTATGATGCTTTCGTTATTGATTTACAGCTACATCACAGGGCGTTTTTCCTCCCGTCGTATTGAAGAAGCCACCCACAGTGATGTGGCCGTCCGTTATATCTGCGGCAACACACATCCTGACCATGATACCATCTGCACCTTTCGCAGAAAAAACACAAAAGCCTTCAAAGCCGCGTTTGTTGATGTTCTTCAAATGGCTGTAGAAGAGAAATTCTTAAAGAAGCTTGGAACGGTCAGTATAGATGGCACCAAGATCAAAGCGAACGCCGGCAAACATGCGGCAGTCAGTTTTCAACGGGCGGGTGAACAACTTGAACTTTTACGCGATGAGGTCCAGCAATTGATGCAAAAAGCAGAGCAGGCTGATCTTTCAGAGCCGCCCCCCAAGAAACAGGTCAATTTTACTGATCCTGAGAGCAGAATAATGAAGGCCGGTAACGGCAAACATTTTGAGCAGGCATATAATGCTCAAGCAGCGGTTGATACAGAAAGCATGCTGATTGTTGGGGAACATGTGACCAACGCACCTAATGATAAAGAACAACTGATTTCGACACTGGCAAGCATTCCTGAAGAGTCAGGGTATGCTACCGAAAGCGTATTGGCCGATAGCGGTTATTACTCTGAAGAAGCTGTAAATAAAGCAGAGAGCGAGCATGAGGTTACCGTTTATGCATCCGTTGGAAAACAACGTCATCACAGGGCTGTGGATGAGCTGGAAGCTGCATTGAAAGAACCGCCTTTGCTTAGCCCGAATGCAACAGCTAAAGAGGTCATGCAAAACCGCCTTAAGTCAATTCATGGTCGCGAACTCTATAAGCTTCGCAAGCAGACCGTCGAACCGGTGTTCGGCATCATAAAATCAGTGATAGGCTTTACACCTTTTTCACTTAGAGGTCTCGCGGCAGTTCAGGGGGAATGGGACCTTGTTGCCCTGAGCTACAACATGAAACGACTGTTCAACCTGAAATTCGCAGGAATTTGACAACTCTCACCCGCACATGCGGCGTGCATCCGTTTTTGGTGTGTCTTTTGTTTAACGCGTCCTGCGCAAACTATTGTTTGCATTAAGCAATCCGTCATGATGTCCCGGATAGTATCGAAATCACTACTGTTGAGCAGCGTGGTCGGGTATAAGAATACCTGAAGTCCGACGGATTGCTAGGGTTCAAAGAGGTTTCGGCTGGAGAATTTGGGGTCGGAGGTGAGCCGTGCGCCGAGTTGGCGGAGGCCGGCTTCATCGCCCCGGGTGGGGATGTGGGTGAGATGGAGTTCGCAGTCGCGCAGGAGAGGGAGTTTATCGAGAGCGGCCTGGGCGGAGGGGTTGCTGGTGGCGCTGATGCTCAGCGCGATAAGGGTTTCATCCAGGTCCATGCTGATGGATTTTCGTTTGAATACGTGATGCTTGAGGTGGGTGATGGATTCGAGGATGTTGGGAGGGAGGAGGTGGATGTTTTGCGGGATGTCGGCCAAGGCCTTGATGGCGTTTATGACGACGCTGGAGGCGGCGTGCATTTCGGTGGTGTTGTGGCCGGTGATGATGCGCCCGTCGTCCAGCTCGATGGCCGCCCCGCAGTAGACGCCTTCGTTGCCTTTGTCTCGCTCGCGTCCATAGGCGGCGGCCTCGTAGGCGTGCCGGACGACGGTACGGTCGTTCGGGTTTAGGCCGACCATCTTCATGAGGCGTTCAATGCGGTTGATGGCGTCCTGATCGGTAAGGCCAATGGCATATTCGGTGTGGCAGCGGAACCAGCGACGAATAATTTCCTGCCTGGAGGCCTCGCGTACGCAGGCATCGTCGGAAATGCCGAAGCCGGCGCAGTTCACGCCCATGTCGGTGGGTGAGGCATAGAGGACTTCCTCCTTCACGATTTTTTTGAGGATGCATCGGAGGACGGGATAGGCTTCCATATCCCGGTTGTAATTGACGGCCTTTTCTCCGTGGGCATCGAGGTGAAAGGAGTCGAGCATGTTGCAGTCGCCGAGGTCCACGGTGGCGGCTTCGTAGGCGATGTTGACGGGATGATTGAGCGGTAGATTCCAGATGGGGAATGTTTCAAATTTGGCATAGCCCGCATTCACGCCGTTTCGGTATTCATGGTACATCTGGGAAAGACAGGTGGCGAGCTTGCCGCTTCCAGGTCCTGGGCCGGTGACGACGACGAGAGGCTTGGTGGTCTCAATCAGTGGGTTGGCACCGTAGCCTTCTTCGCTGACAATGCGGTCCACATCGGAGGGATACCCCCGGGTGGAACGGTGATAGTAGACGCGTATGCCGCGGCGTTCGAGGCGTTCCTTGAACATGCGTGCGGTGGGTTGATCGTCATAGCGGGTGATGACCACGGCGGTGACTTGAAGGCCCCATTCCTGGACATCATCAATGAGTTTGACGGCGTCGGCATCGTAGGTGATTCCGAAGTCGGCCCGTACTTTTTTTCGTTCGATGTCGCCTGCAAAGATGCAGAGAATGATGTCGGCCTGGTCTTTGAGTTCGCGCAGGAGGCGCATTTTGACGTTGGGGTCGAAGCCGGGCAGGACGCGTGCGGCGTGCATGTCGTAGAGGAGTTTTCCGCCGAATTCGAGGTAGAGCTTGTCGCCGAATCGTTTGACGCGTTCGAGGATGGCCTTTTTCTGGTATTCCAGATATTTCTCATTGTCAAAGCCGATCTTCATGCGGTTGGTTCTCCTGTTCCGGTGTTCGTTTATTGCGGTGCGGTGTAATTATTCGGACATGAGATGGTTTTTCACATAGTCCTCAATGCCTTCTTCCAGCGATTGGAAGGGGGCCGTATAGCCGGTGTCGCGGAGTTTCCGGACATCGGATTGGGTGTGATATTGGTATTTGGCACGCAGCGTTTCGGGCATATCGATGTATTCAATGCGCGGGGGCAGGTCCATGGCTGCAAAGACCGCGAGGGCGAGGTCGTTCCAGGATCGGGCGGTTCCGGTTCCGCAGTTGAAGAGACCGGATGTTTCGGGATGGTCGGCAAAGAAGAGGGACACGGCTACGGCGTCGCGGACATAGAT
Source organism: Kiritimatiellia bacterium (assembly GCA_028708815.1). GTDB lineage: Bacteria > Verrucomicrobiota > Kiritimatiellia > RZYC01 > RZYC01 > JAQVYB01. The sequence continues at coordinate 1,150 of JAQVYB010000228.1, read as the reverse complement.
GAAGTCGCGGACCTGCTGGCCGTCGCCGTATTCCGGGCGGTAGGATTTGAACAGACAGACCTGGCCGGTCTCCCTGATTTGATTGAAGGCTTTATGCACCACCGAGCGCATGTCGTTCTTGTGGGCTTCGCCGGGTCCGTAGACGTTGAAGTATTTCAGTCCGGCGATGCGGTCGAAGAGTTTGTTTTTCATGGCCCATAGATCGAACAGGTGTTTGGAATAGCCATACATGTTGAGGGGGCGGAGGTTGGGGGTGACGGCATCGTCGTCGCTGTAGCCGAGTGCGCCGTTGCCATAGGTGGCGGCGCTGGAGGCATAGACAAAACGAATGTTGCGTTCGAGGCACCATTCACACAGGCGGCGGGTGTAGCGGTAGTTGTTCTCCATCAGATAGTCGGCATTGGTTTCGGTGGTGCTGCTGCACGCGCCGAGGTGAATGACGGCCCGTACATCGGGAAAGGCCCCGGCCTCACAGACGGTGAGGAAGGCCTCTTTGTCCATGTAATCCTCGAACCGGATGCCGGTCAGATTTTTCCATTTTTCGCCGTTACGGAGGTGGTCGACAATCAGAATGTCCTGTTCGCCGCGTTCATTCAGGGCTTTGACCACGTTGGAGCCTATGAATCCGGCGCCGCCTGTCACAATGTATTGTATGCTCATGTGTTCACCCCTGTGCGGGCCCGTAGACCCGGATGATTTTTTCAATAATGTCCGTGGTGGATTTGCCCTCGACGAGTTTGGCGAGAGCGACGCGGCCTCCGTGTTGTTCCACGATCTCGCGCCCACTGACGTAATGTGCCCAGTCCTCGCCTTTGACCAGTACGTTCGGGAGAAGTTCGCCGACGAGGGTGGCGGGCTCATCTTCGTCGAAGATCACCACGTAATCCACGCACTCCAGGGCGGCCAGTACGCTCGCGCGTTCCTGCTCCGGAACGATCGGGCGCGCATCGCCTTTGGAGCGCCGCACGGAGGCGTCGCTGTTGAGACCCACCACCAGCAGGTCACCCTGCTGACGCGCCCAGGTCAGATAATCAACATGGCCCAGGTGCAGGTTGTCGAAGCAGCCATTCGTGAAGGCAATCAGTTCGCCGGCGGCTCGCCGTTCGGCGCACCGTTCCCGAGCTTCTTCGCGTGTGATGATTTTATCCTG
>JAQVYB010000227.1 GCA_028708815.1 Kiritimatiellia bacterium | reverse complement strand
CAGAATGAACGCCATAAGTTCCTCTCTTTCATTAGTTAATCGTTATACGTTGATATGTAAACCGTTTTACCAACCTGTAAGGTACGCCCGTAAAGGACGTTTGTTAAGAAAAAATGTAGGGAATATTTCTTATTTGGCGAGCTGTTTCCAGTGTGTTCATTTAAAGCACAACAGCGGACCCTGGAGGTTGTTCCTTGTCAGACCGGCGGGTCACAATGCCCGACATTCCTCCAGAATTCGTTCGAGGTCGGCGAGGGTGTTGATTTGGTTGTATTCGCGTAGAAGGTGGCGTGCGCCCGGGATGGCGTGGAGGTAGCAGGCGAGGTGAGGGCGGAAGAGGCGGCAGGCATGCTCCTCGGGTGAAAGGCGTGCGGTGATTTTTCGGGGGGCGTCGTTCATGAGTTCGGCGAAGCGGCGGGCGTGTTCGAGAATCCAGTCGATTTTTTCTTCGGGTTCTGGTTCGTTCCAGGTTTCTCCGCGGAGGGCGGCGCGAATGGCGGCGAAGAGCCAGGGATGCCCCAGCGCGGCCCGCCCGATCATCACGCCATCCACACCGGTTTCATCGAACATGCGCAGGGCCAGTTCCGGGGAGTGGACACCCCCATTGCCGATAACGGGTATGTGCAGAGCCTGTTTGAGTAGGGCGAGTTTTTCCCAGTGTGCGGGGCCTTTGTGTCGGTCGCAGGCGTATCGGGCATGAACGGTGATGGCATCGGCGCCGGCTTCCTGTATGGCGTGTGCGATTTCGAGCATTTCGCCGGTGTGGGGGGAGCGTCCGATACGCGTTTTTACGGTGACGGGCAGAGAGGTGGCGTTTTTTGCGGCGCGAATCATTGCATAGAGGGTTTCGGGGGAGCGCATAAGGGCGGCGCCGGCCCCTTTGGAGGTGAGTTTGCGTACGGGGCATCCGGCATTGATGTCCAGCAGGGCGAAGCGTCCGGTTTCCTCCACGACGCGCGCGGCGCGTTCGATGGAATCGGGTTGAGCGGCGTAGAGGTGGGCGCCGGTAAAGCCTTCGCGGGAGGAGGTGTTCAGGTAGAAGAGGGTGGGTGGCAGACGGCGGGCGACCCCCTCGGCGACGGTGAGTTCGGTGTAGGCCATTTCGCATCCGAAATGCCGGCAGATTTCACGGAACGGGCGGTTGGTGTAGCCGGCCATTGGGGCCAGCATGACGGGGTGTTCAATCTGCAACGGGCCGATACGTAATGGAGGGGGTGTTTTCATGATAAAACCGTTGGTGAAAAACAGGATTTACGGATAGCCCAGAAATCGCGCCGCAGCAAGAAATAATAAAAAGGGTTGATTTTTAGAAGGACATTTGAAAAGGATTCCGGCCTTTGTGTCAAAAGGCGCTGCGGCGCATAGAACCCTACAATCAGGATTAGGTACGTACTCATGGGAAAAAAACTGGTCATCGTAGAATCACCTTCCAAGGCGAAAACAATCAATAAGATGCTGGGGCCGGATTACATTGTGACGGCGAGCATGGGCCATATCCGGGATTTGCCTCAAAAGAAGCTGGGGGTGGATATTGAGCATGGATTCAAACCGCAGTATGGCGTGATGGATGGCAAGCAAAAGGTGGTGCAGGAACTTCTGAAGGCGGCGGAGAAGGTGGATGGCGTATATCTGGCGCCCGACCCGGACCGTGAGGGGGAGGCGATTGCCTGGCATCTCAAAAACCTGTTGCAGGACAAGGTGCCTGCGGATTGTTTTTATCGGGTCACCTACAATGAAATCACGGCGTCGGCCATTCGGGAGGCCTTTGAACATCCGGGCGAGATTGATATGCGTCGGGTGGATTCGCAGCAGGCGCGGCGCGTGTTGGACCGTATTGTGGGCTACAAGGTGAGTCCCTTGCTGTGGCGTCGGGTGCCGGGCGGCTCGAGCGCCGGGCGCGTGCAGTCGGTGGCGCTTCGGCTGGTGTGTGAGCGTGAAAAGGAAATCAGCAGCTTTGTGAAGGAAACGTACTGGGTGATGGGGGTGAACCTGCGCAAGCTGATTGATCCTCGGGACGCCTTCGAGGCTCGCCTGTTGAAAATAGATGACGCCAAGGCCGAGATCAAGGCCGCCGACCTGGCCGAACGGATCCTTTCCGATTTGCAGCACAGTGACTACTCGGTTTCGGATGTGAAGATTCGTGAGATTGTGAAGAAGCCTCGTCCGCCGTACATCACGAGCAGTCTGCAGCAGGCGGCATCCGGGGTGCTGGGCTATTCGCCGTCACGGACGATGAGCATTGCCCAGCGGTTGTATGAGGGTGGTGATTTCGGGGTGGGTTTGATCACCTATATGCGTACCGACTCGTTCAATGTGAGCAAAGAGGCGCTGGAGAACTGTCGGGCCCTGATTCAGCAGGCCTATGGCGCGGACTTTGTGCCTGAAAAACCGAATTACTACAAGAGCCGCAAGTCGGCCCAGGAGGCGCACGAGGCCATACGCCCGACGGATGTAACGCTTCTGCCGGACGATGCCCGGTTGGCGGGGCTGAAACCCGAGGAGCTGAAGCTGTACCGATTGATCTGGCAGCGTTTTGTCTCGAGCCAGATGAAGCCGGCCCGCATCCGTCAGCGCAGTGTGGATGTGACCGCCGCCGCGCAGGAGAATGCCGCCGCCGAAAGTCACACGTATATTTTCCGGGCGACGGCGTCGGATGTGCAGTTTCCCGGGTACATGGCGGTCAGCGGCATGGAAAAGAACAAAAACAGTGAAGCGGGGGAAGGCGAGGATGGCAACGAGGTGGACACGCTGCCCCCGTTGGAGGCCGGTGAGAAGCTCGAATGCCTCGATCAGGTCAAAACCGAAAAGGAAACGCAGCCGCCCCCGCGCTACAGCGAGGCCTCGCTGGTGCGTGCGCTTGAAGAAAACGGTGTGGGACGTCCCAGCACCTATCACTCGATCCTTTCCACGATTCAGCAGCGCAAATATATTCTAAAGGAAAAGCGGAGTCTGCGTCCGACCGATTCCGGGATGAAGGTGAATGACTTCCTGGTGGAGCATTTGCCGGATTTGTTTGATGTGGGTTTCACCGCTGAGATGGAGGATTCCCTCGACCGGATTGAAGAAGGCTCCGTGGAATGGACCGCCATGCTCGGTGAATTTTACGGGCATTTCGAGACTTGGCTCGAGAAGGCACGTGGTCCGAAGGCCAATCCGAAAAATATCGAGGCTCTGCTGGTGCTTTTGCAGAAGGTTCAAACGTGGGGACCCGAGACCAAGCGCGGGAAAAAGACCTACAGTGATAAAAAGTTTGTGGAGTCGGTGAAGAAGCAGTTTGAGGATGGGAAACGGGCCGTTTCGGCGCGTCAGCGCGATTCCTTGCTGGGGGTGGTGAAAAAATATGCCGATCAGTTGCCGGATTGGGAAGCCGTGCTTGAAAAACTCGAGCTGAAGACCCGTTTTGATGAGCTCAATCAGGCGGTGCAGCCGCCGAGAGAGTCGACCGTTGAAAAACTGCGACGCCTCGAACCGGTGAAGTTCGTAGAGCCGAGAACGGTGGGGAAACGGGTGTTTGACGACTCTGTTTTTGTGCAGTCTCTGCGCGAACAGGTGGAAGGGGAAAAACGACTTTCGGATCGGCAGCTTCAGTATTTGGATCGGCTTGTTCTCAAATATGCCGATCAGTTGGGCGGGCGCGAGGCGCTGGTTGAGCAATATGGTTATGCGCAGGATGACGCAGAAAATCAGCCGGATACCGAGAGTGGGCCGTTGCTGGAAATGCTCCAGCAGGTCACGACCTGGAATGAGCCGGTGAAGCGGGGCAATCGCCTGTGGGACGACAAGAATTTTTATGAATCGCTTTCGCAGCAGTTCGAGGGCAAGAAGATGCTGAGTGTGCGTCAGCGTGCCTCCATGAAGAAAATGGTGCAGCGTTACGCCGAGCAGATTTCGGAGTATGATGCCCATGCGGAGGAGCTGGGGCTGAAGAAGCTGAGCGAACTGAAGGCCCCGAAAAAGAAGAAAACAAAGGCTGAAAAAGAGGCGTGAACAGAACCTGTTCTTCATCATCGAACGCGGGGATAACCGCTCTTCCTGAAGCCGGGTCCGCCTTGGCGGCGGGTCCCTCGATCCGCTGGGAGAGCGATCCATCGCTGCATGGTTTCATGCGTTATCTCGAAGCGGAGAAGGATGCGTCGGAGCATACGGTGGTGAATTACCTTCGCGACATTCTGCAATTTGCAGCTCATGCCTGGCCCGATGAAAAACCGCCGTACGGATGGAAGGGCGTGGACCGTTTTTCGGGGCGTTCCTTTCTGGCGGCCATCCGGCGCAACGGATGTTCAGCGTCGACGGCCCGCCGAAAACTCTCGAGCCTGCGCAGTTTCTATAAATTCATGGTGCGTGAAGAGCTGGTGGAACTGAATCCGTTCAGCGGGCTCCAGTTGCCCCGGTTGGACCGTCGGTTACCCGCCGTGCTTTCCGTGCAGGAGGTGGAGCGGCTTCTGGAAGCCCCGTCGATCTTTCGGGAGTCTGTGTCGAATGCCGGCGGGTCGGACACGCTTTTTGAGCGGTATGCGGTACTGCGTGATACGGCGATTCTGGAAGTGCTGTAT
>JAQVYB010000071.1 GCA_028708815.1 Kiritimatiellia bacterium | reverse complement strand
AGAACGCAGGGAACGCAAAAAAGAGTGACTCCAGTCTTATCGTCTTTCGCCTTTGCGCTGGGCGTCTCCGGCGTGACAAGCAGGTCTATCGTCTATGGTCTCCAAGGGAGAGAGTCTCACGCAGAGGTCGCAGAGAAGACTTCGAGCAAGAGGGTGGGGGGGGCTGAGTTGTGAACACAAAAGGTTGGAGGGCGGGTGGCCTCTGCCGCCTGCATTCACTGATTATCCCCGAAACGACGCTTTACATCCCCGTGCCCTCTTTCGATAATCCGCCCTTGTGCAAGCGTGGTGTAACCCTTTCCGAAATCCGCCCCCGCCCCGCATCGTCGGAATACTGAATTCTCCCGAGCTTTATCCTTGTAAATTCACCACGGAGTGGGCAAAATATGCCCATGTATAAGCGAAATATCATGTTGGAAATAGAGGCGGCACTACGGGATACACCGGTCGTCCTGGTGAATGGGGCTCGTCAAACAGGCAAAACGACGTTGGTTCGGAGTTTCGTGGCTGGAAATAAGAATGCCCGTTATCTGACGTTGGATGATGCGGGCGTCATGGCGTCGGCCACTCACGATCCGCAGGCCTTTATTGAGGCTTGCGAGGGTCTTACGGTTATTGACGAGGCGCAGCGGGTTCCGGAATTGTTTCGGGCTGTAAAGTGGCAGGTGGACCGTAATCGCAAGCCGGGTCGTTTCCTGCTCACCGGATCAGCGAATGTGTTGATGTTGCCGCAGTTGTCCGAATCGTTGGCCGGGCGTATGCAAATCATTACCCTTCGTCCTTTGTCGCAGGGAGAGTTGTCTGGAAGCCGGGAATCTTTTGTAGACTGGTTGTTTTCAGGCTCCAAGCCCCCGGTTCCTTTATCTGATTGCGATCAGCCCGATTTATCCGAACGGGTGCACAGGGGAGGATACCCGGAGGCGTTAACCCGGAAAGGGCCCCGTCGCGCGAGTTGGTTCTCCTCCTATTTGACGGCCATTCTTCAGCGGGATATCCGGGAGATTTCAAATATCGAAGGGTTGATGTCAGCGCCACGCCTATTGACTTTACTGGCGGCCCGTTCCGCCAGTCTTCTGAACGTTTCTGAACTGTCGAGAAGCGCCGGTATACCCCATACAACGCTACAGCGTTATCTGTCGCTGTTTGAAGCCACGTTTTTGACTCATACCGTACGGGCGTGGTCCGTTAATGCAGGGAAACGACTGGTCAAAGCTCCGAAAGTACTGATGGGCGATACCGGCTTTATGGCCAATCTGCTGAATATAGATGCCGCCCATGTGTTAAATGATCTTCAACTGGCAGGTCGCTTTATGGAGACCTTCGTTGGCTGTGAACTGTTGAAGCAAATGGAGTGGAGCCGTGGGCAGCCTGCGCTTTTCCATTATCGAACCAGTGGTGGTGCAGAGGTGGATTATGTGTTGGAGGAAGGGGGGCGCCGCATCGTCGGAGTGGAGGTGAAACTCTCGAAGACAGTCAAAAAGAACGATGTGCGCGGACTTGAGAGTTTAGCCCATGATGCGGGAGACGGGTTTGTTGCAGGAGTGGTATTGTATACGGGTGAACAAGTGATTCCGTTTGGAAAACATATATGGGCATTGCCTGTCAGTGCTCTTTGGGAGTTGGCATACAGAGACAGCATTTCAGAAGGGAATTGATACCCGGATCTGCCTGGAGGGCGCGTGGCTCACGCGCCATCACCCCCCCCCCCCCCCCCGTTAGAGTGTACGTCCACGTCTGCTTTCTTCCTGGAATGCCGATGAATAGGGAACTCAGGAAGAGAGAAAAGTTGGGCCTTAAAAACGTCGAAAATGCCGAAAACGGCCAAAACCGAAGAAAAACGCCTACTTCTCGGCTCAAAATGCGTGTTTTCGGGCGATTTTGTCGATTATTTGCGTCCGAAAGCCCTAAAAAACCACTTTTCATGTCCTTTTTACCGGGTGTCCCGGGAGACCCCCGGGGCCCGGGGGTGTTCTTATCCAAGAGAAAAGGTGTCAGTCCTATAAATGAATGATTTCTCATCAATCTGTGTCCTTTTTCGGGGTGTTCGGTGATGCGGAGTGGGGTGGTTTGGTTGAAGGGATCTTTGCGGCTCGCCTGGAGTCTCGCCCTGCAAAACGAGGCGTCGTCGTATTCCTGCAACCAGGTCAAAAAGGCTCAAAATTCCATCCAGGCATTTCCTCCATTCGTTGCTTTCTTATTCGTTGGAATAGTTTTCACACCACGGCGCGAGGATCGGATTCCTTGGCTTGCGATGCCTTGCGCGAAGCATGCTGCTTTTGAGTGGTGTTTAACGCCCGGCGAGCGGGGCGTGATGCAGGGACGCGATGATTTCGGCGAGGATGCTGACGGCGATTTCGGCGGAGGTGATGGCGCCGATTCCTTTGAAGCCGATGGGGCCGTACACGGTGTTCAGTCGCTCTTCAGTTACGCCGCGTTCGAGCAGCGCTTCGCGTCGTTTTTGTTGCGTGGCTTTGCTGCCGAGGAGGCCGATGTAGCGGCAGTTTCGTAGGAGGGCGGTTTCGATGGCGGGGACGTCGAGCTTCTGATCGTGAGAGAGGACGGCGATGCACCATTGGTTGTCCACGCCGGCGGTCTGCATGGCGGCCTCGGGCCATTCATGGATGACGGCGCGTGCCGCAGGATAGTATTCGGCAGGGGCGACGCTGCTTCTGGGATCGATAATGGTGACATCGAAGCCGATACGAGCGGCCAGATCGCACAGGGCCATGGCGATCGGATTTCCACCGATAATGGCCAGGGGCGTCGGCGGGGCAAAATATTGAGCGAAGAGTTTTTCGTCCTGTTCATTTTTAAAACACTGACTGCGCTTGTGTTTAAAGAGCGCCGGGGTTTCCTTTTGCACGATGGATTCGAAGCGGGGATCGGTGAAGGCGCCGGCCTCTGAACCGTCGGCGGAGAGGCATCGGAGTTCGCCGGCGCAGGGGCCGTGTATGACGAGGAAGAGGGCGCAGGGAAAGCGGTCGGCCTTTTCATGCAGGAAGGACCAGACGGGATGTTCGGGATCGAAGCGGGCGATAAGGACATCAATTTCGCCGCCGCAGGTGAGGCCGATTTCGAGGAGCATGTCGTCGGCGGCACCATAATGCAGCAGGCGGGGAGGGGTCTTGTTTTGGAGGAGATCGAGGAGGTTTTCCCGGATGTCTGATTCGACGCAGCCCATGGAGATGGCGCCGGCCATGCGTCCGTCCTCGGCGACGGCCAGGCAGGCTCCTACGGGTCGCGGCGAGGAATGCTGGGCCTGATAGAGGATGGCTATGCCGCAGGCGCGGCCTTCGGAGGACCATGTTTTCAATTCGTTCATCACTTCGCGTAGGCTCATGTGTTTTCTCCCGGCAATCCGTCGAACGTAAGATTCTGTTATGCCCAGATTCGCAACTCAATGAGGAGGTTTGCGATAAGCTCCAGATCATCATGATGGATGGTCTAATGCAATCCTTGATTAAAAAAAGTGCAGCCAGGGGGGCTTCATTATTTCCAATGATTGGAAAAAAGGGTGAAAAAGTTTCCAATGATTGGAAAAAACGGTGAAAAAGTTTCCAATGGTTGGAAAAGTGGGCTGAAAAGTTTCCAATGGTTGGAAAAAAGCGTTGACAGGGCTTGGGAGGCGGGTGTATATGTTTCTATCAATAAGAACAGCAGGGGAACGGCAACGGAATGAAAAACAGGTTTGAACAGAAAAATTGGCGGGGTTGGCGGCGCGGGCCGTGACGGATGCCTGATTTTCATGACGGCTCGCGCGGCGGCTTTTTTTAACGGGAAAGGCCGCCGTTTTTGTATGTTGGAGTTGCTGTTTGAGAAGGAGGAGGATTTTATGATTCAGCCGGGTTTAGAAGAGTTTAAGAAGTATGCGGTGGAGGGGAATCTGATTCCTGTGTTTCAGGAGTTGCTGGCGGATATGGAGACGCCGGTCTCGGTGTTCAGCCGGGTGGCGGATAATGAGTATGCTTTTCTGCTGGAGTCGGTGGAGGGGGGGGAGCGCTGGGGGCGCTATTCGTTTATCGGGATTGATCCGTATGCGGTATTCTCGGTGGAAAACGGCAAGGCCTCGCTGGTGCGGCACGGTGAAAAGGAGTCGTGTTTGCCGGAGGAGGCGGATGCGGGCGCGTCGCCATTGATGGTGTTGCGTGAGTTGCTGGCGAAAACGCATCCGGTGCAGGTGCCGGGGTTGCCCAGGTTTTATGGTGGTGCGGTGGGATATCTGGGATACGACATTGCCGGGGAGTTTGAGCACCTTCCGGAGCCGAAGGGGCCGGAGGAATGGCCGGATGCGTGCCTGATGCTGACGGATCAGATGGTTATTTTTGATTCGGTTCGGCACACGATGACGGCGGTGGTGTGCGTGCGTCCGGAACAGTATGAGACGTTGGAAGTGGCGTATGCGGATGCGCAGTGTCGCGTCAAGGCCTTGACGGCGCGTTTGAAGAAACCGTGTCCGATGACGTATCTTCCGGCTACGGGGCATCCGATCCGTTTGGAATCGAATATGACGCGCGGGGAATTCATGGGGATGGTGGAGAAGGCCAAGCGGTATATTGTGGATGGAGATATTATTCAGGCGGTGCTTTCACAGCGGTTCACGACGGAACTGCCGGTGCAGCCGCTTCATGTGTACCGGGCGTTGCGGTTGGTGAATCCTTCGCCGTATACGTTTTTTCTGAAGTTTGGGCACCGGATGCTGGTGGGTTCTTCGCCGGAGGTGATGGTGCGCCTGACGGGAAGGGAGATGGAGCTGCGTCCGATTGCGGGGACACGCCGTCGCGGGAAGACGGAGCAGGAGGACCGTGCGCTGGCGGATGAGCTGCTGGCGGATGAGAAGGAGCGTGCGGAACATGTGATGCTGGTGGATCTGGGGCGGAATGATCTGGGGCGGCTTTCGCGTCCGGGTAGTGTGCAGGTTCGCGATTTCATGTCGATTGAGCGGTATTCGCATGTGATGCATATTGTCTCGCATGTGCAGTCGGTGCTGGAGGATGGGTATGACGCTTTTGATGTGATTCGGGCGACGTTTCCAGCGGGTACGCTTTCGGGTGCGCCGAAGATTCGGGCGATGGAAATCATTCGCGAGCTGGAGCCGGACCGCCGCGGGCCGTACGGGGGTGCGGTGGGGTATATCGGTTATGACGGCAATATGGATCTGTGCATCACGATTCGCACGCTGCAGATTCTGGGGGACCGGGTGAGTGTGCAGGCGGGTGCGGGGCTTGTATACGATTCGAATCCGGAGAAGGAGTTTGAGGAGACGCAGCACAAGGCAAGGGCGGTGGTGCGCGCGCTGGAGGTGGCGGTGAGTGGATTGGACCCGGCCTCGCTGCGGGAGTGATGTCTTGTCCACAGATTACACAGATGAACACAGATTATGAAATTTCAGCATGAACAGTCCGAGGTGGGTGATGGAGGAAAGCTATGATTTTGATGATTGATAATTATGATTCGTTTACGTTCAATCTGGTGCAGTATTTGCGCGGGATGGGGGCGGAAGTGCTGGTGCGACGAAACGATGAGATTACGGTGTCGGAGGCGCTGGGGCTGGGAGCGCAGGGGATTGTTATTTCCCCGGGGCCGTGTTCGCCGAGTGAAGCGGGTATTTCGGTGGCGTTGATTCAGGCGCTGGAAGGGCGCGTGCCGCTGCTCGGGATTTGCCTTGGGATGCAGAGCATCGGTCAGGCTTATGGTGGAAAGATTATACACGCGGGGCGAATCATGCATGGCAAGGTGTCGGAGGTGACGCATGATGGAGAGGGCTTTTTTGCGGGGGTGAAGTCGCCTTTGAAGGCGACGCGGTATCACTCGTTGGCGATCGAGCGGGAAAGCCTTCCGGAATGCTTACGGGTTACGGCAACCTCGGAGGATGGGGAGATTATGGGGGTGCGTCATGTGAGTCTTCCGGTGGAGGGGGTGCAGTTTCATCCGGAGTCGGTGTTGACCACGTCGGGCAAGCGGCTGATGAAGAATTTTGTAAAGCAGGTGGACCCTGCGTCGTTTGGTTGTGGCGACTAATTCAGGCGGAGAATTTGGAAGGAGTGATGGTATGATTCAGGAAGCGTTGAAGAAAACGGCGGACGGAGCGGATTTGAACGGGGATGAAATGTGCGGGGTGATGGATGAGATCATGACGGGTCGGGCCACCCCGGCACAGATTGCCGGGTTCATTGTGGCGCTGCGGATGAAGGGCGAAACGGTGGCGGAGGTGAGCGGCGCGGCGGCGAGCATGAGGAAGCACGCGACGTTTATAGAAGCGGGAGTGCGTAAGGTGGTGGATACATGCGGGACGGGTGGAGATGGGGCCGGGACGTTTAATATCTCGACGACCACGGCCTTTGTCGCGGCGGGCGCGGGGATCTGCGTGGCGAAGCACGGGAACCGGGCGGTCTCGAGTCAGTGCGGTTCGGCGGATGTCCTGCTTGAGCTGGGGGTGAACATTAACGCGGAACCGGAACTCATGGAGCAGTGTATTCAGGAGCATGGCATCGGTTTTCTTTTTGCTCCGAAGATGCACCCGGCCATGAAGTATGCGATTGGGCCGCGCCGGGAACTGGGGATCCGTACGATTTTCAATATGCTGGGGCCGTTGACGAATCCGGCGGGTGCGACGGGGCAGGTGCTGGGGGTGTTTGCGCCGCATCTGACGGAAATGTTCGCGCAGGTGCTGCTTGAACTGGGTACGCGGCGTGCCTTTATTGTTCATGGGGATGACGGGCTGGATGAAATCACCTGTACCGGCCCCACGAGGGTGAGTGAGTTGCGCGACGGCGTGATTCGAACGTATGAACTCAATCCGGATCTTCTGCTCGCAGATGGCGTGTGCGATGCCTCGGAACTTGCCGGGGGCGCTGCGGCGCTCAATGCGTCGATTTTGAAGGGTGTATTGAGTGGAGAGCGGCGGGATGGTGCTCGTCAGGTGGTGCTGTTGAATGCGGCGGCGGCGATTGTGGTGGGTGAAAAGGCCGATCGGCTGGAAGACGGGTTAAAGCTGGCGGAGGAATCGCTGGATTCAGGTGCGGCGTTGGCGAAGTTGAATGATTTGATGGAGGCGACGCGATGAGGCAGGCAGGCTCTGAGGAAGAAACGGTTTTGGACCGGATTGTACGTGCGGTGAGTGCGCACCTGGCGGAGGAAAAGAAGGTCACGCCATTGGATATTCTGATAGGGCGTGCAGAGGGATTGCCTAAAGCGCCGTCGCTGGCCGGGGCGTTGCGGGAGCGTTGTGACGCGGGGCGCTGCGGGGTGATTGCCGAATTGAAGCGTGGTTCGCCTTCGCGCGGGTTGATTCGGGAGGAATTTCCCGTGGAGGAGCTGGCGGTTGAGTTGGAGGCGCATGGTGCGGCAGCCCTTTCGGTGCTGACGGAGCCGGACTTTTTTCTGGGCAGTCCGGACTATCTTTTGCGTGCGGTGAGACGGGTCGCGATACCGGTTTTGCGCAAGGATTTCATCGTGGATGAGTATCAGCTTTATCAGGCGCGGATATGGGGTGCTTCGGCGGTGCTGCTGATTGCGGCGGCCTTGTCGCCGGCCCGTTTCGCGTCGCTGCATCGTCAGGCAAAAGCGCTTGGATTGGATGTGCTCGCCGAGACGCACAACGAGGAGGAACTGGCGGTGGTTCTGGATGGGGGAGCGGAAATTATCGGGGTGAACAGCCGCAACCTCAAGACGTTGGAAGTGGATTTGAGCGTGGCGGAACGGATGATGAGTAAAATACCGAATAAACTTCTACGGGTGGCGGAAAGCGGTGTAAAAAACGCGGCGGATATGCGGCGTTTGCGTGAGGCAGGGGTGGATGCATTTTTGGTGGGTGAGGCGTTGATGCGAGAGGAGCATCCGGGGTGTGCGCTGCAAAAAATGATGGAGGAATTATGAGTGTTGCTGTGAAGATATGCGGGCTGACGAATTATGAGGATGCGCGTTTCGCGATGCAGTGCGGGGCGGATTATCTGGGATTCATTCTGGTGCCGGAGACATCGCGTTATATTTCGCCTGCAAAGATAAAGAAGATTTTATCCGCCTTGCCGAAGCAGGGAAAAACGGTGGGTGTGTTTATGAATGAGCCCCCGGAACGGGTGATCGACATCCTGAAGGAAACGGGATTGGATATTGCGCAGTTGCACGGGGAGGAAGGGCCGGATGAGATAAAGAGTATCGGTGCGGAACGGGTGTGGAAAGTGGTCACGGTCAGTACGTCGAAGATTGTGACAAGCGCCGTGAAGTGCAAATCCTCCCTGCTGGTGGCGGATTCGATTGTGCAGGGCCGGCGCGGCGGTGGTACGGGGGTGGTGTGCGACTGGTCGTTGGCCGCTCAACTGGCCTCGAAACGGGATATCCTGCTGGCGGGTGGTTTGCATCCGGATAACGTGGTTGAGGCGATTCGGCAGGTGCGCCCCTACGGGGTGGATGTGAGCAGCGGGGTGGAAAAGGCGCGCGGGGTGAAGGATCACGAGAAGGTTCGCGCCTTTATCGAGCGGGCGAAAGCGGAATAGATGCAGGACGAGAGAGACGGAATCATATTATGAAAAAGAAGCTGAAAAGCCGTGCGGTTGCGGGTGTCGGGACGATGGATGGTCATTACGGGCCGTATGGAGGGCAGTACGTGGCGGAGACGCTCATGCCTGCGCTGGAGGAGTTGACCTCCGCGTTTGAGCGGTATTGGTATGATGTGCAATTCCAGAAGGAATTCAGAGGGTATTTGGAGGACTACATCGGCAGGCCCAGTCCGCTCTATTTTGCGGAGCGGCTGACGGACTATTGCGGTGGCGCGGAAATTTGGCTCAAGCGGGAGGATTTGAATCACACGGGTGCGCACAAGGTGAACAATACGCTTGGACAGGCCCTGCTGGCGAAGCGAATGGGCAAGAGGCGCCTGATTGCGGAGACGGGCGCGGGAATGCATGGCGTGGCCACGGCTACGGTGGCGGCGCTCTTTGGAATGACGTGCGAGGTGTTCATGGGCGAAGAGGATATTCGCCGGCAGGCACCCAATGTGGGGCGTATGGAAATGCTGGGGGCGAAGGTGATTCCGGTGAGCAGCGGTTCGGCCACGCTGAAGGATGCGATGAACGAGGCGCTGCGCAACTGGGTGGCGACGGTGTGCGACACGTTTTATGTAATTGGAACGGTGGCGGGTCCGCATCCTTATCCGATGATGGTGCGCGAATTTCAGTCGGTCATCGGGGTGGAATGCCGCGAACAGCTATTGCGGAAAACGGGTGGTCTTCCGGATGAAGTGATTGCCTGCGTGGGCGGTGGAAGCAATGCGATGGGTATTTTTGCGGGTTTCATGGAGGATGCCGGAGTCCGTTTGGTGGGGGTGGAGGCAGCGGGTGCCGGGATGGAGACGGGGCGTCATGCGGCCAGTATTTGCGGAGGCGAGGTGGGGGTGCTGCACGGGAACAAGACCTACTTGTTGCAGGATGAGGACGGGCAGGTGAAGATCACGCATTCCATTTCGGCGGGGTTGGACTATCCGGGCGTTGGGCCGGAACATGCCTGGCTGCACGATTCGGGTCGAGCGGAGTATGTGGCGATCAACGATGAAGAGGCGATTGAGGCTTTTCAGGCGCTGTGTCGTTATGAGGGCATCATTCCGGCGTTGGAGTCGGCTCATGCGGTGGCTTCGGCCATGCAGCGGGCGTCGAAGATGAAGCGTGGCGATCGGGTGGTGGTGAATCTATCCGGACGGGGGGATAAGGATATGCAATCGGTACAGGAATATCTGGCGGAAAAAGAGTGTGAACGATGAACAGAATAGATCAGGTTTTTGAGGCATGTCGGAAGTCGGGACGTACGGTGTTGATTCCATTCATTACGGCGGGGGACCCCTCACTCGAAGTGACTGAGCGGGTGATTCTTGAGTTGGTACGGAATGGGGCGGATATCATCGAGCTGGGTGTTCCTTTTTCCGATCCAATGGCGGATGGTCCGACCATTCAGGAGGCCTGCGAGCGGGCCTTGCAGTCCGGTACGAGGTTGAAAGACATCCTGCTGCTTGTGGCCCGTCTGCGAGGGCAGGGCGTGCAGACGCCGTTTGTGCTCTTCAGCTATTTCAATATGATTCACCACTATGGCGTGGAGAAACTGGCGCGGGATTGTCAGGGGGTTGGAATGGATGCCTGGCTGACGGTGGATGTGCCCGTGGAGGAAGTGGGTGAAATCAAACCGAGCCTGGATGCGCACGGCTTGCATTGGATTGCGCTGGTGGCGCCCACCACGCCGGAGGATCGGCTGGAAAAAATTCTGAAGCAGGCGGGCGGCTTTATTTATTATATCACGGTGACGGGGGTGACGGGTGCGCGGACGACCCTTCCGACGGACGTGGCGCAGCATTTGCGCCTGATACGAGGCCACACGGATATTCCGGTGGCGGCGGGATTCGGCATTTCGTCGGCGGACATGGTACGAGGGCTTCGCGGTCAGGCCGATGCCGTGGTGGTGGGCAGCAAGATCATTAAGACCCTGCAAGGTGAATCCACGATTGACGCGGGTATCCATGCCGTGGGCCACCTGGTGAAGAGTTTGTCGGATGCCTGCGAAGGCTGATTGATCGGTTCTCGAGGTTGTTCGCTTTCCCGTTTTGATTGGCAGAAGAAGAAAACGACGGATTGCCAGGATAAGGAGCATACGGGGCCGTGATCGCCCACCTTCTGAAGCGAATCCCTGTGGGTCCGAAAAGATTCGCGGGTTGTATTCTTTTCAACGGTTTAAAACAGGTTATTTATGGATACTATGCTGGTTTTCCAATGATTGGAAAAAACGTGGAAAAAGTTTCCAATGATTGGAAAACCCCGTGAAAAAGTTTCCAATGATTGGAAAAAGGCCATACAAGGGATCAAAGGTTGGGTAGGGTTGTACGCATTCAAACCGAGGAGGAGTGAGGGTATGAAGAAGGCTTTGTTGATTACGGGTGGAATGGTGGTCACGTTGAATGAAGGCGGGCGGATCATTCCGCGTGGTGCGGTGCTGATACGCGATGGGATTATCGAGGCGGTCGGCACGGAAAAGGCTGTGGCACGCAAGGCCGCAGGGGCACGGGTTCTCCGGGCGGATGGACGGGTGATCATGCCGGGTTTCATCAATGCGCACATGCACTTGTATTCCACGTTTGCCCGCGGCATCGTGCCCAAACAACCCCCCGCGACGAATTTTACAGAGGTGTTGGAGCGCCTTTGGTTTCCCCTGGATAAGGCGCTGAATAAGCAGGATATAAAATACAGCGCTCTCGTGCCGTATATCGATTGCATTCGGAACGGGGTGACGACGATTATTGATCATCATGAAAGCCAGGGAGTGCAGACGGGCGTGTTGGATGTGCTGGAAGATGCTGCACGTTCGGCGGGGGTGCGTTCGGTGTTTTGTTTGGGCGTTTCGGATCGGTATGGCAAGGGGCGTGAAGGGGTCGAGGAGAATGTCCGTTTTGTGGAGAAAATTCAGTCGGTCCAGGGGAAGGGGGATGATCTGGTGTCGGCGATGTTTGGTTTGCATGCGCTGTTCACGGTGAAGCCGGAGACGTTGAAGGAATCGGCTGATGCGGCGCGTGCCCTGGGGGTCGGCTTTCATGTGCATGTGGCGGAGGCGTTGTCGGATCAGGAATACAATTTGAAGCATTATAAGAGAACGCCGGTTCAGCGGTTGGAAGAGGTGGGTGCGCTGGGCGACCAGAGTATTGCCGTTCACGGGGTGCACATCAGCAAGACAGACATGAAGAAGCTGGCCTCTTCCGGGACGGCCGTGGTTCACAATCCGCAATCAAACATGAATAATGCGGTGGGTATTGCGCGGGTGAATGAGATGCTGGATGCCGGGATTCTGGTAGGGCTTGGAACGGATGGCATGACCAGCAATATGCGCGATGATGTGCGGGTGGCTGTGCTGGCGCAACGCCTGCGCCAAAAGGATCCGTGCGCTTTTTTTGTGGAGGCGTGTTCGCTGCTGCTGGAGAACAACCGTCGGATTGCGGGGCGGTATTTCGGGCGCGGGCTTGGCGTCCTGGAGCCGGGGGCTTATGGGGATGTGGTGGTGTTGGAGTATGATCCGCCGACGCCGATGAACGAGCAGACTTTCCTGGGGCATTTTCTGTTTGGGTTATGCGGTGCGGTAGTGGAAACGACGGTGGTGGGTGGACGCATCCTGATGGAGAACCGCGTGTTGAAGACCCTGGGTGAGCAGGACATCATGTCGACATCACGTAGGCAGGCTGCGCGATTCTGGAAGCGTTTTTAAATGAAGTCGGTCACGTGCTTTCAACGGAAGGTTTATGATCGGTTGCGGGAGGTTCCCCCGGGCCGGGTGACGACCTATCGTTTGCTGGCTGAAGCAGTGGGGTGTCGCTCGCCCCGTGCGGTGGGGCAGGCGTTAAAAAACAATCCGTTTGCTCCTGAAGTGCCTTGCCACAGGGTGATTCAATCTGATTTAAGTGTTGGTGGTTTTTTTGGTTGCCTTACCGGGGTTGAGGTTCGGCGCAAGCGGAAAATGCTGCGGACCGAGGGCGTTGACTTTGTGGACGGGCGTCTGAAGGATGAATCGCAGGTGTTTGTTTTTGGCGATAAAAGCGTATGAAAGAGGAAATGAAGCACAAGTTTCTGGTCGTGGATGATGATGTAACGGTGTTGCGGGTCGCCACCGAAGTGCTCACGCATTATTTTGATTGTGAAGTGGATCCGTTCAGTGATCCTGCCGAGGCGCTGCATCGTTTTTTAAGTGCCAAGGAAACCTATAGTCTGGTGATCTGTGATTTGAACATGCCGCAGATGAATGGCATTATGCTGTGCCGCCTGATCAAGAAGGAACGGGAAAATATACCGATTGTGATTTTGACGGCGTTCAGCTCTGAAACGGCCTACGAAGAGGCCAGCAGCATCGGAGTCAGTGAATTCGTCCAGAAACCTTTCAAGACGCAGGCGCTGGTGGAGTTGATCGGTAAATTGCTGGTCACGCCGGATAAACGAACGGGGCGGATGAAGGGGTTTGAGAATCAATTCTGGGAGCAGGTTAATCTGATTCTGGACGGAAAAATACCGGCTGGATTTTCATCGCCTGACTTTATTGTGCGGGCGTTGAAAAAGAATAATTACGAGCCGGAAAAGGTGGCGAAGATGGAGAAGATGATTCCGCTGCTGAAGACGGAAATAGATTTTCTGGAAGCACGGGACAATTATCTTTACCTGAAAACGCTGCAGGATCAGCGGGTGGGTCGGATACGGATGATTATCAGAAGTTTTTCCGGAGAATGAGGGCGGTTTACTTTTTTGTCGATCGGGTGCTTGGTCGAATCTGCAATGCAGGTGGGAATGGTCGGGGCGACACGATTCGAACGTGCGACGTCCAGCTCCCAAAGCTGGCGCTCTACCAGACTGAGCTACGCCCCGGTGGAAAGTCCGTTTGAAACGGGGTTGTATATGGCCGATCAGCCCGTGAAAGTCAAATGGCAAACAAGATGTTTTTAACGGCATGGAAAGGGGTGTGTGAGAATGCGGGACTTGGTGCGTGAATGGTTGAAGAGTCTGGGAGAGGATCCGGAGCGAGAGGGGCTTTTGGATACGCCGGTTCGTGTGGAGGAAACATGGAAATATCTCACGCGGGGATATCGGCAGAATATCGACGAGGTCCTTAATGGGGCGATTTTCAATGTGAAGGAAAATCACATGATAATCGTGAAAGACATAGAGATATACAGCCTGTGCGAGCATCATATGCTTCCTTTTTTCGGGAAGTGTCACATTGGGTATATTCCGAACGGACGGGTGCTGGGCGTGAGCAAGCTGGCGCGCATTGCGGATATGTTTGCGCGGCGGCTGCAGATTCAGGAGCGGTTGACCAATCAGATTGCCGAGGTGATCATGAACCGTCTGGAACCGGTGGGAGTCGGTGTGGTGATTGAGGCCAAGCATCTTTGTATGATGATGCGCGGGGTGGAAAAACAGAATTCCTGCATGATTACGTCGGCCATGTTGGGGAATTTCCGGCGTTCGGCGGCGACCCGCAATGAATTTCTCGAGCATCTGCGCGTGCGGCATGCCGTTTAGCTGCCTGTCGGGCATTGGCCTGTCAGGTACAGTCAGTCCGCACAAGCGAATGCGCTGTTGTGTTTTGGCGGTATTGAATGGAGCAGATGGAAGAAAACAAGCACTGAGATGGCTCCCCGGATGCGGTGTTTCTTGTGAAAAAAAGGGTATGGGAAGGATATGCTGTGATGGTTAGAGCTTGTCAGCAGGAGGCGCAAGGAATAGCATCTTGCCGCTTGAGTGAACATAGGATTAGCCGTTTCATAGGAAATGGAAAAGACAGGACGTTTTATGCTGATACAGTCAGATAATGCACGGGATATTGCAGGACGCTTGATGGAAATGCCCTCTTCCGAAGGGGATGTTTTTTTTGTCGGCGTGGGCGAGCAGTGCTGGGCGGACGGGGATCAACTGGTTTCGGAACTGAAGCGTACGGGCCGCCGTTTTTTCGGAGGAGTTTTTCCCGGTGTGATCTGGGGTGGGCGGCGCTATGAAAAGGCCTGTGTGGTCACGCGACTCCAGGGGGTGATGGACCCGTTTTTCCTTCGGTCCGTCAGTTCGGGATCCTATGAAATACCGAATTTATCCGGTTTGAAAGGGATCGAACAGGTTCAAACGGTGATGCTGTTTGTGGACGGCCTTTCGTCGAATATATCCGGAATGCTTGAAGGATTGCGGTCGGCGTTTGGTCCGTCGGTTCGTTTTGTTGGCGGCGGGGCCGGTTCTCTTTCGCTTCGCCGGTTTCCGGTGGTCTTTTCGGCGGAGGGGATTTTTGAGGATGCCGCCGTGGTCTTGCCCATGGCGTGCACCTGTTCACTGGGAGTTCGGCACGGCTGGAAATCATTGGATGGGCCTTTTGTGGCGAATAAGACAAGCGGGAATGTCATCCGGGAGATCAATTACAAGAATGCGCTTTCGTTTTATCGGGAGATCGTTGAGCGCGACTCAAAGGAACGGCTGACGGCGGATCGTTTTTATGAATTGGCCATGCGGTATCCGCTGGGTATTCATGTGGAGGGGCAGGAACCGATCGTGCGTGATCCGCTTTTAATTGATGCGCAGGGTCATCTCGTCTGTTGCGGTGATGTGGAAGAGAATACCGTAATCAGTATTCTGAAGGGCAACCGCATGGATTTGATTGAGGCTGCGGCTGAGGCAGCGGATGACTGCCTGAGCCGGGCGGATGGGGCGTCGGTGACGAATGCCTTTGTGGTGGATTGTATTTCACGCGCACGTTTTCTGGGCGATTATTTTGAGCGGGAGTTGGATGTGATCAACAGTAAGCTGGCTTTGGCAGTGGGTGGGCCGGAGCCCATGGGTGTGCTGACGCTGGGGGAAATAGCTTCTTATGATGCCGCCGGGCCGCGTCTGTTCAATAAGACCACCGTGCTGGCCGTCTTGCGTTGATGAAGTAGGGAAATACGGCTGGAGATGGCATGGAAGAATATGATGTGGCGGTAATCGGGTCGGGTGGCGGATTAAAGATTGCATTGCCTGCTGCGGGAATGGGGTTGAAAACGGCCCTGATTGATCCGGGACCGCTGGGTGGTACCTGCCTGAACCGGGGATGCATCCCCTCGAAAATACTGATTCATCCCGCTGATTTTCTCCTGCGCATGCGGCATGCCTCGCAGTTGAATCTTCAGTGGAACGGCGACGTGGGGGTGGATTACCCGGCCCTGGCGGCCCGGATGCAGGCGGATGTGCAGCAGATGGCCGGGCAAATCGAGCGGCATATCAGAAGCACGGACCACTTGACGTGGTATCAGGATACCGCCTCTTTCGCGGATGCAAAAATACTGCGCCTGAGTGACGGGCGTTGCATTACGGCAGACCGGATTTTTATCGCCACGGGATCCGCGCCCTCCATTCCACCGCTTCCGGGGTTGGACGGCGTTCCTTATATGACGAGTACGGAGGCGCTGCTTCAAAGCGAGCTGCCTGAAAGCATGATTATTATAGGGGCGGGATACATTGCCTGCGAACTGGGCCATGCCTTTGGGACGTTCGGAACACAGATTCATTATCTGGTGCGCAGCCGCTTTCTGCGCCAGGAGGATGCCGAGGTGCAGCGGTTGTTTGAAGCACAGTTTTCCGCCAGGCATAGGGTTCATCACGGCGTGCCGAAAGAGGTCTCGTACGATGGGAAAGTCTTTCATGTCCAATTTCTCTATTCGGATGGTCGGAAGGAAACCGTGAGCGGGCAGTCGTTGCTTGTGGTGTCGGGGGTGACTCCGAATACGGGGCGTTTGC
The DNA here is from genome assembly GCA_028708815.1 of Kiritimatiellia bacterium. GTDB lineage: Bacteria > Verrucomicrobiota > Kiritimatiellia > RZYC01 > RZYC01 > JAQVYB01. Next base: position 2,860 of record JAQVYB010000071.1, on the reverse strand, counting down.
AGGCGGAGGCGGGGGGTATCCGACTGGATTCGCGCGGTTTTATTCCGGTGAACGAATACTTGGAGACGGAGGCGAAAGGGGTTTATGCGCTGGGCGATTGTGTTGGGCGTTATCTTTTTCGGCACAGTGTGAATCTGGAGGGGGAATATCTGGTTCGGACGGTGCTGGAGGGAGGGGCGAAATATCCGTTGGACTATGGGCCGATGCCGCACGGGGTGTTTACAGATCCGGAGATTGCCGGGGCGGGCGCTACGGAAGAGGAATTGAAGGAGATTGGCGAAGAGTACGTGGTTGGGCGGGCCCTGTATGCCGACAGCAATGCCGGTTTGGCGAGGCAGTTGAAGGAGGGCTTCATAAAACTGCTTGTGCAAAAGGCGACGGGGCGCCTCTTGGGCGTACATATTATCGGGGAGGATGCCTGTGCGCTGATTCAGGGCGTTCTGCCGGTGATGTATGCGAAGGGTGGTGTGCAGGATTTGCTGCGTACCGTGTATATTCATCCGGCGATGCCGGAACTTATTCGGGACGCTGCGCGGGATGCCGCAGGGCGGTTGTCATAAAATCAAGGGGGAAGATTCTTTTCAATAGAGCGGATGTGGTGTATAGGCTGTGCAAGTGATTTCAGAGATGATTTAAGCGAAGGAGGTCCTTTTATGAGCCGCAGTGGTATTCGGATATTCTGCATATTGGTTGTCGTTCTGTCAGTTTCTGCAGCGCGGTGCCGGGCCTTTTATGAGGCGGTGCCGATTCAGTTGTCGCTGTGGGCGCCGGTACAGGTTTTTTCGGAGGAGCGGGATGTGGTCGGTCTTCGCCTGGGTCTTTACGGTGCGAACGCGAATGTGGTTGGTTTGGATGTTGGTCTCTGGAATCAGACCTATGATTGTCAGGCGGGCCTTCAGGTGGGTGGTTTGAATACGGTGGATTCACGTGTGGCGGGTATTCAGTTGGGCATTGCCAATTTGGTGGGCGAGGGGTTGAGCGGCTGGCAGGGTGGCTTTTTCAATTTGGTCAATGGCGAGGTTCACGGTGTACAGACCGGCCCGATGAATATGGGCATGATGGTGGTACATGGGCTTCAGATCGGAGTCGTAAATTATGCGCAGGATATGACCGGGCTGCAGATTGGCCTGTTCAACGCTACGCAGGTCATGTATGGCCTGCAGATCGGGATTGTGAACATTATATCCGACAAAGAATCCCTGCCGATCCTGCCGTTGATCAACGCGGCTTTTTAATCATGACCACCTACGAACGAACTCATGAACATCTGCTTCCGCCGGAGCAGATGGAGAAGTATTCTTCCGCCATCACACTCTCCGATATGGAAATCTTCATCTTCCCGGAGTTGATGTTCAGCTTGGTTCTGGCCAATATCATGTCCCCCCGGATATGGGCCTGGCGAGATCATCCCTGGTTTAGAAAACTGGATAAACTGACCACCTACCGGAAGATTCTGCGTCTGAAGCAGTTCATCATCGATCAGTACGATTTCAATCTGGATTTGGAAACCTGGGGTTTGACCACGCAGGAGCGTGAAATGGCCCGCTTTCGAGACCATGTGGATGAGAAGACGCTGAGCCAAAGCAATGCGCTCTTCGGTTATGAGGGGGACAAGTATTATTTCGACATCGATATTCGCCGTCATTTTGGCCTGGATAAATACACGCAGGACACGATTCCGTACTGGAAGACGGAGACGATTGAGGCGATGGATGCCTTTTGTCATAAAACCGGTTATGCCCATGGCGCGGGCGAATGTGTGTCGCTGGCGACGCTTTATGCGGCGGCCCTGTATGTCATCTGCGATATTCCGCTCGAAGATATTTTTCTGCTGGCCACCCCGCTGCATTCGCAGAATTTTGTGGACGTGAAAGAAGGCGTGCTGACCAATAATCGGCGCATTCTGACCAAAGCGATGTGGTTCAATGGCACGGAGCTGACTGAAAAAGCTCAACGGGCGCTGCGCAATGAGCGTGTGACCATCGTGACGCACTCGACGGGCTATATACACACGGTCTATCCCGAGGCAACCATGGACCCGACTCATTATGAACGATTCGCCAGCAAGCTGGAGGCCTTTACGACAGCGGCCATCGATCGGGAGATGATCGTTAATTTTTTGCGGCGTCACAGCGAATTTCAGCAGTGTTTTCAACTGGAGCAGGAGTGTCACGGTCGTCGGCGTTACCTTCCGCTGGAAATAGCCTTTCACTATGAGCATTCGAGTTCGTTCCAGGTGAATGTGAATACCCGGGATCGTTTGCTGGATGAAGTGGATGAATACCAATGGAATTGTGAACTCATCGAAGGGCGTGTACTTCTGAGTAAAATGGAGAACTTTTTCGCAGGGCGGACGATTGAATTCGAGGACAAGGCGGGACATGAAAAGCTGCTGAAAGAATTCGACTGCAAAAATGAGAAGGCGCCGCAGATATTGGAGACACTGCTGGAATTCATACATTTGAAGCCCCGCTTGCCGGTTTGTGAGCGCTTTGTTCCCACGGAACCCATCCGTCTGAAATCCGGGATGACGCGCGAGGAGGTGGTAGCTTGTATCCACGAAGCCCGTGGCCGTTCGACCGTGGCGGATTTGGCCTTTTATGCCTATCGCGATTTGAGCGTAACGGATTGGGGGCCCTTTACCCAGGCGGCCCTCGAAAGGAATCCCGTGTGCGTGGAGGCTGTGAGAGGGTGGGAACTGAAACAGATTCTGGAGGCTCTCGAGGCTATGCCGAATGAATCGATTTACGACGGGTCGCGCACGGCGCAGCCGGACGAGGTGTGGAATTTTGGTCGGTGGGATGGCCTGAAACGGGCGTTTTGTCTGGCTGCCATTTTGAAAAACAGGGATTCCTCCCTC
>JAQVYB010000070.1 GCA_028708815.1 Kiritimatiellia bacterium | reverse complement strand
CAATCAGGGCTTTGCCTATGCGGGCCCATACCCCACCGTGATCACGTCACCCACCGGCGAAACCGTCTGCGTGGTGCAGGCCGGATCGTATGCGCTGGCCGTTGGCAAGCTGGACGTGCAGTTTGACCCTGCCGGACGCATTCAATCCTGGTCCGGCGAAAACAACCTGCTGGTTCTTACGGACCACGCTGCCGCGACCAGCAACACCCTCCGCGAAGACAGCGCCATGCGGGCGTTGATTGATGAAAAATACCGACCGGAACTGCTTAAAACCTATGGCCCCGTCATCGCGCAGGTACCCGCAGCGCTGAATCACGAGCGTACACCCACCGATCCCGAAGGGCACGGCAGCAAAGTCGCGCCCCTGGCCGCCGAGGCATTCTGTCGCGCCATGGAGGATCTCGGCATACCGGTGGATGCCGGGCTGGTCAATGCCGGCGGCGTACGGACCTCGATTGCGGCAGGTAATTATTTCAAGAATCAGACCCTCCTGGAAGTGATGATCTTCGGCAACAGCCTTTGTGATTTTCAGATCACCGGAGCCGACATCAAACACGTTTTCGAAACCGTGATCGACTCCGCGCTGGCCAATCCGGACGGCGATGGACGTTTCCCCTATACCGCCCGCCTCGCCTACGTCTATGATCCGGAACAACCCGCCGGAAGCCGCATCACCTCGCTCCGCTTTCTCGATATGGACGGAACGTGGAATGAAGCCGATGACTCACGCCTTTACCACCTCGTTTCGAACAGCTATGTGACCGATGGAAACGACGGATACGAAACCTTGAAAACCGCCATCGACACCCACAATCAAATGACGCGCCATGCCGACCTGATTGACAACCAGGCCTTCACCACCTATGTCCAGAGGCAGTCGGAGGAAGGGCACTCCCTGGCGCCCCTTCCCTATTCACCCGTAACGCTCAAAGCCTCTCTCACCCCTTCCCATGAAAACCAAACCGGCCCATACTAAAAGTATTCGCGAGCTCATTGATCTGACCGAACTCAATGAACTGATGTCGTGCTTTTCCTCCATCACCGGCATCCCGTTTCTCCTCCTGGATGCCGAGGGCAAAACGCTCATTTCCACCACCGAGGCCGATTTCTGCTCCCGCTACATTGCACTGAACCCGACGTTGTATGCCTGTTGCGAACGAAGCCGGGAACACATACTGCAAACCCTTGACCCCTCCAAACCGTACACCCTCTTCACCTGCGGCAACGGCCTTACGCAGGCGGCCTGTCCAGTGCTGGTGGCTGGTCGCCTCGTAGCCACGATCATTCTCTGCCACTTTCTGCTGAACGATGAACACACCGAAGAACAATTCCGGAATATCAAAAAAAAGATCGGACCGGACCAGGAGGCCATCGAACCGCTCCTGAAGGGCCTGCCGATGCGCACGCACGCCGAAATCGAACGCATCATGCTCTTCTACGCACGGCTGGCACGCATGATCGGCAAGGACGGCCTTCGGCGCAGCACCCTGCGTGACCTGCTCCGCCAGGAACAAATCCTCAACGAAAACCTGAATCGCCATATGGAAGCTCAGCACAAGGCGGAAAAAGAAATACGGGAAAGCAAACGACAGCTCACCACACTGATGAGCAACCTGCCCGGCATGGCCTACCGCTGTTTGAATAACCGGCAATGGACCATGGTTCTGCTAAGCGAAGTATGCCGCGAACTCAGCGGCTATTCCCCGGCGGAGCTGACACATAACGACACCCTCTCCTGGAACGATATTATTCATCCCGACGACCGTGAATCCGTCTGGAAAAAGGTCCAGGAAGGCCTCGAACAGCGCGAGCAATTCTCCATTGATTACCGCATCATCACCAAGGACGGCGCCCCGAAGCACGTCCGCGAAAAAGGAAAAGGGATCTTTGATGAATCCGGCGCCTGCCTCGCGATCGAAGGATTCATCATGGATGTAACCGATGAATTCATCACCCGCGAAAAACTGACCGCCAACGAACAACGATTCAAGATCTTTGCCGAGCATGCACGCGACGTGATTTACCGAATGAAACTGCCCGAGCGAATCTACGAATATGTCAGCCCGGCAGCCCTGGAACTCTTCGGAAGGCCTGTCGAAGATTTCTACCGGGATGCGCAGTGCTTTATGGAGCAGATTCATCCCGATTCCGTGCCCTATGTCCTGGAACAATTTGCAGCCATGAGCCAAAACGGCGACGTTCCCGCCTCCTTTGAATACAAGATCATTACGCTGGACGGAGAAGTGAAATGGATCCTTCAGCGCAATGCCGTTTTGCGGGATAATCAGGGCGCCCTGACCGCCATTGAAGGCATTCTCACCGACATCACGGGAATGAAGGAGATTCAATCCGCTCTCAAAAAGAGTGAAGAGCAACTGCTCGCGGCCCAGGAGATGGGACACATCGGCAACTGGGAATATGACATGCAGACAGGCCGTATCAGCGGTTCCGATCAGGCGCTGGCGCTTTGCGGCCTGCAACGCACCGCCGAACACGCGACTCTTTCCGTGGATGACCTGCTTTCCTCCGTCTATGCGCAAGACCGCGTGCGCGTCGCATCGGTCTTTCGAAACGCCATCCTCCGGGAGACCGGATTCGAAACGGAATGGCGCCGGGACGAACAGGGGACACGCTGCCTGCATGTCATCGCGCGCTTCAAAAAGAAAACCGGCAATGATCGGCCCGGGATGTGGGGGACCATACAGGACGTAACCGCTCAGCGAACGCTGGAAAAACAATTGGCGCATGTGCAGAAAATGGATGCCATAGGGCGTATGGCCGGCGGCGTGGCGCACGACTTCAACAACATCCTGCAGGCCGTCATCGGCTATGCCGATGTGATACTCGACAAGGCCTGTGCCGCCCCCGCAATCCTGCCGGAGGTGGACAAAATCATCTCCGCCGCCGAAAAGGCCCGACGGATGATCAAACAACTGCTCACCTTCGGAAGTGATCGCGACTTCAGTCCGGCGCCGCTTCATCTCAACGAAACCATCGAGGAAATGCTCGATATTCTGCGGCAACTTGCGAGCGCAACCCGGAGCATCGAATTCAAACCGTCCTATCCGCTCAAGCCCATATCAGCAGACACCGGTCGCCTCGAACAGATCCTGCTGAATCTGGTGGTCAACGCGCGGGATGCCATGCCTGCCGGAGGCACCATCACCATCGGCACGGAAATGAGCACACTCGACGACACCTTCTGCGAAGGCTTTGCGGAACTCATTCCAGGCGACTATGTGCGCCTTTTTGTGGAAGACAACGGCCCCGGCATTCCGGAAAAAATCATGGACCAACTGTTTGAACCCTTCTTTTCCACCAAAGACCGGGAGCACGGCACGGGCCTTGGCCTATCCACCACCTACGCCATTGTACAGATGCATCACGGCCATATTCAGGCACAAAACAAACCGTCGGGCGGAGCCGTATTCTCCGTCTATCTTCCCGTTTACCATGCCGCACACCCATCCGGAAAAACGACCGATGCCGATCCTGTTGCCGGCGGCACAGAAACCATCCTCCTGGCGGAGGACGACGAACTGATCCGCCCTCTCTCCCAAAACATCCTGCAGCGCAACGGCTATCAGGTCATCAGCGCACGCGATGGCCAAGAGGCGATTGACCTGTTCATGAAACACCGGGCCGACATCGATCTGGCGGTACTGGATATTGTCATGCCGCGAAAAAGCGGCAGGGACGTATACGACGCCATTTCGGCGGTGGCCCCCGGCCTGCCTGTCGTGTTCTGCACCGGATATGACGACGACCTCATCAAGGCCGACTATCTGCTGAAAATCCCCGGCCTGCTGATGCACAAACCATACAGCAACAAGGAACTGCTCAAAGCCGTGCGGAGTCTGCTGCCCTAGCAGCCTGTCGGGCTTTAACCCACCATCCGGCCTGTTAACAAGAGCAGGTACGGTGCGGGGTCTTGGCAGAATCGAATGGAGCAAAGACACGAAGCGCACGGGCTCCTCATATAAGGAGTTGTCCCAATCCGCGTAATTCAAGCAAGCCATGCTCAGCGAATGCAGAGACTCTTCATCGCAGACGGAAGATGGGTGAGAATATCTTCGGCGTGCATGGCATACTGCGTTTGTTCCAGCGCCGCGAAATCTCCGGCGCGCCCGTGGATAAAGGCCGCACAACCCGCCGCATAAAAAGGCGCCGTGCCACGCCCCACAAAACCCGTAAGCAGACCCGCCAACACATCACCGCTTCCTCCGCAGGCCATGCCCGGATTGCCCGTTAGGTTCAGCCGAACGGCACCGGTGGGTTCCGCCACCAGCGTTCCAACTCCTTTGAGCATCACCACGGCATCCGAACGCACGGAAGCCTCCCGCACAAGCGCCAGGCGCTCACGCAGCAATTCGCCCGTAGTCACCCCCATCAGCCGGGCCAACTCCGCCGGGTGAGGCGTCAGAATCAAAGGGGCTTTGGAATGCTTAAGCGCGTCCAATTCACCCGCAAACACATTCAGAGCATCCGCATCCAGAATCACAGGACATTCCGCCCGGCCCGTCACCAACTCGACGATCCGCCGCGTGTCCGGATGAACCGTCATCCCGGGGCCCAGAAGAATGGCCGAATAACGGTCCAGCGGAAGATCACGCACGGCCTCCAGGCTTAAGCTGCCCACCTCCGTCACCGCACCGCACTTCACCATGGCCGGCGGCAACTGAACGGTGACCGCATCCGCCACACCCGAAGGCGTCAGAATGGATACCAAGCCGCAACCCGAAGAGAGCGCCGCCGAACCGGCCATCATGACCGCGCCGGCATAGCCGGGCGCCCCTCCGATCAGCAATACATGCCCATAAGTCCCTTTGTGCGCATTGTAGTCACGTCTTGGAAACACACCCCGCACATCCTGCGCACAGAGCAGCTCCGGCTCCAAGGGGGCGTCCTTTTCTCTTGAGACGGCAATCCCGATATCCACCACGTCCACCGTACCAAGCCACGCCTTGGCCTCTTCGGCAAGAAATCCGGTCTTGGGCGCCGCCAGGCAAATCGTTGCATCGGCCCGCACCGCTTCGCCCTCGGCGAGGCCGGTATTCCCATTCACACCCGAAGGAATATCGATCGAAACCACATACACCTGTTCCGAGAGACGATTGATATAATCAATTGCAGCAGCAGTGACGCCGTGCGGCGCACCCTGTGCACCGGTACCAAGCAGGCCATCCACCACCACCCCGCACGCCTCATCCATCGGCGAAAGCGAATGCCAGGCCACCTCCACCGGACAGTCCAGACAGACGATTCCATCCTCCGTCATTCGTTCATAATGAAATAACGCATCCCCTTTCAACTCCGTGTGCACCCCGGCCAACCGCACGGCCACGTCGTACCCCCAGATCAACAGATACCGCGCCGCCGAAAACGCATCGCCGCCGTTATTGCCGCGCCCGGCCACCAACAACACACCCGGAAAACAGCCTGAACGCTCGATCACATGCTTTACGGCTAACGCCACCGCGTAGCCGGCCCGATCCATCAGAATCCGCCCAGGGACACCCTCCGCAATTGTTTGACGGTCCCGTTCACGCATCTGCTCAACGGATAGCGCCCTCATGATCGCCCTCCCCGATAGGCATCCATGGCCGCACGCATTTCCCGCACCGCCTCCGGCAGCCCGATCATAACGGCACGCGCCACCAGACTGTGCCCGATATTCAGCGTGTCCATCCACGGAATTTCCAGCACCCCGGGCAGATTATTCAGATTAATACCGTGCCCCGCATTCACCTGAAGCCCCCGCTCGTGAGCGTCGCGGGCTCCAGCAATCAGAGCCTCCAATTCGCGGTCCCGGTCTCCGCCTATCGCATCGCAATAAGCCCCCGTATGCAACTCCACCACCGGCGCGCCGACATCCGTCGCAGCCTCCAACGGGGCGGCGTCGTGCGTAATAAAGAGACTGACCCGTACCCCCGCCTCGGTGAGACGATTCACCACCGTCCGAAAATACTCCTTGCGTCCCGCCACGTCCAACCCGCCTTCCGTGGTCAGTTCCTGTCGCTTCTCCGGCACCAAACACACCTCCTGCGGGCGCACCTTCAGCGCGATGCCCGTCATTTCCTCCGTGGCCGCCATTTCCAGATTCAACGGAATGTGATTCAGCGCGGAGAGGGCCAGCACATCGGCATCCTGAATATGACGCCGATCTTCACGCAAATGCATGGTAATACTCTCCGCTCCGGAAGCCATGCAGAGTTCCGCCGCTGCGACGGGTGATGGATAATCCGTCCCGCGTGCCTGACGTACCGTAGCCACATGATCCACATTCACACCCAGTTTCAATCGACTATGCATCGCACCCACTCCTTCATTTAAAATCGATCCACCTTGTCGTCAAGCCGGCGCCGCTCCCGAACAAACGACCGATCAAACAGCAGCGCCGAGTTGCCTCCGCGCGCATGCGCCTCCTCCAGGGCCCAGTTGGCCAGGCGAAAGAGTTCGCCCGGTGTGCGCCCATGCTCCGGCCAGGCCGCCACGCCCACGCTGATCGTTATCCGCAGGGGCCATCTTTCGTTAACAGCCTTCCGCCGGCGGGCGGAGGCGCACAACCGCCGGGCCACCGCCAGCCCCTCGGTCATTGAACACTGCATCAACACCAGAAAACCATCCGCGCCATAACGCCCAAGCAAATCATCTTCCCTCGTCTCCCGCTGGAGCAGTTCACCCGTCATGCGCAACAGGGCCTCATCCGCCCCGTCGCCATACTGCTTGATATAGCGCTCCAGATGATCCGCCGACAGATAAAGCATCGTCACGGGGCGTCCCTCACGCCGGTGAGCCGCCATATACTTAGCCATGGCATTGCCGATCCTGTCGCTCCGCATCACACCCGTCAGCGGGTCCACCATAGGGCTGATACGCGGGGATTCAAGGCTCTCCTGCGTCTCCACTTCTTCCTCTTCGTCCTCCTCCTCATCACGCAGCAAGCCCTCGTGCCGCGTAGGGACAGAGCGGGCGGACGGCTCTCTGAAAACCAAACCCGTTCCCGACCGGGAGGCCGAAAAGGCCTCTTCAAGTTCTTCAATCAGGGCGCGCAGGGTCTCCCCGTTTTCCGGGAATACGACACACCCCGCACACGGTTCGAGGTGGCCGCTCCAGCCATTGGAGGTTCTGCACAACCCCGCGCGCAGCGCTTGAAGCAGGCGTTCCATAATCAACACACCCTGCTCCCGGCCGCACGCCGAAAGAATCAGGCCCAACCGCTCTTCATCCATCGGCAGCATCACATCCGTTTGGCGCACCGACTGGCTCAGAAGTTCCAGCATCCAGCGCCGCGCTTCCTGAAGCCCCGCAGACCCTCCCGCCAGGGCACCCAGCTTGTCGCAGTCAAGCAATCCGATATAAGCCACCACCAGCGAAACCGTTTGGGAACGACCTCCCCCCATCCGCCGCAACAATTCCGCCTGGAACTGATTTGCAGCCTGAAAGGTCTCGCCGGCAACGGCAACAGGCAACTTCAGATGACCCGTCATGCGTTGAAAACGAAGAAAACTCACCAAGAGGACCATGCCCGAAAAAGACAACCCCACCACCAACGCGAACTGAACGATCCCCTGCATCAAAGTGGTCGACTCCAACACGGCTATAGGAAAAGGAAACATCATCCGGAACCTTTCATCCAATCTGGCGGCAGAAGGCGGCGCACGCCGCGTCAGGCTATGGCGAGACCGCTGTCCGCATCAAAATAATGGGCCTTTTTCATGTCGGCCACCATCGAAACTTCCTGATTCACCCGGGCATTATTCTGCGTGCTCACCCGTGCGACAAAAGAATGGACTCCGCTGTTCATATAAAGATAAATCTCGGCACCCATCGGCTCCACCACTTCCACTCGGGCCTTGAACTGATTATCCGGACGCGCATTCAACGCATACAGGGCATCATTCAAATCTTCCGGCCGAATCCCCCAAACCATCGGCTTGCCGTCATAACAATCCAGCGCCGACCGGTGCGCATCATCCACCGCCAAGGCAAAATGCTCTTCCACAAAAAAGAGCGTTCCCTCGCGCCGTTCGAGCCGCCCCTCAAAAAAATTCATGGGCGGACTGCCGATGAACCCGGCCACAAACCGATTCGCCGGGCGGTGGTACAGTTCCAGCGGCGCCGCCGTTTGCTGAATCAGCCCATCCTTCATCACGCAAATGCGATCGCCCATGGTCATCGCCTCCACCTGATCGTGCGTCACATAGATCATGGTGGAAGAGAGCCGGGTGTGCAGCTTGTTGATTTCCGCGCGCATCTGTACGCGCATTTTGGCATCCAGGTTGGAAAGAGGTTCATCAAAAAGAAAAGCCTTGGGCTTGCGGACAATCGCGCGTCCCACGGCCACGCGCTGCCGCTGCCCGCCCGAAAGGGCTTTGGGCTTGCGCTCAAGAAGCGGTTGAATGTTGAGAATTTCCGCCGCTTCCTGCACCCGTTTGTCAATTTCCGCCTTGGGGTAATGGCGTAACTTCAGGCCGAAGGCCATATTGTTATACACGGTCATATGCGGATAGAGCGCGTAATTCTGAAAAACCATGGCGATGTCCCGGTTTTTCGGAGGCACCTCATTCATCTTCTTGCCGTCAATATAAACGCTGCCGCTGGAGATTTCCTCCAGTCCCGCCACCATCCGAAGCGTCGTGGATTTCCCACAACCCGAAGGGCCCACAAGGACCATGAACTCCTGGTCCTCGATTTCCAGATTCGCATCATTCACGGCCATCACATCGCCGGGATATATTTTGCAAACATGCTCCAAGACCACTTTTGCCATAACGTATTTCCTTAATCGTGGGAAGTCTTTGTATACCGCCGCCGGCCTCCATGGTCGACCCGTGTTGCAAGCGCTTAAAGTAACACGCTTTGCGAAAACGTGTCAAAAGCAGATTCGGGCGAAATAACCGGGCTGCTCATTCCTCCATACAGGCGCTGCGAATAGTTTGATAAAATTGCTGTGCGGGCGCTCTTTTGTGCTATGATCTCTACTGTCTTTGCACGAAATGAAGATGCCGGACACGGAGAAAAGCGGATCCCCATGAAAGAATTGAAGGAAAGAATACAGCGCGATGCAAAAGTCATCGGCGACACCATTCTGAAAGTGGACAGCTTTCTGAACCATCAGATCGATCCCCAGCTCATGCAGAAAGCCGCACGCGAATTTGTTCAGCGCTTTTCCGACGCACCCATTGACAAAATACTGACCATTGAGGCCTCAGGCATTGCCGTCGCCATCCTGACCGGGCTCGAACTGAACAAACCGGTTGTCTTTGCCAAAAAAGCCAAGCCCTCGACCATGCCTGCGGGCAACTACACCGCGCGCGTCAAATCCTTTACGAAAAATACGCATCACGACGTGGTTATCTCCTCCGAATACATCAAACAGGGCGACCGCGTATTGATTGTGGACGATTTTCTCGCGGGCGGTCACGCCGCCTGCGGACTCATCGAGATGCTGGAGCAGGCGGGCGCTCAACTCGTGGGCGTGGCCATTGTGATCGAAAAAGGTTTTCAGGAAGGCGGCGCACTCCTGCGCGGACGCGGAATTCGAGTGGAATCGCTGGCCATCGTGGATTGTTTGCAGGGAAACACCATTACATTCCGTGAATAACGACGGCGGGATGTGGTGCGTTTACGGGGTATACGTCGTTAATGCATGATATAGAATAGAAAGGATGCCTGTATGAGAAAAGTATGGACTGCGTTTTTAGTTTGTCTGACCGTCTCCGCGCTCTGCGGATGCGGGCAGAAGAAAGAGACCGCCGCACCGGCGAGCGCCGCGGCGGATACCGAAGCGCCTGCCGCCAAGCCCGAAGTTAAAATGGGCTTCATCTACATCGGCCCTGTAGGCGATGGCGGATGGACCTTCGAGCACGACAAAGGCCGCCTCTATGCGGAAAAAGAAACCGGCATAAAGACCATCTACAAAGAAAACGTGCCGGAAGGTCCCGAAGTGAAGGAAATCATGCGCAACATGATTGATCAGGGCTGCAACGTCATCGTGGCCACCAGCTTCGGCTACATGGATTACATGGAAGAAATCGCAAAAGAATATCCCGACGTTAAATTCCTCCACTGCTCCGGCTACAAACAAGCCGAAAACATGGCCAACTACTTCGGACGGATGTATGAACCGCGCTATCTCTCCGGCATCGTCGCAGCCATGAAAACGGAAACCGGGAAAATCGGCTACGTCGCCGCCTTTGAAATTCCCGAAGTGATTCGCGGCATCAACGCCTTCACCCTTGGCGTCCGCTCCATCAAGCCGGAAGCCGAAGTCATCGTACGCTGGACCCACACCTGGTATGACCCGGCCAAAGAGAAAGCCGCCGCCATTGCCCTGCTGGATGAGGGATGCGACGTCATCGCCCAGCATCAGGACACCGCCGGTCCTCAGCAGGCCGCCGAAGAACGTGGAAAATGGGCCATCGGATATGATTCCGACATGAGCAAAATGGCCCCCAAATCCAATATGACCTCCCCGATCTGGAATTGGGGCCCCTACTATGCCGAACAGGTGCGCGCCATCCAAAACGGCACATGGAAAACCCACGCCTACTGGGGCAACATGAAAGACAACGTGGTCCTGCTCGCCCCGCTGACAGCCCTCGCCCCCGAAGGAGCACAGGCCAAAATCGATGAAGCCGCCAAAAAAATCAACGACGGTTCACTCATCGTCTTTGCCGGCCCGCTGTTGGATCAGGAAGGCAAAGAACAAGTGGCCGCCGGATCCGCCATGACCGACAAGGAAATGCTCAGCATGGACTGGTTTGTCCAGGGCGTCATCGGCAACTCAAAATAAACCAATCACGCATCCTGTTGAACACGAAGGGACGCCCGAAACGGCGTCCCTTTTCTTTGCGGACTGCGCAGACCGCCGATCAGGAATCATTACGATTCAGTGAACGACTGAAAACGAATGGGGGCCATGCAGAAACGGATGGATCTTCACTCGGGCGCCGGTCTTTTACGATCCGGGTATTTTTATTTCCAGGCGGTAGTAGCGGCTGGTCGGGTTGGGAAGAATATCGATGAATTCATTGGTCTGTCCGGTTCCCTCGATCGGATCGGTCAGCGGTGTGGCCAACTGCCACTGCATGAGCGCCGGCTGAAGCGAATCGGCGTACCACACGTAATAGTTGCGGTTGGATTTGGAGTCAAACCTCAGCGCGACCAGCTCGCTGATATCGGGCGTAATACTCAGCGCAGGGAATTCGCTGATGTCGCGCGGATTGGTGTTGGCAATGTATTCCTCCATATTGCTCAGGCCATCGGAGTCATCATCGGCCGTCGCCGAGAGATCGCCCACGGGAATGCCCCATTGCTGCTCCCAGGAATCCGGAATACCATCGTCATTACTGTCGTCGTCATCCACCGCATATACCTGACGCCGGGCCACCAGCGTCGGATAGCCATCCCGTGCAAAGGTGACGTTCATCGAATGCAGAAAACCCGGGTCGCCGTTGTGCAGATTGGGCAGGACGAGTCGGATGGCGTGTTCGGCGGGCGTGACGTCGCGTTCGATGAGATAGCCGGCGGTCGACTGCACGCTGCCATCCAGCGCAATCGAAAACCGCTGCGCCAGTTCGGTATCGTTGAGTCCATCGGCCAGACTTTTGCTGAAACGGGCGACGAGATTACTGCCCACACCGACGATGGCGCTGTCGGCGGCGGGTTCATGAATCAGCAGATGCACGCCGTTACCGCCGGTATCCACGGTGCGCAGCAGGGTCGTAAAATGCCCCTCGACATCACTGAGTGCCGTATTCGTGGAAGAGGTGAGTTCGTGCAACTGCACTTTAATGGTGGCGGTACCCGAGGTTGGGATCAGGCTGTAGGTGAACTCCCACTGCTGTTGAAGTTCACTGCCGGGCATGGGTGCGGGGACCAATCCCTTGAGGGCTTTCACCCAGGCATTGTTTCCATTGGCCACGCCGGTCTCGGCGTCGTCGTTGGTTTCATCCATATCCTCGATCTTGTACCAGACTTCTTCCACGCTCATATCGGAGCGGACCTGCACGTTGAACACGGAACCGGAAAGCATCAGACCGTCCGACGCCGGCGACAGAATATCTCCTTCCGGAGGTTTGGTGTCGTAATAGAACGTCTGCGTCCGCTCCCGGTAAATCGGCGTATCGCCTGCCGCACGCCCCAGCATCGCCTTGGTACGCAGCACATGAAATCCTTCTTCCAGGCCCACGGCCCTCTGCCCCCAGT
Organism: Kiritimatiellia bacterium; assembly: GCA_028708815.1. Classification (GTDB taxonomy): domain Bacteria; phylum Verrucomicrobiota; class Kiritimatiellia; order RZYC01; family RZYC01; genus JAQVYB01. The sequence goes on along the minus strand of JAQVYB010000070.1, from coordinate 6,981 downwards.
CGTTATGCGGATAATACGGAATGGTGGCCGCGTTGAAGTTGGTCACCTGAAACACGGTTTCCATGCGGGCCTTGATGACGAGATTGTCATCGGTCCACGGGAACAGGCTTGCGGCATCGACCTTGCAGGCGCCGATCTTGTAGCGCACGACGGTGCCTGCGGGCAGTGCCGGCATCGTGACCTTCCACCACTGCGAGGTGCTTTCCCCGTCCACACTTCCATCGCTGTCATACGCCAAGGGGGCTGCCAGGGTGGCGCCCTTGCCCATACCGGCACTGCCCTCGGGATAATCCATGCCGTTCGTCGTGTAATACAACCACGCCGCCTCGACATTCGGTGCGTAGCCGATTTTCGCCCAGATCGTGACCGGGGCGCCTGCGGCGGATTCCGGCGGAGGCGTGAATTGGAGATCCGTGGAAATCTGATTGTCCAGAGCGGGATCGTGGAACGTAAAGGTCACCGTCCGGCCATCATACAGGTTCGGCCCGGTGCCCGCATTGATCACAAATCCCGCAGTACCGATCGTACATGTATAGGTCTCGGCGCCGGGAGATCCGATGCCGTTCTGCGCACTGTTGGTGGCGGCGAATTTCTCCGCGATGCGTCGGACATATTTCATCTGCTCGTAACCGAGAAATTTATCCTTCGCCAGGGCGGGCGGATTGTCCCGGTCGCCCGGTTGCTGGGTCACCACATCCATCTGCGCGTTCAAATCGATCCCGCCATCGAGCTTCATGAGCATGTTCTCCGCCGAACCGTCGGCCCGCGCGATGAACGACAGATTCGACGACTGGGTCACACGCGGAATGGTCAGGCTGTACCGATAGTCCGAGGAATCCGCATCGGCCACCCCGTATGGATTGAAGGCCGGATCGCCGTTACGTCCGTCTTTGCGCGTCACCGTCACGTTCCCCACCCTCGCGCCGTTTTCATAGATCATGATGGGTTGGATTTCCTCGGTGAGTCCTTCGCCCCAAACCAGCGGCATCTCCGGATTGCGCCAGGAGAACGCATAGTATTTACCCGGCGCCACATAGATCGGCGTGTCATCCATGTTGCGGAGTTTTCCATCGGCAATGACCTTCACCTTGAACGGACCGTCGTGGTAGGAATAATTGAACAGGCGCGCGCCTTCGGGGAAGACGGCACTGATGTCCTTGGAGGGCCATTCGGACATGTAATTCCGGGCCATCATAAACACCATCGTGACGCCGTGGTCGTTCAGACCACCATCGGTGGCGTCCGGAGCGTAGCGTGCCCAGGGGGTGAAATCCCACGCATTCCACCGACTGCTCTGATAGCCCCAGCCGAAGTGACGATTGATGTCGAGCAGGTTCGGGATGTAGCGCTGATCGAACTCGCCGAGAAACGGAACTTCCGCAGGCTTCGGAAACCAATCCGGCGACCCACTCTGGTTGTAACCATCCGTGTAGACAATCGGCTTTCCTTCACGGGCCAGCAGGACGGCGTGCGCCTGCTCGCGGTCCCCGCTCCACAGGTAATTGTTATCGTGACTCATAACATAGTGCATGGACTGATTCGGATTGATCACCGCATAGCCCGGATCATCCATACCGCCGAGATTCGCGCCGATGTTTCCCTTCACCGCATTGAGAAAATCATCGTTGGCGACCCTCATACCCGCATCCACGTAATACATTTTCCACGGAGGATCACCGAGATGTTCGCCATAGAGGAGCGCATCGTCGCGAGGCTGAATGTTGTCGAAAACCGTATCCCGGTGATTGCCCCAGTCGCTGAATCCGCGCGAGATATTAAACTGCTCCTGCACCTGCCCGCCGTAGCCCCAGTTTGAATCGTCTTTCGGGTTGTCCATTTTTCCAAAGAAATAGGCCGGCACATGCTTCACCGCATCGAGACGATACCCATCCGCGTGAGCCTTATCCGTAAACCAGCGAATGGCACGGAAAAGCATACTGTTCACATCCTCCGAGACCGGGTTGCCCATGTCGTACCGTCCGTTGCCGTAGCCCCACGCGACGGTGCAGTGATCGGCGCGGCCGGGATCAATGCCGGTGTCCGTAAACGGCTCGCTCGCTTCGCCGGCATCATGCTGCCCGTTTCCATTGGTGTCGGTCCAGTCGAAGCGACCGTTTCCATTGCTGTCCTCGAACGGCTCCTTGTTCGCAAAGGTGTAGACGATGGACGTACTGCCGCCGTTTACAATTTCAATGGGAAGATCGGTGTCGAGATAGTATTCGGGATGCCCGGGGTGTCGGATGCCGGACCACTTCGCATAGTCATCGCCCTCGCTCCAGCCGAAGCTGTCGTTGGGGGTTTCATGCGCAATATCCTGACCGAAGGGATTTCGATTCAGCACCTGCCATTCGTCCTGCCAATCCGGCCAGCCATAATTTTCGTAGGTCGTCTCCGAGGTGCGCTTGAGATGGAAATCCTCCGGAACAAACCCATTGGGCTGGAGTGTGCCGGGAACTCCGCTGGACATCGGGCCGCCGTTGTGAGCCATCACGTTGTCAAAATACACACGAAGGCCAAAGCGGTGCGCCACTTCAATGAGATAGAGCAATTCCGTTTCCGTTCCGTACTTGGTGGTGATGGAGCCGTTTTGATTCTTGCTGCCCAGGTCAAAGCGGTCATACGAATCGAATCCAACCGAAAGACCGCCGCCGGCTTTGAATGGAGGCGGCAACCACAACGCGGTGTATCCGGCCTCGGCCAGCTCAGGAATACGGCGCGTCAATTCCGGCCAGCTCGTGTTGAAATACTGAAGAATCACCTCGCCCGCGAGGACGCGGCCCGCCCAAAATACAAGCAGGAAAAAAACACCCACCTGCGCCCACCGGAAACTCTTCTTCATTGCGGCACCTTGCTTGTGTTGGTTGACCGATTACGCCCTCACAGCACCATCGTTCCAGATAGAGTAGAACGTTTTAGCATTTTTGTAAAGTCCCCTTGTTTTCGGGTTATTTGGGTTCTTTTTTGAACATTTTTGCATTTTTGACATTTTTTGGAGAATTTTTCTGATTTTTTGCTGATTTTCGGCGTTTTCTTGCCGTTTCCGGCCCGTTTATACGGAATTTCCGACGTACCCAACGAATCGCCGGCGAGTCGGAAGGTTCATGCCATGCGTGTCAAAAAACACTCGTTCAAGGAGTGTTCACCGGTTCGGCTTCTCCGAAGCCCCAGACCTGGGTGCGCGAGGTATTGCTGCCGCTCTGCCAGATGGACCACATACCGTAGACCGCCGCATAAACCGTGCGGTCATACTTGCCGTCCCCATCGTAATCGGCGGGCACGGGAACGGCGTCATCCCAGCCCCAACAATCGGAGCTCGCGCTCTGACTGGCCGACAGCCACGCATACCACTGCCCGATTTCCGGCCAGTAGACCGCCACATCCGTCCGTCCATCGCCATCGTAATCACCGGGATTCGCTTCGGCTTCGCTCCAGCCCCACGTCTGAACTCTCGCGGTCTGCGTGGAGCTTTGGAGGATGAACCATTCTCCGCCTTCCTGCCAACAGACGGCTACATCGGTTATGAGGTCGCCATCGTAATCGCCCGGAACGGGAACGCATTCGCTCCAGCCCCACGCCTGAACACGTTCCTTGCCCGTGGAGGACAGCAGCATGTACCATACGCCATCGGCAATATCACACACCGCCACATCGGTGATGCCGTCGCCATCATAATCACCCGGAACGGGCACCGCTTCCGCCCAGCCCCAATACTGCGTTCGTTGTTCCTGTGTGGCACTCAACAGAATGCTCCACGCCCCGCTTTCCGGACGGTACACGGCGGGATCGTATATGGCGTCCCCATCATAATCGCCCGGCGCCGGGATACTGTTCGGTCTTCCCAGCTCCAGGGAGCGCCCCGTCAAGTCGGTGGACTGAAGAATATGCCAAAATCCTGTTCTCGGATGATAGACGGTGATGTCCGCCTTTTTATCGCCATCGAAATCCAGATACGCCGCCGCAGCAGAAACCACGATGTCCTGCTGGGTGGAGGCGGGATTCCAGTTTTCATTGCCGGCCTGTGAAGCGGTAACGGTGACCACGCCGGTACTGCTGAAGGAGAGATTGGTTCCATTGCTCAGCACGCCGGGCTCTGTTACGCTGAACGTCACGGGCAGCGTTGAGGAGGCGCTCGCCGAAAGCCCCACCCTCGCCTCCTGGAGTTTTTTTCCAAGGATTGGAAAATCAATGGTCTGAGGCGCTTTGGCGATGCGCAGCAGGGTCGTCACCGCGCCGGTGTAAGAGGGCTCGGAAGGTGAAATGGCGGCGGCGACGGTGACGGTCCCGGCATTCACGGGAGCGGTGGTGGAGCCGTCGTAGGTGACATCCACGTCGAGTCCGACGGGGAGAGTGACCACGACCACGGTCCGGGCGGTGCCGTCATACACCTGGTTGGTGTGCAGCACGGTCAGGCCCGCATGTCCTTTCACAATGGTCATCAGGCCGGTGGTTGTGCCGGAATAGATGGCATCGTCCACGGTGGCGCGCACGGCATAGGTTCCGACCGACACCGGGGCGTTCGTTCCGGCGTTATATAGATAGATCATCGCCAGGCCCGCCGCATCGCCGGTGGCGGTGATGGTGCGCGGCGAGCCGTTGTAGGGCTGCGTCAGGGTGGCAGACTCGATCACAAGACTCGTAACGGGCGTTTTGCTGACGGTCACCGTTTGCGTGGTTGCGGCGGCCAGGTAGTTGCTGTTGCCGGCCTGTGAGGCGCGTACGGCCACGGCGCCCGACGCGGTGAAGCCCAGCGTGGTTGTGTTCGTGATGAAGGCCTGCCCGCTGAGGACGCTGTAGGTGAAGCCGGTGAGGCCGACGGTGGATTCGGCGGAAAGCGTGATACGATTGGTGGTTTGCGCGGTGGCGGGCAGATTGAAGTTGGTGATGGTCTGGGCGGCCCGCGCAATCACCATGGTGGCCAGCCCGCTGCCTGCAATGTTCGGCTGCTGAATACGGGCATTCACGTCGTAGCTTCCTGCATTGACCGGCGGATTGGTGTCGGCCCCGCTGCCGTAATACAGCGCCACATTCGTCACCGCCGCATTCGTGCTGCTCCACGATGCGGCATGAGGTGTGCCGTCGTAGGTGGCGGTGAGATTGCTCAACGTCACACCGGCCTGCGCGGGCGCGACCTGGAACTGGTTGGTCACCGGAATCGCCGGATTGTACTGCTCATTCCCCGCCTGCACCGCGACGATCCTGAGCTGCGATTCAAGATTGGTCACGGAGAACACCAGTTGCGTGTCGTTGGCGATCCAGCAACGGTTCTGCGCGTTCGAGGGCGAGAAATCGCCGATGAAAAACGACACGGCCAGACCGGAATCGGAGGTGGCGCTCAGGTTGAGGCCGTCATAGGCATTCACCGCGCCCGACTGTGTGAACGTGATGGTCTGATCCGCCTTGGGAGTGTGCGTGGTGGCGGTGGCTATCGCCGCATCGCCATATTCGTTTTGCGCCAGGACGGACGCATAATACGTTTGATTGGGCGTCAGATTGGTCAGGGCCAGTTGGGTGATGTGGTTCGTGACGTTGCCCTGGAACACGACGGCGGAGGCGTTCGTGACGCTCACGGCATAATTCGTGACGGGGACGTTGCCTCCATTGGTCCACGACAGCGTGCCCTGCCACGGCTGAACATTGGTGAACACAACGTTCGCAGGAACCGCCGGAATGCCGAGGTATTCATACGCACCCATGTCCTCGCAGTCAAAGACCACGCGGGGATTCCCCGCCAAATCCTTCTCGTTCAGCATGAAAAAGGAAACCCCCTTTTCGATACAGGGCGAGTCTGCCTGAAGCGCATAGTTCGTGGCGGCTGTGTCCGCGAATTTTGGCGCATTGGTGATGCAGGAAAGGGCCATCAACAAATCATTGGTCGAGCCAAGGCAACTGGCCAATGCCGCTGTAAATTCGTTGGCGTCATCCGGGGTGTTGTCGAACACAATGCTGCCGACGGCAATCGCGTAGTCACTGGTGTTCGCCCCGCCCATGCCGCCGCCGTTGGTCGCGGTGTTTCCGCTGACCGTACACGCGGCCAGGAAGGAAAGCCATGCCCCGCCGCCCTGATGACGGGCGGTGTTCTCCGTGATCAGCGAGTCCACGACAACATGAACGTTCGAGCCTCCCACGGCCCCACCGAACGAGGCGTGGTTGTCCCGCACCATGCACAAATTGATGACCGCCGCTTCCGAAGCGTAGACTCCGCCGCCCAGAGAATCGGAAACGGGCTGCTCGCCGGCAAACGTACCGCCCTGTTCCAGCGTGAATCCTTCAATAATCGCATCGCTGTGCAAATACACACAGCGAACGGCGTCTGCTCCGAGCGGCGCATCCGCACCCGTGCCCGCCTGACCGCGAATCACGGTAGACGTCGCGCCGTTGATTCCGGTCAGATAGACGCCACTTGGAACAACCACCCGATTGGTCAGCGCTTGACCATCCGCCACGCGCCCGCCGGTGTCGTACACCCCATTGGAAACCCACACCACGGAGTCGTACGCAGTCGCGTCCAGCGCCGCCTGAATGGTGCGTTTGGGGAAATCCCACGAGAGGCCGTCGTTATGATCGTCGCCGCTGGTCGCCACATAGAAGTTACTGGAGACGCCTTCCACCACGACGGTATGAACGACCGAGGGTGCCGCGGCCCAGTTCACGTCGCCCGTTTGCGAGAAGGCCAGTTCCACCACGCCCGTGGCATAGGCATGAAACTGCGTGGAGGAGACCCAGGTTATCGGCGCATCGACATTGAAGTTCGTGAAGCTCACGGCGAAGCCCGAGGTGCATTCCGCGGAGCAGGTCACCACCGTACCCACACCGATGACCGCCCCGTTCGTCGGAAGCGCTTCCGTGATCTGCTGCGAAGCCTGCGCGACACTCATCGTGCCGACCGTGAAGCCCTCGTATTGCGTGTCGTTGACCAGGCCGGTGACCACGTACGAACCGGCCTGCGTCGGTGCGGCGCTTGTCCCGTTGTAGGTGATGAGT
>JAQVYB010000226.1 GCA_028708815.1 Kiritimatiellia bacterium | reverse complement strand
GTGGACTATCCGCGGGGACTTGCGGCCGGTGTCGTGGTGAACGATAAATTTCAGATACTCGGGGGGATGGATGAGACGGGTGCCCTTCCGGCGACATCCGTTGTGTTTGACGGCACCAATTGGCTGTCCCAGTCCTTCGGCACCGTTTTCGGCATTCGTCTGGGCGCGGCGGCGGTGGGGACCAATGTGTATGTTTCCGGCGGGCATTACAGCAGTGCTCAGATATTCTTCCATCGTCTTCGCATAACGAATGATCTGAACCAAATGGCCTATGCTTCGCAAACGTTCATGCCCAATGGCCGCGCCTATCACGCCAGCGCCGCATTGGACGACAACGTGTACATCATTGGAGGCCGCGTCGGTGGTGCGGCCACGGCCGGATCCTGGTGCTATAACTTCACCAACCGGCTCGCCGATCCCCCCAACATGCCGGAGGCGCTCGATTCGATCGCTGCGGCCACCTATCGCGGGTCGATCTATGTGACGGGCGGGTCCACGCTCAACAACACCACCAACGTGTATCGTTATCCCGCGCAGGGCGGCAGTGAAGGGGTCGTTCCTGATTTCGGCGTACGCAACGGCGGGTATGCGGTGACCATCATCGGCACGAATCTGGGCGATGGAACCGACGTGACCAATGTGACGTTGTGCGGCGTGAATGTAACGAGCATTCAGAGTCAAAGTGCGACTCAGATTGTGGTGATCGCCGGGGCTTCCGGGTCATCGGTGACCGGCGATGTACAGGTGTTTTCCACCAGCTACGGGGTGTCCGTGCTGACGAACGGATTTGCCTACGCGGGCACCGGAAAAGATCAGCAGGTCATCACCTTTGCCGCAATACCCACGCAGGTGCTGGGAACAACGCTCCGGCTTTCAGCCACAGCCTCTTCCGGCCTGCCGGTCAGCTTTGCGGTGGCAAGCGGAGCGGCGAGCATCTCCGGCAGAACCAATGTCACCTTCTCGGATGTGGGGCAGGTCTCCATCACCGCCTCGCAGGCGGGGGACGACACCTACGATCCGGCGCCGGACGTGACCCGCTCCTTCATGGTGTTGGGCAACTCGACTTTCCGCCTCTCTGCAGTGGCACTGACCAACAGTGTCTATATCCGCTGGCCGGATCCCATGACCACCGGATTCAGCAATCGAACCGTGGACTTGCGCTTCGACGCGGCGGACTATCCGGAACTCTCCACCTCGGGCGTCTCGCTTTACTCCGGAACCAATCGGGTGTTCGTGCATACGAACCGCTCTTCCGGGGTAACCAACTACTACACGCTATTCCTGAGCCAGGACGGCAATTCTTTCACGAATTCGCCCTAAGGGGGGCGCGATGTGAGCGATCTGGTTAACAACCAGCCGGAAATGGCCGATAGGTATAAAAAGGTATAAACAAAAACAGTAAAACGGGCTAAGTAACAAAGAGTAACCAAGGGGTCAAATCATGAAAAACAACCGACCTAATATGAAAATCAACCGAGCGCTCGCGCTTTACGTCCTGACGGCCATAGGCGTTCTCGGTGTCACCGCCGTTCAGGCTGCCGATACGGCGGGCCCGGCCATTCAACTCCGTGTAGTGGATAATGAGTTGCAGGTCGGAACTGCCGCTACGGCTCCGTACTATGTTCAGTGGCGCACCCCGGATGGCTCCTGGCAAACCTGGAGTGATGATTCTGCGCTGCCGGAAGATGTCCGCTGCGTGTGGGTTCGGGGAGTTTTTGAGCCGGATGTGCCGTTTTCCTGGGAAATCCCGGAGGATGTCAATCAGGTGCTGTCGCCGGCATGGGCGGTAACCGATACCTCCGATGGCACGCACTGGTCAACCTTTGCAGGCACGGACGCCGATGGTGTGATTCGCGCTTCCACACAGACCTTTGTTCAGGATACGGTCTCTTTTTCTATGCCGCCTGTAGATGCGGATACGCCGCGCAACAATCAGGCCAAGGCCACCCCGGATCCCGGGCGCGTGAAAGTATATTGGCACAACAGCAGCACACGGTATGTGGCGGCCTGGATGATGTCGGATACGGGGCTTTTAAAATCTTACGGGTTAAGCAATGAAGGTGGTATGTCGGCCGGTTGGATACTCTCAGGGGTGGGAGATATCAATCGTGACGGGGTGGATGATTTGCTCTGGTACAATTCCTCCTCGCGTCTGGTGGCCTATTGGATGATGGAGCCGGATGGTTACATTGCTTCGTCGGGCCTGTGCCAAACCGGAGGCATGGCTTCCGGGTGGACGCTTCGCGCCTTCGGAGATATTAATCGTGACGGGACAGCTGATGTCGCCTGGCACAACACCTCAACCCGTCGGGTTGCTTACTGGATGCTGAACCAGGACGGTACATTGGATGAGGCCGGATTCTGCAACGATGGCGGCATGGCGGATGGCTGGGTGCTTTCAGGTCAGGGGGATGTTAATGGCGATGGAACGATGGATTTTCTATGGCACAACAGTTCCACGCGCCGAGTGGCTTATTGGTTTTTGAATCAGGATGGCACGCTGGATGAGGCCGGATTCTGCAACGATGGCGGCATGGCGGCAGGTTGGGAATTCCGCGGCACCGGCGACATCAAAGGCGATGGAACCGTAGCCATTTTCTGGCACAACTCCAGCACGGCGCGGGTGGCCTATTGGATCTTGGGAACCGATGGCGTGTTGGGTGATTTCGGATTCTGTAACGATGGAGTGATGGCCTCCGGCTGGGTGCTTAGCGCTACGGGGGATCTGAATAATGATGGGACCAGCGATCTGCTTTGGCACAATGCCGTCACGCGCAAAGTGGCTTACTGGCTGCTGACCACGAACGGCACGCTGAACACGTCCGGTTTTTCCACGGACCTGACCATGAGTACCGGCTGGGAAATCAAAGGCGCAGGTTTATAATACTCCACTCTTAAGAAGTGGCGCAAAAGGTCTTTCAGATATTGTATCGGAAGGCCTTTTTTGTCATAGATAGTTCTCCTTATGAACAATACCCCTCAGCAATGCGGGCAAATACTGGCGGCATCGGGCGAAGAGGCTCTGGTGTCTTTTCTGGCGGAGCGCTTCGGGCGGAACCCCGGATTCTGTGTGGAATTCGGCGCCAAGGGACATGGTCCCACGTGGGCATTGCGTCATGTTTTGATGTGGAACGCCCTGCTGATGGATATGGCGGGGGATTCGGATCCGACCATTACGAAAGCCGCCGTGACCGCAGAAAACATCCATGCCCTTTTTGCAGAGCATGGGGTGCCGTCTGAATTTGACTTCCTTGCCATTGATATTGATGGAAATGATTACTGGGTATGGAAGGCACTGGATGAAAAACGGTTCAGCCCGCGTATGGTCTGCATTGAATACAACTGCTTTTTTGCGCCGGATGTTTCGGTCACGCTTCCTTACGACCTGAATCGTACATACGGGAAAACACGATATTACGGTGCCTCGGCCGCCGCGCTCTACAACCTGGCGCAGGCAAAGGGCTATTCGCTGGTTTGTGTTGAATGGTTTATGAACCTGTTCTTTGTCAGAAACGACTTGCTGGCCCCTGAAGAACAAAACCTTCCGCTGGAACGGCTGTTTCAGCATCCGGTGGATGTGGAGCTCATTGCGCAGCAGCAGGGCTTTAATTGGCGGCCCTCCTGGATCAACGCTTCTCCGCCTGATTTAGAGATGGAAAAATGGGTTCGTGTTTGATAGAAATCAACCATGAATAACTTTGAAAGTCTCAAAGCCCGTCATGTCACGCTTGAACGCGACACCGAGCCGGTTTACGAGAATATTGATGAATTCATCATGGGGGGTTCCGGCGAACGTCCCTGGCAGGTCTTCGAGCTGACGCAGAATCAGGATGTCACGGAATGGATTAAAAATCCGGATGCCATCGAGCTGTTACCACCGATTCTGGCCGATCTTGCGGAGCGGTTGAGCCAACGGGAGGAGCCGTTTCGCATTTTGGATGTCGGATGCTACGGGGGCTATGTGTTTGATTATCTCAAATCCCGCGCCTCCTCCTGGAAGGCGCCTTTCGAGTATACGGGCGTGGATATTCAGGAACGGGCCATCCGTGATGCGCAGCAGGCGCATGCCGGCGAACCCCGCGCTTCCTTCCAGCGGGGCGATCTCTTTGAACTCAGTCATCAATTTTCTTCTGCGTCTTTCGATGTGGTGGTCTGCTATCGGGTCTTGCATCATCTGCCTCGTTTCAGGGATTGCCTGCGGGAATTGGCCGCCGTTTCAAAGGGATGGGTGCATACCGCCCTGCCAATTAAGGAACGGAGTCACTGCGTGCGAATGCGTGAAACCAATTTGGATACCGGCACGATCACGTACTCTTTTCATCGCTACTTCTCCCGGGAGGAAATTGTCGAAACGGCCGAGGCGCTGAGCTTGCAGGCGGAAATTCATTCTTATCCGAAACAACCCTACAGCACGGTTCTTTTTTCCAAAAAGGGCCGCCCATGACTCCCGGTGAGCGCTATGCCCTTTGGAAGGAACAAGGGGGACTGCGTTTCCTTCGACGGGTGAATGTTGAAATCAGCGCGGTGTGCAACCTTCGCTGCGCCTACTGTTCTCTTCATCCGCGCCGGGGGGGTCCGGCCTTTATGCCGGAAGCCCTTTTTCAGCGGGTACTGAACGAGCTGACGAAAACCCCGGTG
>JAQVYB010000225.1 GCA_028708815.1 Kiritimatiellia bacterium | reverse complement strand
ACTGCGCCTTCGAAAAACGGCGTACGCTGTTGTCATCGGCGGAAGCCGCAAACAGATTGCCTTCCCGATCCACCGCCACGCCCGCCGAATAGGTGGAAATCCCCGTGATCAGCAGAATCGGCTCGTTCGTTCCCTCCTTGGCCGACACCGAATGCGTCCCTCCGTCATTGCATCCCGCGATATACAGCCGATCCCCGAATAGAGCCGCCGAGTAATTCTGAAGCTGCCAGGTCGACGCCGTAAACGGCAACGACGCCCCGCCCGTGTAATTCGGCTCCGAAAAAAACAGGCTGGTGTTGCCATAGCCTCCGCGCCCGAGCACCACCTGCTCCCCCTCCTCATCAATGATCAACACCAGCGACGGATCCGCAACCGGCGCATTCGTGATCTGCGTAAACACAGAACTCCCGAACGACTCCTGAATGAACAGACGCGCATTGTTCCCATACGCCAAACGCCCATCCGCAAATTGATCGCAGGCGAGCGCTCCATAGTGAGGCAGGGTGGATTCCAGATTCGGCAGGGCAATCGACGGACCGGACCAACCGGCATGAGATATTAACGCAAACGACAGGAAACAAGCGGCTAACGCGGCACGCAGCTTTCTTTTCTTCATCAATCTTCTCCTTGGTGGATGTTCTTTAATACATCCCCCGCAGAATCGATCGACCTGTGAAGCTGCAACTCCGCCACACGCACGTCCCCTATCCGCGAAGGACCTGCATTACAAAACCGATACGTCTTCTGGCTTCCGGCTTCCTACCCCCCGCCTTCCCATCCCTCCCGGGACAGTGGATCTTCGGGGCTCGATACCGGTTACAGCGGCGCGACCGCGTCCGAATTTCACGGACTTCCGTTTATCTGTTCCATATTGCGGGCCCTCTCTACCAGCCCCGACGCACGATGACTAGAAAAAACAAGGCGAAAACCACGAACATAAAATTTAGGAAGGAGAGCGGTCATGCTGGATAGAAAAAAGTACCGCCGACGCACCGAGCCGGCGTCTTTCAAAGGGAGAAACCACCTTCCCGGACATACGTCGAAGCCTGCCCCCACCTGGCAGGCACCCGGCGCCCCCTGGATCGTTAAGCCGAGCGGCGCAAATCACGGACAGCGGCACGCCGTACCGTGCATTTGTCTTGTTCGCATTCCCATGTTTCAATTGTCCGTGAAGTAGTCCGAGTCCAGTCTCTTCAATTCATATATGGCATCGGTCGCGACGCCAACGCCGAAATCAATCATGAACTGCGCCAGTTGTTGCCCGTCGATCAAGATGATCTTGTTGTCAATATTGGCCGCAAACTCCTTGGCTGTGTCGCAGAAGCGTGAAGTCGTAATGAAAATGCCCTTTCGCGCACGTTTACCCTGCAACGCGCCGGCGAACTTTTGTATCTCAGGCCGGGAAATGGGGTCTTCCCATTTCTTGGCCTGAATGTAGATAATGTCCAAACCGAGGCGATCCTCCTTGATTATGCCGTCAATTCCTTCGTCACCGCTCCGTCCGATGGCCTGTCCGGCATCTTTTCGAGACCCGCCGTATCCCATCTTGACAAGCACTTCGACTACGACCTTCTCGAAAAAGATGGGGGAGGCGGCTTTCAGTTGTGCGATGATCTCGGAGGCGAGGCTATCGCGCAATGTTTGATAGGCCTCTTCCAGTTGCTCGGCTGGCGTCTTGTCGTCCTCCTCCTTCGAGGAGTCGCCCTCTTTTCCTTTTCGCACACGGGTTCGTGCCGCTTCATACTCTGGGAACGTCCGAAGAAATCGAAGGTTGATCTCCTGAGGTTTCTGCTTCAGGACTTCCTGCCCACGCTCGGTGATGCGAAAAACGCCGCGATGGGTGTTTTCCAGAATATCCGCCATCTTCATGTGGGCGCGTGCCCAAGCAACGCGGTTGCCGATCACACATTGTTGTCCGCTGGGGAGGAGTTCCTTCTGCTCGTCCTCCGTCAGGTCAAATTCCTGCGCGAGAGCAGCAAGGGCTTCCCTGTTTGAGTGCTCTTTCCCATCGGCACAAAATTTCAAAAGGGGAAGCATGATGCTCTGAAAATCAGGTATGGCCATGTCTCTTTGTCCTTTCTCTTATGCGAACATACCAGAGCGAGCTGCCGGGCGATGGGCAGCGGCTCTTTTACTACTTTGGCCCCGACCAGCTCCACGGGGCGGTTAGGTGCAGCGACTGAGTGCACAAAACGTTTCTCAACCAACAATGAACCGTGTATCACGATAAAGCGTCGCATTTGCCCATGCAACCTCGCTCAACCGTGGTCTAAAAAAACGAAAACTGAACACCAAACGTTGAGATAATCCGAAAGCGCTGCTGTATCAACGCGTCTGTTATACAGCGGCGCTTTAGAATTGCCTGAGCGCGCTCTTTTTGCAACCCCTTTCCACCCAAAACATCAAGGCTGGTTCACAAAGTTCAGCTACCCAAGCGGTCTCACCGACGGCGCGAGTCACCAGACAGAGGAAGACGCGCTCTGTGCGGCTTTCACTGGGATGGTGCACTCGACTTGTTCTCATCCGGTTTCTTCTCTGTCGCAGCATCTAGAGCGGATGGAGACGACCTTCGGGCACCTCGCTTACGTTGAAAACACATCCCGGGGCCAGCCGGACGGGAACCATTCCCCTTAGTCCGCGTCCTCTCCGATTTCTACCGCGACCTTCTTGAACCAGGGATTAGACCTGACCACTCCGCTTCGCTACGAGTCAGGACTAATCCTTCTTTTGTTCGGCTACCTCACGCAGAGAGTTTGTTTTGCAGCTCCAAAAAAAGACGTTCAGCACGACGAGTAGCCTCCTTTGATAGCTTAATGGTGTCTCCTGATATCAGAAGCTCTTGAACTGCTCGATGGAAATGTTTCTTATTGTATTGGGTATCGCTTGGGTAAGCCAGTTGTTGCAACGAAAACTTCTCCTCCGAAGAAAGAAGTGTTTCGCATGCTCGTAGACTGGTGTCGTCGAGTAGCTCTGAAAGCAAAAAGAGGCGCTCGTGAACTATAGGGCCGAATGCTTCCTTATAACGTTTTCGCTGTGATTCACCTTCTGTGTCTGCGTCAAGGAGAACAACGAAGGACCTGGCCCATGCAGAGTACAGTTGGATGAGAGTGTCAAGTGATCCGGATCCAGTGCCCGGGAGCAGGTAGAGCTTCTCATCACAACCGACTGTATGCGCGAGAAGAGAAAGCAGATAGTAGTCGGTCTTTCCCTCAACCATCACGACACGTGGAATATTCTCGAGACTACTTGGACTGTATTTCAGAACATCGAGGATTGGCCTAAAATAGTTTGTTTGATCGGGATGTTTTGAGGCAAATTCACGGTATTTTGTCACTGTGATATCTGTTTTCTTGGAGCTGTATTCAATCGCATCTGTGGCATAGTCTAAACCTTCATTCTTCACGACGAAGGTCGATTCAAGCCACTTTGGGTTGATCATGTGGTGGCTATGCGTTGTGTAAATAATATGGCAATCGGTTGATAGTGCTTCGAAGCTACGTAAGAGTTGTGTCTGTGCTGACGGATGCAAGTTTGATGCTGGTTCGTCGAAAAGGAAAAGAACGCCAGATGGACCTCGCCTTCCGTTTGCACGGTAGTGTGTGAGTAGAAGGAAAACAAAGAACCACCTAAAGCCAAGAGACCGTTCTCGTATTTGGTAGAAACCATCGTTGTCTTCGAGACGAATATTGACATAGTACTCATTCTTCTCATCTTGCTCGCAACTCACGACGACGCGTTTCTGACTCATTTTCTGGTGAAACATCTGGTCCCACGCAGAAAATATTGCACGCGAAACGTGACGAGACATGTCGAGAAGGAGACCGTCAAGGTTTCGTTTGTCATTGTCTGATCCTGCCTGAGCACGTTCCAGAATATGAGTATTCACATCAGTGTTGTTGCCCAATGAGTCCAGAATGTCTTGAAGCAATAATCGATAGAATTTACTAGTTTCATCTTCAATCGCAGGATTCAGGTATATACGTTCGGGAAAATCAAACAGGAAGTTGGGGAAGAACAGAATCGTTGGGATGAATGGAATGATTGTTTTGGTTAGCAGCGGCCAAGACTCGGTATCTTGCGAAAGATCACGCGGTTTTCTTTGTTTGTTAGCCGTTCCAATAGCCGAGATGGACCACAAATTGGTACTGTTTTTTGCATCATAGCGCGAGTTGGCAAACGCGACCTTACGAGTGACTGTGAATTCACCAATTGGCTTGGTCAGCTTGATATGGTGTTCCTTTCGTAGAACCTTGGCAATAGCGTCTTCGTCGTCCTCGTTCAGTTCAAGTATCGCTGATATCTGAGCAGAGTCATTGAAGTTCGCTCGTTTGCTTATGGGTATAAGAGAGTGCTGCTCGGAAATCCTATAGCCCTCCAGGTCAAGCGCATCCAAGGTTTCAGATTTATACGAGAAGTGGTTGATTGCCTCAAGGACTGTCGTCTTCCCAGATTCGTTTAGCCCTACAAGGGTGTGAACCCGACTGTTTGGTTTTTCCGAAAGGGGAAGATGGGCACTTATGATGCCACGAAAATTGCGCAAATCGAAACACTTATATCTCATTGTGTACCTTTCTATTCTGGATCATATCGCCGAACACTTAGCGTTTTATCCAGAGTGACGCCGTCCATTGCGTTGTTTTTGCGAGGGGTGTTGCCGGCGGCATTCTGGATAAAACGTTGTTGAACGCAGCCGCGGCAAGTCCCTGTGTCCATGGGTT
>JAQVYB010000069.1 GCA_028708815.1 Kiritimatiellia bacterium | reverse complement strand
TGGGCGCCGTACCACAGGCAAAAGTCGCGGATATCCAGGATGATTTCCTCCCGCTCGATGGCCTCGTGTATGGCGGCCTCAAACGGCTCTCCCCGCGCGATAGCCTCGAGGCTTGTACCGGAGAGCCCGCGGTCGGCGGGTTCGGCTTCGGGATGTATACGGCTGATTTCGTTCGACATGATCCACTCCTTAAAACGCTCCGGTTACGAATTTGCGCCGCAGGCGCGTACGCAGGCGCACCGCCACGATATTGAGCACGAAGATCAGGGCAATGAGCAGCAGCGTGGTGGTGAACACCATGGGCTTGGCGGCCTCGCTGTTCTGACTTTGAAAGCCCAGATCGTAGATGTGAAAACCGAGATGCATAAAGCTGCGTTGGGCGTGCAGAAACGGGGCCACGCCATCCACAGGCAGTTCCGGGGCCAGCTTGACGGCCCCCACCAGCATCAGCGGCGCCACCTCACCTGCTCCGCGTGCCATCGCCAGAATCATGCCGGTCATAATACCCGGCATGGCGCGCGGCAGCACGATACGTTTGATCGTCTGCCATTTTCCGGCGCCGCAGGCATACGAACCCTCGCGCATGGAGTTGGGCACGGCGGAGAGCGCCTCTTCGGTGGCCACGATCACCACAGGAAGCGTAAGCAAAGCCAGCGTCAGGGAAGCCCAGAGGATCCCGCCCTTCCCGAATGTCGGATTGGGAAGTGCAGCGGAGAAAAGCCATTGATCCATTCCGGCACCCATCAGGTAACAGAAAAAGCCCAACCCGAACACGCCGAACACGATACTGGGCACACCGGCCAAATTGTTGATGGAAATGCGCACGGCACTGACGATCGCACCGCCCTTCGCGTACTCCCGAAGATACAACGCCGCCATCACCCCAAGCGGCACCACGGCGAGCGACATCAAAAGCGTCATCACCACCGTCCCGAAAATGGCCGGGAAAACACCTCCCTCACTGTTGGCCTCGCGCGGCGGCGCCGTCAGAAATTCAACCCAACGCGAAAAATAGACGCGCACCTTCCCCGCCAGAGTCAAACGATTGGCCGGATAGGCACGCACAATGTCGGCCAGGTTCAGAAGCTGTTCCGTTCCATCTGCCGTGCGCAGGCGGACCTGATAGGCGGCGTTCTCCGTGTTAATCTCATCAATCGCCTTCCGAATTCGATCATAGTCCTCCCGCATAGAGTCCCCAACCGCCTCACACTCGCCCTGTGCAGCGGCATATTCGGGAGAGGAATCCCCATATCGGCGCTCGACCTTCCGCAAGGCTAATCGCGAGTTTTCCAGTTTTCGATTGATCCGACCCACCTCATGCGTCTCCAGGTCGCGCCGCTCGGCGGCGCGGGCGCGAACGTGACCGTGGTGTTGATTATACAAGGCCCAAATCTCTTCGGGCTTCTCGGAAACCACCTTGCCCGAGAGGAGAAATGCCGACGGAACGCCATAAAAACGCCCCCATGAAGTTCGCTCCACCACGGCACCCCATTCCGGACGCGACGCCTCCTGAATCTCCGAATCCGCCACCCACTGAAAATGCTCTCCCGTCAGGTCGAAATTTCCGGTGCGCAGCAGTCTGCGCCGGGCGGTTTTTTCAGTCGAGTTGTCCTCCGGCGCATACTGTTCTTCGCGGGTGACTTCCCCCATCAGGGTTGTTCCATCGCGCTGCGCGAACTGCTCAAGCGGCATGGGCCAAAGCGTGGTCACGCCTTTTACCAGCACGAGCAGAAGCAGGCCCGCGATCATCGCCAGGGCCACGGCCAGACCGCCGCCGGTCAGCCAGAGCATCGGTTCGCCCTGCGCAAAAAGCGATACCCTGGATCGGCTTCTTTCTCTGCGTGCATCTGGCGTGCCGCTCATAACTCCACCGCCTTCTTTCGAAAACGCAAACGGATCATTTCCGCCGCCGTGTTCAGGATAAAGGTCATCACGAAAAGGACCAGCGCCGCCAGAAAGAGGGTCCGGTAGTGCGTGCTGTTGCGTACCGCCTCGGGCAGTTCCACCGCAATGTTGGCCGACAGAGTGCGAAAACCGTTGAAAAGATTCCACTCCATCAGCGGCGTGTTGCCCGCCGCCATAAGGACAATCATGGTCTCCCCCACTGCGCGACCGAGTCCGATCATAATGGCCGAGAAGAGCCCGCTCATCGCCGTGGGAATAACGATGCGCACAGCGGTCTGCCACGGCGTGGCGCCGGCCCCGAGGGAAGCCGAACGCAAATGATCCGGCACGGAACCGAGCGCATCTTCGGCAATCGTATAGATGATCGGAATAATCGCGAAGCCCATCACAAACCCCACGATCAGCGCATTGCGCTGCACATACGTGCCGAACACGCCTCCGCGCAGATCAAAACCCAGCGCCGTCAGCAACTGTGCCATCGCCGTGCAGAGAGCCAAAGCCACCAGCAGGACAACCAGAAACTTAATCAAATCCACCACGGCGCAAAGCCCCCGCGTCCAGTTGCGCGAGTGTTCGCGAAGATAGGGCCCGGCCAGGCGCGACATCGCCCACACCACCGCCACGGACGAAAGCGGCAGCAGCATCAAAAACCATCCGCCGAATCCGGTGCCGATCTGCCCATCCAGCCAGCGTTTAATATCGCCTGCAAAAAGCAGGCGTTCCATGCAGGGCCCGACGGCCACCGCCGCCAAAAGACCCAGCGGCAGCATGGCCAGAATAAAAAGGAAGCGCCAGGCACCGAGCCGCAGGCTGATCCGATACGGCATCAACTGCCACAGATACGCGCCCGCCAGAAAAGTGACCGGCACCATAAAGAACGCACCCAGAAGCTCCGGTATCCGCCCCTCCGCCCAGGGAGCAAAAACCAACGCCGCGAGAAATCCAAGCACCACCGAAGGAAGACCCGCCATCATTTCCACGGTCGGCTTGACCAGCAGCTTCACGCGCGGCGCCATGAATTCACTCGTGAACACCGCGGCAAGAAGGGCAATCGGAACGCCGAACAGCACCGAATACAACGTCGCCTTCAGTGTCCCGAAAATCAGGGGAATCAACCCGAATTTGGGCTCGAAATCATCTGTTCCTGAAGACGATTGCCAGACGTGCGCAGGCTCACGCGCTCCTTCGTACCAAACCTTTGTAAACAACGCCTTAACCGACGCCTCGGGATGCCCCAGATCCACCCGCCGAACATACGCCTGACAATCCGAAAACGCCACCACCGCATCGTCCCGCGGCGAAAAAAGAACCTCCTGAATGCCGGGGTCCTCCACGGAAAACTCCGCCATCATCTTTTCACTGGTCACATGATACAACCGAACGCTTCCATCCGCATAAGCGCACGCGAAAGCACGCATCCGTGAAGAGGATGCCAGGGCGGAGACCGGAACAGATCCCCCGCCAAAGACATGAGCTCTGACCAGGCGCGTCTGCGAGGCGGTGTGGTCGCCGGGTTCACTGTTGACGGGGAACCAGGCCGCCACGCGCCCCTCCGTATCCGCCGCCAGCAGCGTGGTTTGCCCCAGGAGATATATTAATCCGGTCAACTCGGCCTTCGACTCGGGCAGAATATCCAGCGTCTCCTCCACTTCGGGATTTTCCGGATCACGGGTGTTGTAACGTACGACCTTTCCATCGCGCCAGGCCAGCACCACGGAATCGCCCAGACCCGATATCTTCATAAAAGCCGGGTCACCGTCCTCCCCCGGCACGTAAGGCAGAGCCGCCTCACGCCGGCGAATGGTGGTTTTCCCTGTCATGAGATTGGTGCGGCGGGACAACCGCTCAATCAGGAGGCGCCCATCCGCAAAGAGTACGGCCAACACCGACAACGCGTCCGACTCAACGTGCGCCAGTCCGGTCACGGCACACTCCCCCTCCATGGACTCCTCAAACTCAGCCTCAACCGAAAAGGAGCGCAGCACCTCTTCGCCGCTTCGTTCCACTAACGCATTCCCATGCCGCTCAAGCCCGCCCACCGGCATTTCCCGAAGAGTTTCCGGCGCTTCATGCCAATCCAGATGGCCGGTCAAAAAACGTATCCGCCCGATGCGTACCGCGCCGTCTTCGAAGCCCAGGGCGAATGAGTCGGTGTTGGGGTCGGAGGAAGAGGCCGTTATCCGGTGTTCAAACAGGCGGCGGCTCAGCACCTCGCCCCCTCCATCCAGACGAATGCAGCGAAATGTTCCGTCGCTGAAAAGGGTCCAGAGCATCAGGTTGTATTCATCCACGCCCGACTGAATCGCCCGCACCTCGGGAGCCTGAAACGGCACCGTCCGCTCCCCGCCTGTAGAAGCCCGAAACAACAACGGAACGGCCACCCAAACCAGAAATATGAACACGGTGCATACCGCCAGAATGGTGCCGATCCCGCCAACGGTGATCAACCATTTCGAAAAGGCATCCCCCACGCGCACACCCCGGCTCGTTTTCATGCCGCGCCTGCGTCCTGTAAAGACCTGTTTCACCATACCGTGCCGCTTTCATTCAAGACGGCGGACGGAGTTGCACCGTCCGCCGTCGTCGTCAACCCAACGCCGATCCTAGTTCAAGCCAACCGCCTCCAGCGAGGCATTGGCAACTTCCGCCGGAACCGGGAAGTAGCCATCCTTCACCACATCCTGCTGACCCTGCCTGCTGAACACATAGCGGATGAACTCGCGTTGCAGCGGATCCAGATCCGTATTCGGCTTGGCGTTCACGTAGATCAAGAGATAGCGGGCCAGAGGATACTCACCCGTATACGCATTTTCGGGAACCGCCGCGACGAACTCCTCACCCGCCTCGCGGGCCAGTGCCACCGCCTTGACATCGGCAGTCTTGTAGCCGATGCCGCTGTAACCGATGCCGCCTTTGTCCGAGGCCACGCCCTGCACCACAGCCGAGCTTCCCGGCTGTTCCTTCACGGAATCCTTATAGTCGCCCTTGCCGAGCACATGTTCCTTGAAATAGCCATACGTGCCGGATGCCGCGTTACGTCCGTAGAGACTGATCGGCAGACTTGCCCAGTCACCCTCGAGACCCACCTGACCCCAGGTGGTGATGTCTTCCTTATGACCCTTCTTGCGGCTCTTCGAGAAGATGGCATCGACCTCGCTCAACGTCATGCCCTTGACCGGATTGTCCTTGTTGACATAAACGGCCAGCATATCGATGCTCGTTTTGAGCGCAGTGGGCTTGTAGCCATACTTCTTTTCAAAGTCGTCCAACTCCTGGTTCTTCATGGCGCGACTCATCGGACCGAACGTGGCCGTCCCTTCAATCAGCGCCGGCGGCGCCGTGGAAGAGCCTTTCCCTTCAATCTCGATCTGCACATTCGGATACATCGCACGGAATCCTTCCGCCCAAAGCGTCATCAGATTGTTCAACGTATCCGAACCCACCGATTTGATCGTCCCGGAAATCCCCTCCACCGGCGTATATTCCGGCAAGCGGGGATCCACCTTCACCTGCGCCTGAGCGGGCTTCACGGCCAGCGTCAGGGCGACCATCGCGATGCACGCCCCAAGACGACACGCGGTTCTATTCATGCTGATTTCATTCCATCTTTTCATGTGTTCTCCTGATTATTTTCCCTCACACACGCGCCAGGCGTGTCTGAAGCATGGTTTCTGTATGCTCTTCATCCATTAGGTTTTGATTAGCGTTTCGTGCGAATGCCATTTTCTCCCGCAGGAACCTGGTCTGTTTGATCTGCCAGACATGACGGGCATCCGAAGCCTCTCTCCATCGATAATATATCTTTCCCGGCTCAGCCTGGGCGACGGGCCGAATACACTCCACGCGCCCTTCACGCACCAGCGGAACCAACTGCCTCTCCAGCGAAGCAGGAAGGCTTTTCCGCAGACAGGCCAATTCGGAAAGACTGATCATGCCGCGGCTGCGGATAATCGACTCCACGCCGCACGAAACGTTCTGCTCGAGGCTGCAATAACTCACATCGAACCTCCGTAAACAAAACGATTAGAAACTGGCGCTCAACTCGATACCCAACACGTTGGTTTCCAGCCAGTCGCTGGATTTCCAATCCAACTGCTTCAGGTAATACAACCCGCCGCTCAGATTCTTCACCAGCTTCATGCCGACTCCCGCGTAAAAGCGGTGACGGTCCACCACCCAGTTCACGTCATCCGGCAAATCGCTCAGAAACAACTCCCAAGCCACATAGGGATTGATAGCCAATGGCGTGACTTTCCAAGGCGACTTCACACGGATGCGGTTGCGGTAACGGAAATAATCCTGCGTATCCTCTTTCATCCGGTATTCCATGCGCACGCGGTCATCAAAACCCCAGCCAGCCACTTTATGCTTCACCGTCGCTTCCACGCGGGGCATGTGTTCCGGGCGGAAGTAGTGATCGTTGATCTCATTTCCCTTCGAATCATAGATCACCTTCTCCTTCCGCTCAAACACTTCCACATACGTCAGCCCGAGGTTCAGCCAGGGCTGTACGTCATAAGAAGCCGAAAGAGCCGTCTCCGCGTAATAGTACTCCTTCATGTCATCCCCAAGACGAAGCTCTTCGGCCACGGAGACCTTGACGCCGCAATCCATGTTGCCGCTCGCTCCGAACTTCATCCACAACTGGGAATCGCCGTCCTGGTACGCCAGGGCGCTTTGCAGCGCGCCGGCAACCAGCAGCAGTGCCAACCAACCTCTTTTCATTCCACTCATGCATTTCTCCTTGCTTATTGTGTTGTTTGCGTCATCAGGACTCGACGGATAAACCGCCGGCTGCATCTGATTTCGCGCACAATAAACCAACACCCCGTTAGCTCATGATTAGGGGGAAATGAGAAATGCGTGGGCCGAAAGAAAAGGCCCGATACGGGATTTTTCCATCATTGGAAAATCAGGTTGCTGCCGAATCAGGCAGCGTTTCGGTCTCTGCGCTCTGCTCTTTAACGGCATGCCGATGCGCGGATTCGCCCCGCGAGGCGCCGCGTTCATCCAGCTCCTTGATGCGATCGAGCGGGCCATACAGCACCAGGATGTTTCCAGCGTGAATCACATCACCCGCACGTGGAGTCCCCTGATAATTGTTGTTTTCATCCTGAATGCCCAGCACCAGCACGCCTTCCCGGGGAAGTGCCGCTTCCTGAAGACTCTTGCCGTCGAGCCAATCGTGCGCTTCCACGAGCAGTTCCGTCACAGCGTAGCCATTGCGCAATTGAAGCAGTGCAATATAATCCTTCACCTCCAGGCGCGTCCAGCGCTTCAGGCCCTTGGACATCCAGACGTTCATCCACCGCGCCACCCGACGGCTGCGACCGAAGAACACCAACGCCCCGCCGCCGACCAGCAGCAGCGACGCCGGATGCCACCAATGCTCCGCCTTGACGGTGGTGATCACGGAAACCACCACCGTGGCAATGACCGTCGGCATACCAATACTGCCCACCAGCATCAATCCCATGATGATACGACGGCGCACCGGATGATTTACCACCGACTCCGTCTCCTGCGTCGTGAACCCCACTCCTGAAAGAGCCGAGCGCGCCTGAAAGCGCGCCGACTCCTGGGAAAGACCCGTGAACATCAGCGCAATAGCCGCCAGTCGCGTCACCAGCAAAGAAATAAATGTTACCACCAGAAGAGAAACAACGGCGACCATCATAAGGTATATACCCTCCTTGTTTTGAAGGACAGTATACGCGCAGGCCCCGGGACGCTTCAAGCAGACAATGACACCGCCGGACGCTCCTCCACCCGCACCGGCTCCAGCAACCCCGGCATATCGGCCTGCGCCGCCGGCGCCACTCCACCCGCCAATCCCACCGTACACATCTGCTTTATTCTGCTCATTTACATCTCCTTTTCCTGTGCCTGCCGCCCTGTGCGGCATTCATTGGAGATGCAGGACTACCAGAATACGCGAACGAACACTTTTCCTGTCTTGCGGTTTTCTGCCTGAACCATCGTTTCATATTCCGAAGCGGGCGCCCCGCAACCCCATGAACGGGCCGTGAGGCTCCCGTCGTCTGATTACGTGTTGCTCGTTGGGTGCCCGCCCGCTTTAGTGATAATCGCTGTCGCGATTTGAGAACACGCACGATAATGCCGGAAGAACCCATTGTATGGCATTTTCAGCCCGTTTTTCCCCATTTTTCACGCCGATGTGTACCGACCCGCCCGTGCCCTCAGGATTCCTGCGACAAATCCATTAAGCCGCAGGCAGATGAATCGTGAAGCAACTGCCTTTCCCCGGCTCGCTCTCCACATCCACCCTGCCGCCATGCGCCATAACGATGTGCTTGACGATCGCCAACCCGAGTCCTGTACCGCCCATCTGACGGCTGCGGTTTTTATCCACGCGATAAAACCGCTCAAACAGCCGGGGCAGATGCTCTGCTGCAATCCCGAATCCCTCGTCCGTCACCGAAATCAGCGCCTCATTCCGCTCTATGGCGGCCCGGATACGGACCGTCTTGTTTTCATCGCTGTATTTCAGGGCGTTATTGATGAGATTGACCACCGCCTGTTCCATCAACTCGGCGTTCATGTCGAGCTTCAACTCCTCGCCCCCCTCCACCTCAAGGCTCATCCCCCGCCGCTCGGCTTCGTGACGGCAGCACTGCACGGCGTTATCGAGCACCTTGCGCAACGAAAACCGCCCCATTTGAATTTCACCATGCTCGCGGTCGCGCTCCAGGCGCGAAAGATTCAACAGATCTTCAATGATGGCATTCAGACGTCCGGTCTGACGGCGGATAATTTCCAGAAAACGGTTGATCGTTTCCTGATCGTTCTCCCCGTTCAGCAGCGTTTCCGCAAATCCTTGAATAGCGGTCACAGGCGTTTTGAGCTCATGCGAAACATTCGCCACGAACTCGCGGCGGATCTTTTCGAGGCTGCGCAGGCGTGTCACGTCATTCAGCACCAGCAATACGCCGATCATGCGCTTCCCGGCTGTGCGCAACGGTGTCGCCCGCACCTGAAAATTGCGCGGCTCACTCGCGTCATACATCGTCACGTTCGATTCCGGCATATCCCTGCCGCCGCGCACCTCGCTCACCAGATTGCACAAAGTCTGATGCCGCACCACTTCCTCGAGCATCCGGCCGGTTGCCTGCTCCACCGAGGTGCCCAGCATCCGGGCGGCCGCCTGATTCATCGTGATGATGAGGTTGGAATAATCCAGCGCCACAACCCCTTCTCTCATACTGGAAATGATAGACTCCATCCGACATTGCTGTTCCTGGATGGTGGAAATGCGCTCATCCAGTTGAGCCGCCATCCAATTCATTGAATCCGCCAGCGATTCCACCTCCGAGGAACCGCTCAAATGAACGCGCAGGCTGAAATCCCCCCGGGCGAATTGCTGCGACGCCTGCTGCATGGTCATCAGTGGCCGGCTGATCCGGTGCGAAACAATCAGCGAAAGGAGAACGGAAACAAGCAGCATCGCGCCCGCCGCCGCCAAAATGCGCAGGCGCATCTTTCGGTAATTGTCCAGCAGGAGCGTCAACGGCATCGCCGTACGGATCACGCCGGCGGGACGCCCCTCCACGATCATCGGAACAGCCACATACATCATGTCGATATTCAGGGTTTTGCTTTTGCGGATGGCCATACCATGGCCCTGTCCGCTTTGCACCGCCTGTACCTCGGGACGACCGGCGTGATTCTCCATCACTCCGGGATCCTCCTGCGTATCGCCCGCCACGTGCCCATCCGGAAAGATCACACTGACCCGCGACACCCCGTTGCTCTTCAAATCCATACACACGCCCTGAATCCCCTCCGGGTTCCGCTCCAACAGCGGCAGCACGCGCGTTTGAATGATGCGTGCCTGTGAAAGCAGCGCCTCCTCCACAGAACGGTAATACATGGATTCAAGCACCACGACGGCATAAGTCGCCATACCCACCAGCATGACGAATGAAAGCGCAATGAAGGAAACAAGAATGTGCCAAAAAATACCCCTGCTTTTCATATCACTCCCTGAAGCGGTAACCGATACCGCGAACCGTCTCAATCATATCCGCAGCGGGCCCCAGTTTCTTGCGCAGACCTACCAACTGCACATCCACACTGCGTTCCGTCACCGGGTAATCCTCGCCCTTCACGCTGTCCACAATCTGCTGCCGCGTGAACACCCAACCCGGACGGCGGGCCAGAAAATGAAGCACCCGATACTCCGTGGCCGTCAGGTCCACCGAGACATCACTCACCTTCACCAACATGCGGACCGGATCAAGCGTCAACTCTTCCCGGACAAGCACGCATTCCTCGTTCTGCACCTCCCGCGCCTTGCGCCGCAGCACCGTTTTAATGCGGGCCACCAACACCTTCGGGCTGAACGGCTTGGTGAGATAATCATCCGCCCCCAGCTCCAGCCCCACCACCACGTCCGATTCTTCCCCCTTGGCCGACGCCATTACCAGCGGAATATGCCGCACCGCCACATCCTGCTTAACCCGCCGGCAGACTTCCAATCCGTCCATCCCCGGAAGCATCAAATCAAGCACCACCAAATCCGGCTTCTCCGAACAAATCAATTGATAGCCCCGCTCCCCACTCGCGGCAAGTGAGACACGATAGCCCTCACGCTGGAGATTGTAGCGGAGCAACTCCTGAATATCCTCCTCGTCTTCGATCACCAGTATGTGTTCTCTCGCCATGGCGAACTCCCTTTTTGATTGCGCTATCCCATGAAAGACGCTTTATTCGCTGCATCAGGACAGTGTGTAACCGCCTTATGTTAGTCTTTCGTGAGCCAACGGCAAGTTTACCGTTAGCATTTGTCGACGCAAGAACAGGCAGTCGGAATCCGTGAAAAAATTACTCTTTACTAAAATGCACGGCGCAGGCAACGATTTCATCGTGTCAGACAACCGATTCGGCCTGTTCCCCTCCCATGACGCCAATTGGATTCGCACCATCTGCCACCGCAATCACGGCATCGGTTCCGAGGGTCTCCTGCTGCTCGAAACCGACAAAGAACTCGATTTCTCCATGCGGTTTTTCAATCCCGACGGCAGCGAAGCGGCTATGTGCGGAAACGGCGCCCGCTGCATCGCCCTCTTCGCCCGCAGCCAGGGCATCGCCGGCGGCGAAATGACCTTCCGAAGCGCCGCAGGCCCCATACGCGCCACCGTCCTCTCCAACTCGGTGCGTATTCAACTGCCCCCGCCGCACAGCATCGAATGCGGCGTCCCACTCAGCAGCATCCCGCTCGAAGTGGACTGCATCAACACCGGCGTACTCCACGCCGTGGCCTTTGTGGAAGACCTTCAGGCCTTTCCACTCGAACGCATCGGCCCACTCGTGCGTTTTCACGCCCGTTTTGCGCCCGAAGGCATCAATTTCAACGCCGTTCAGCGACGCGACGACGGCACCCTGGACATCCGCACCCACGAGCGGGGCGTCGAAGCCGAAACCCCCGCCTGCGGAACCGGAATCACGGCTGCTGCCCTGCTCGCCGCACGGCGCTTCGGCCTGCCGACCCCCATCACCGTACGCTGCGCTCACGGCGATATCCTCCAGGTCTCCTTCAAACCAGACGACGCCGGCGGGTTTGCCGCCGTCGAACTGGCGGGCCCGGCGGTTAGCGTCTTTGAAGGCAGCATTCCGTATCCCGGAGAAGAGGCCCCTGCATGACCACACCGCTCCTTCGGCTCGCAATCAGGGACCCGCAAAACAAACGTGCCCGCGCCCGATGGAAAGACCTCGTGCGGGTCACCCTCGGCTGGCTTTTCATCCTCCTGGGCATCCTGGGTCTCTTCCTCCCGATTCTTCAAGGAATCCTTTTTCTGGCCATCGGCCTATGGCTGCTCGCACCGCACGTCCCTCTCTTCCACCGCCTCCAGCAGCGTGTTTATGCCCGCCATCCGCGTATAAAAAAACGGATTCGCCGTATCCGTGCGAAAATAAAAATGATAGGTTCCCACCGACCCGCAAAGAACACACATCAACAAGACCCATAAGGATTCGCCATGACCTCACCCAAAGAACGCTCCATGAACAAAGACCTCGCCAATCGGCTGAGCGGCTATCCACTGTTGATATTCGACCAGCTCGTCGACGACCCCGAAATCGCCACCCTGCAGGAATACGCCAACACCGTCTCCATCAAACGCCTTGGATTCAACGACCACGGACCGGTCCACATGCGGACGGTCACCCGCAATGCCATCCTCATGCTTGAACTCCTTCAAAAGGCAGGCATCCCCACCAATCTCGAAAAAGAGGAGATAGGGACCTTTGAGGACAGCCTTTGCGCCGTGGTGCTGGCTGCCTTTCTGCATGATCTCGGCATGAGCATCTCCCGCGAACACCATGAACGCAGCGGCGCCGACATTGCCCTGCCCATCATGGAGCGGGTTCTTCTCGCCACCTTTCCTTCCGACATTCCCCGCCGCACCCTCATCCGCGCCCTCGCCTACGAAGGCATCATCGGGCACATGGGCTCCCAGCGCATCCACTCCCTAGAAGCCGGCGTAATCCTCGTGGCCGACGGATGCGATATGAAAAAAGGACGCGCCCGCATCCCCATGATCCTCACCCAGGAATCACGCGTCGGAGACATTCACAAATACTCCGCCGCCGCCATCGAGGATGTCCGCATCGGCCCCGGAAACAATCTCCCCATCCGCATCGAAGTGGATATGTCCTCCTCGGTCGGGTTCTTCCAGGTCGAGGAAGTCCTGATGCAGAAAATCAACATGAGCCCCATCAAGCCTTACATCGAACTCTGCGCCGGAGTCAAAGGAGGCGACATCAAGTGTTACATGGGCGGCGCCCCCGCCGACGCCTGATTCGCACGTGCGTTTTTTTGGGAAACCACCGGGAGCAACGCTGTTCCAGCGTCCCGCACAAGTCAGAAATCATCCTGCACCATGCCCTCGAATTACGGGCTTTTTCGCCCTTTTTCACCCGAAGCACAGCCCCGAATCCGGCATGCCCTTCCTCCGACCCCCGCAAACAATCACAAAAAGCAATACCCGACGGCACAACCTCCGAACACACCCCAAAACCACCCCGGATGGCAGGCGGCAATAAATGGGCCTGCTCATCGCTTCAGCCACAGGATGTCTACCAGCCCTTCAACCGCGTGAAATTCACGATCACCCGTAACCACCGTCGCGCCTTTCATTCGCGCCAGACCGATGGCAAAAGCATCCGCATACGAAACCTTACAATTCGCCTTGATATGAGCCGCCTCCAGGGTCTCATCCATGCCAGCCGGAACCAGGCAGACCGGCAACTGGCCAATCGCCGCAATGGCCTTATGCGCCTCCTTAACCCCCCGCTCCCGCTCAATAATATACAGGCATTCTCCGTAATTGATCACAGACAGGAACACGGAATCTTCCCGTCCCGCACTCTTTTCCAGAACACGACGCACCGCGTCCGCGCCAACCTCGTCCCCCAGATAAGCCAACAAGGCGAATGAATCCAGCACATACCGCTTATCGGCCTTTTCTGTGCTCATGATCCCGCTCCTTCCGGCGTTCCCGAACAAGTGCCTGAGTCAACGAAGAACCACCCCGTAAGAGACCCTGTGCCTCCCGCGTGGCCTCCTCAAACGAGGGCACCAGGCTCAAACCTCCGCCATAATCCACCACCTCCACGCTGGAGCCCGCCTTCATTCGATATTTCTTCCGATACACCGCCGGAATCACCACCCAACCCTTCGAAGACATCGTCACCGACGACATAACCACCTCCTGTTCAGAAGTTATACTTTTAACAAATAATGTATAACATCCCATCCAGCCCCGCAACCCATTTTTTTCATTGGTTCCCTCTGCCCTTGCGCCTTCGGCGAGCCGAAACAAACACAAAAAGCAGACTGGCACCTCCTGCCAATCAGCATTCTGGATTCTATAGGCTCTTGCGTTGCTTGTGTTTGACACAAACACTTTTTGAGTGACCCCAATCGTTCTAGATATACGCTTCTAGCAGCCTGTCGGTCTTTCGGTGATGCAATAATCTATCTATCACGTTGAGTCTTTCAAGGTGCGAACGATCTTCAAGGAGACAGGCTGCTGGTTAATGGATGCTGTTGGTCATCTGCCGCTCCAGATTTATCACCTCAACCGGAGGGGATCCGTCTCCCAACAATACCCTCCCTCTATGATGCTGTCCTTGTTGAAAAACCGCCTTAAGTCAATTCATGGTCGCGAACTCTATAAGCTTCGCAAGCAGACCGTCGAACCGGTGTTCGGCATCATAAAATCAGTGATAGGGTTTACACCTTTTTCACTTAGAGGTCTCGCGGCAGTTCAGGGGGAATGGGACCTTGTTGCCCTGAGCTACAATATGAAACGACTGTTCAACCTGAAATTCGCAGGAATTTGACAACTCTCACCCGCACATGCGGCGTGCATCCGTTTTTGGTGTGTCTTTTGTTTAACGCGTCCTGCGCAAACTATTGTTTGCATTAAGCAATCCGTCATGATGTCCCGGATAGTATCGAAATCACTACTGTTGAGCAGCGTGGTTGGGTATACGAGTACCTGAAGTCCGACGGATTGCCAGGCTGTCGCTCCCGCATAAACAACGATTGCTGAACTCACCGGTCTATCCCAATACGATACGCAGCCGATTCAGCATCTGTGGGATCCACATAAAAATTAAGAGGAGGAGTTGCCGGAATATTGGTTTCAATTACTTCAAATCCACTTATTAGATTCATGGAATGCATTTCTCCCGCATAAACGAAATGCAGATTAAGAATAATTGCCGTAATAACCATCAAACAGGACTGTTATGCCACAATTCTTCTTCAGTGGAACGATAGCTTGTGTCTGTACCCCCCTTATCCTAACCCGGATATTTCATGAACAGGGGATGTTTAGTTCGAGCGAGGTATAGATAGCAAAAAGTGAAGCAATGGTTTCATTATTCTAACAGGATGACCTAAATGGGCGGGATTTGGACACGCTTCGCCCATCGTCCACCATTCTTTTCCGGTGCCGGGTTCAGAACACTTACGGATTTATTGCATGGCCGGGGCAACCCCGTGCGCCCTCTCTCAATCTGTGAAAATCGGTGAAACCCGCCTTCGTCCTTTGCGGGACTTCGGTGCGGCATGTCCGCCTTCGTTTCACTTCGGCGCGACACGTCTGTGGACAAATAAAGCGGGTCTTCAGGACCCTTCCTGCGACGCGCCGATAAGGTCTTCCACGGCCTGCACCAGCGTCTCATCGTGAAAGCTGCTCTTCGTCAGGTAATAATTCGCACCCGCACGCAGCCCGCGCAAGCGGTCTTCTTCCCGGTCTTTATAGGAAACAATCATCACTGGAATCGCGGCATACTGCGGCGACGATTTGATCCGCTCCACCAGCTCGATGCCGTTCATACGCGGCATGTCCACATCCGACACCACCAAATCAAAACCGCCGTTCTGGAGCACGTTCCATCCTTCCACGCCATCGACCGCCACCGTCACTTCATAGCCTTTTCCGGTCAGCAGTTTGCGCTCCACTTCGCGCACGGTGATGGAATCGTCCACCACTAAAACATGCTTACTGCGCTGCGGACGCCGGCCCCCGCCCCGTTCACCAGCCGCCGGTTTCCCATACGTCAGCAGATGCTCAATGGATCGAACCAGATCATCGATGTCCAAAATCAGCAGCGGCGAGCCGTCCTCGCGAATGGCGCCCGCGCTGACGTTGGGCACCTTGCCCAGCCGCGCATCCAGCGGCAGCACCACCAGGTCGCGCTGACCGATAAACTCGCCGGCCTCCACCGCATAGCGGCTCAGGGCATCGCTGATCACCATCACCGGATGCTGCGCTCCCTCTGCCGATTGAATGGGAAGCCCCAGCACCTGACTTGCCTGCACGAGCCCCAGGTGTTCATTCTCCAAGGTAAAGAAGCGCCGATCCTCGAGCGTTTCAATCTCGCTTTCCTCCACCATCAACAGGCGGTCAATCCGCGAAAGAGGCAGCGCGAACTGTTGCCCGCTCACGCGGATCACGAGCGTACGCAGCACGGAGAGAGTCAGCGGCAATTCCAGCACAAAGGCCGTTCCCTTCCCCACCTCCGACTGCACCGTGACCCCGCCGCCCACTTCCCGAACCATTGCATGTACTACATCCAACCCCACCCCGCGCCCGGAAATATCCGACACCTTTTCCGCCGTGGAAAAACCCGGCAAAAACAGAAACTGCAACCACTCCGAATCGCTGAGTTGCTCCGCCATCTCCGGCGTCACATGCCGCCGCTCCAGCGCCTTCTTCTTCAACCGCTCGCGATCCACCCCGCATCCATCATCGCGCACCGTGATATACAACATGCCCGCACGGTGCTCCGCATTCAAGAGGATGCGCCCCTGCGCCTTTTTACCAAGGCGCACCCGCTCCTCCGGCTTTTCGAGCCCGTGATCCACCGCATTGCGAATCAAGTGCGACAGCGGCGCCTCGAGCCGATCCAGGATGTCCCGGTCCACCGGCGTATTGCCTCCCTCGGTGAGATAATCCACTTCCTTGCCCAACTGCCTGGCCACATCACGCACCATGCGGGGGAACCCATGCAACCCATCCGAAAACGGGCGCATGCGGCTGGTAATCACCTCATTGTAGAGGCGGTCCGAGAGCTGTTCCAATCGACGCGAAAATTGTTCGTACCGCTCAATATAGTCCAGCGTGCATTGCTGAACATCCTCCAGATGCCGCTGCGTCGCCTCCGAGAAACGCACCTCGGCAGACGTCTGCCGGATCTGGTCCATATCCCGTTCCAGCTCCGTATTCAATTCGCGCTGGATGGTTTTGATCTCCTGCATCGCATCCGAAAAGCGGCGCATGGAGCGCGTTTCCACCAGGAATTCGCCGGCCAGGCCCATCAAGCGACTCAAGCTGCCGGCCTGCACCCGCACCACGCGCGCATCTGAGTGGTCCGCTCGGGCGGGCGTGGGCGGGACCTCCGCGGGCGCCGGCGTTTCCGGCACGGCTCGCTTCACCGGTGAAGCACCCGCCTCCGCAGGCTGTTCGACGCCTTGCCCATCCCGTATGGCCGTGAGCCGCGCCACCATCGCCCGATACTGTTCGGCCTCCGCCTCCACCGAAGCCGCCAGTTGATCCCCCGGGCGCTCCGCCGCTGACATAAATAAATCATTCGCCTGAAGCAACACATCCACCACGTCCGACGTCAGCACCGTCCCTCCGCGCTGAACCGCCAGAAAAATATCCTCCATCACATGCGCCAGACTCCCCATCACATCGATCCCGATAATCCGCGCAGAGCCTTTGATGGAATGTGCCGCACGCATCAGGTTTTCGAGTTGAGCCGCCGAGGCATCCGATTCCACCGCCACCAGCCCCTGATCGAGCATCCGCGCATGCTCCTGAAGGTCCATCCGGAAAATATCCGGCAGCGACAGTTCCTCCAGGTTCACCGCGGGCTCCTTTTGGGCCTCTGCAGGCCGATCGCCGCCAGAGGTCGAAGCGCCCTTCTGCTGCAAATCGGATGCCGCCGGAGGCGCTGCGGAAACATCCCCGGATTCATCCACGGGCGGCTTTTTTAATCGGCCCGTCAAGGCTTGAAATACTTCATCACACTGTGCCAGAGCCGCGGGCAATTCCTCCGCCGGGGTATCTGCCAGTTCAACCAGTCTGTGCGATGCGTCCTGTATCTCCGCCAGATGTGCCGGCGAAAGCCCCCGACCCTCCGACGCCCCGGTCAGCAGGGTTTCCATCACACCCGCCAGTTCCGCCACCGGAAGAACACCCACGATCCGCGCCGCACCCCGAATGGAATGTACCGCACGGATGATCGGCTCCAACGATGCCGTATCACCCGACACCACGTCGGAAGCCAGGCCGGCGCGCAGCGCCTTCCCATGCTGATCCAGTTCCGCACGAAACAATCCCAGCATGGCCGCATCAATTTGAAGGTAATCCTGTTCGCTCAATTCCTTGTTCTCCGCATTGGGGCCCTCTTCTTCAAGTCCGCCCGCTCCGTTCCAGATATTCCTGCATCTTCCGGCACAGCCGATCCTCATCCAGCAGACCGGCATGTTTTTCATCCACCGTCAGCACATGCGAAACATACGTCTTTTCCGATTGCTCCACGCTGGCAGGCGCACCGCCCACCTGATCGGCGCCAATAGCCCGTACCCCGTGAATCTCATCGCACTCCAAGACAAAGCGATCCCGCGCACCGTACCCCGCCACCAACATGCGCCGCCGTACCGCCAACGCCTCTGGCCGACCCAACCCCACGCCCAGAATTTCCGCCGCCGAGATACAGGGCGCCAACTCACCATGCACATTCACCAAGCCGAGAAACCGTGCATCGCTGCGCCCGGGCACATATTGAATCGGACGAACCGTCAGCACTTCCTGCAGGCATCCCGTCTTCAGGGCGTACCACTCCGTCCCTACGCGAAAAACCAGCACCGAATAAAGCACCGACGGGGCCGTTTCCTTGGCATGAGAAAGCAGGGTCGTCCATTCCTCCACAAACCCCTCGGGAGGCGGACGGTCAAACAGCGCGCGCCCGGCGGCGGTATAGACGCCGCAGTTGCGGCAATGCGCATGACGCTCCAATTCGGGACAATCATTGCTGCCGAACACGCCGATCCGGTTCCAGCAATCATTCGGCAGCGCATTCTTCCGGCTCTTCGTTTCGCCCATGAAATCCTTTTCCGCTGTGGTTGCACGCATTAAGAATGAGGCGGAAGTGTAGAGCGTCGCGCTCCTTTCGTCAATGAATCCCGTGCCGATACATCGTGCGGGAAAACCATGAAACAAAACGCACAAACCGCATTTTTCTGGCCCTCCCCGCTCGATTGCGTTATAAAGTAACAGGCAATGCGCAACCTACATAAGAAGCATCCGAACCAGTGGAGTCGGACACTTGTATTTCAGAAACCGCATGCCGACAGGGCACAATAACAAAAGGAGTAGGGATATGAAAAGAACAGGCAGTGCGTGGCGGACGATTGGATTTGCATGGATAATGATCTTCGGCACAATCTTGACCTCCAGAGCACAGACGCCCTCCGTGAGTGAGCCGCAGAACATGGGGATTTACGGCGGCACGGTTATGCGCATCATCGGGGCGGCGGCGGATGCCTCCACCACGCGTCTGTATGTGACAATGGATAACATCAACAGCGTATACTATGCCGATATTGATAAAGACGTTCAAAAACCATTTTTGACGAATGAAGTACAGTTTACCGTCGTCCCCGGGCTCGCCGCGAAAGAAAATCACGGCCTGAGCACAGCGCTTGGCGTGCATGAGGCCTCGCTGCAACTCTACGTGATCGACGGCTCATCCCACCTGCTCGGATTCTCGACCACCTCCACCGTCCCGCAGGAGGTCAGCACCAACGGCATCCTCGCCAGTCTGACACTCTCCGGGAACCGACTGGCCTTTGTGCGCACACTCATTGACGGGCAATCACCGGGTCCGGCCACCTCGCACGTCTCGTTTTGTTTTGCCGACCTGGACCCGGTGAGCGGCCTGGTCACCGGGGAAGTTTTGGATATTGAATACGACGCCCTGGACCAACACACATTCGCCCAGGCGGAGATGGCGGTTTGCCCCTGCAATAATCAGCTCTACGCCATTTGCTTCCTGCCGGACGGCCCGCTCGTGAATCAACTCATCGTTTCCACCAACCCGCTGGATGCCATCACGAGCTCCGCCGATCTGGCAATGCGCCCCCTGCCCACCTTCACCACAAACTGGGTCGAACAGTATCCCTGCCGCATCCGGCTGGGCGTCGCACCGGATGGACGCGTATTTATCGCCGG
>JAQVYB010000068.1 GCA_028708815.1 Kiritimatiellia bacterium | reverse complement strand
ACACCATTGAACACACGCCCACCAACGAATGGCGTCAGTATCTGCTTCCGTTCGGCTGGTTCGAACAGGAGGGTTGGGGACACGAAGCCGTCGCACGGGACAAGGCGCTTGAACAGGTTGCGGCCCTGCAGTTCAAATTCTCCTCTCACCTTGACGGACAAACCAATGAGTTGTTTATCGATAACATTGCGCTCTTTGGCGGTGAAAAATACTACATGCCGCATGCTGTTTATAACAAATTCAACCTGTTCAGCTGCGAAGGATCTGATGGTGCTCTGGTCAATGGCACCTTTACAGGAGCGGGTGCTCCCGGTTGGACCTGTGAAGGAAATGCGACCATTGAAGACTGGTCCAATTGGCGTCTGGTTTTTGAAAACTGGACCGGCACCAATCATGGCATGGCGTATCAAACGGTGTCCGTCAACAGCAATAAGGCGTATCAATTCGGACTGAGCGCTTTTGCTGACGTAGGCTTCCAGGGCGATACCTATGCCGATGTGAACTGGTATGATGCGGCGACTAATATTCTGCGTGTTGATACAATCAACATGTGTGGCGAACTGACAACCGATTGGCAGACCTTTACGACCGAATGGGAATGGGCGCCATCCAATGCGGCCTTTGCGAAAATCGTGCTGCAGCAGG
Organism: Kiritimatiellia bacterium; assembly: GCA_028708815.1. GTDB lineage: Bacteria > Verrucomicrobiota > Kiritimatiellia > RZYC01 > RZYC01 > JAQVYB01. The sequence goes on along the minus strand of JAQVYB010000068.1, from coordinate 19,209 downwards.
AAAACGGGATTATACCGCCCTATACCGCCAATGCGGTGCATGTGGATGATGTTACGTTCGTAGAGTATGGGGCGCTCGCTGATAACGGATGGATTGACAACTGGGTGGCAGGTGCATCATGCAGTTACACGAATGATGCAGTTGACGGGAACAACAGCATGGTGCTGAGCAGTACAAATACAGACTGGATGGCCGGGATGTTTGTCGCACCGTACGGTCAAGGTACTGTGCGGACGAATTTCAGCACCTTCGATGGTTTCGCTTTAAAAGCGAAACGACCCGTCGGGTATGAAGCAACCGGCACGGGACAGGCCCGCATACGGCTTGCTGTTGCCATGGATACCAATCCGGTGGCAAAGACCCGATGGTACACGGTGGATGCTTCGACGTGGGAAGATTATATCCTCTTCTCTAAAGGCAGCTTTCTGACGACCAATACCGTCGATGATCTTGATCCTGCGGTCTGGGTCGCGTGGGAGAATGATTGGACGGACATCACGCGCGTTATCATAGAGTACGGTCCGTCCCGTGAAGGGCAGGATCCGGTGGATCTGCTGGTGGATGATTTCCGTCCGTATGCAAATACCGATATACCGGATACCATTGTTGATGCACCGATTAACGATCCGTCCTTGTTAACGAATGTTTATGAAGTCTATACCGATGCCGGCATTCCGAGCGCGATGGGATATGAGGTCTGGTCAAGACCGCTGATTACTTATCGAGTGGTAACCAATGGCATGTCGTCGCACAGTTTGTCGCTATTCCCGTCATTCATGGGGGTTGATACATCATACGCCGGAGAGACCGCTCCAGAGGGTAGTAAGTGTGCAGACCTGGTCTTCGGAACGTGTACTTCCTGGGGTATATGGGCCACGCAGCATGTGCAGAAAATAAGTTCCCTTTCCAGCAGCAGTTTGCACGGCATGTTTTCGGTCGATGGCGATTATGCCTACTGCCAGAAATATGGTTCGATCAAGGTCTTTGATATCAGTGATGTCGATAATCCGGTTGATGTGGGTGGACCCACGAATAAAGTCTATTACATCAATGATCTGATCGCGGAGGATGGCATTCTCTACACGGCGGACACCAAGCCCGTGTTTGCAAGCGATCCAGCTGCGCTCTGTATCTACGACGCGTCTGTTCCATCCAACACCTATCTGCTTTCAGAATATACCAACACCGACACGCTTCTGACCCTGGACGTGGAAGGGGACTATCTTTATGCCATAGAGTCAGGTTGCCCGCGAACCATGCATGTGATTGATGTGAGCGACCCCTCAAATCCTGTTGGCGTGAGTACCTATGACACGTATTCCGATGGGGCTCTGGATCTTCTTGTCACGAATGGGTATGCCTATCTAACGGGTCAGGCAAGCGGTTTGCAGGTGCTCGATGTCAGCAATCCCGCCGCCATCTCAAACGTGTTTACCGCTGTGAATATGCGCGGGTTGTGTCTGCTCAAGCATGGCGACTATATGTATCAGGTCGACTATTGTCCACCAGACTACATAAATGACGTTGCACAGTTGCGGGTGCTGCAGGCCTCCACGCCGACCAATATTGTGAAAGTGTCTGAGACCAGACTTTCAAATAATGGGTTGGTTTATGATCTGGCCCTTGTCGGCAACCGGTTGTATGCCTCTGGTGATGGTCGCTTGCGGGTGATTGATATTACCGATCCATCCGCTCCGCGTGTGGAAGGTTACGGCTCTGCGGAAGACCAACTGATTCGGAGGGTCGCGGCTGTGGATGATCGTATCCTCGTCCTTGACTACCTGGGCTTGTCCACCTATCCCACGGATCAGAATGGCACCAGCACGAACTTGTCTCAATATGCCCGCGGGTATCTGAGTTTCTATGTGAAGTCGCTTGAGGATCTTTTTGTCTGTATTCGGGCCGGCGGCGTGGAGTCGGAGCTGCCGATCTCTGAATGTGGCTGGAACGGCCTGTACGAATGGCAGAAGATCACTATCCCCATGGTTAATTTCAGGCTGAAAACGACTGATTTGGAACATACCTATCAGCCCTTTGCCCTTAAAACGTATTCAACCCCTGAACATTCCGAACATGTTTTCGTTGATGATGTTCGCTACACCATGCAACCCTAACGGTGTTTTTTCATTCCAAACGATCAAATTTCGCGTCGCGAAGCATTTTTTGCGATTTCTGAGGACGAATTTTACCAAAAAAACGGAAAAATGAGGTTCTTCCGGAATGATCGTGGATAAGCTGAACGGTAGGGCCCTGCAAAAGATGCCAAATTTTAACGACGTCGGATAACGCAGATTGGCTTTCCTGGGAGCGCCCGCGGCCCGCGGGCACCTGGCATATAAAGAAATGATCTCAACGAATGAAGAAAGCAACGAATCACATCTCCGACAAAATCGCACCGATAGAGACAAACAAGCCGCGTTTAACCGGATTTTCTGGAGGGCGGCAGGCCTCTGCCGCCTAAGGCGCGTGAGCACGCGCCGTCCAGAAGAGGAAGAGTTTGGCTGAACACGTCGCAAACGGCCGAATACAGGACTCTCCCGGGAGCGCCGATCGTCTGATCGGCAGCATTCATTCATCGCTTTGCCCTAAAGAAAACGCGGAGTGCTCACGAACTATCCGGAAGAACCAAAAAAATACACAAAAACCGACAAAAATCCCGTTATTCAACGGATCAGGCGATCAAAAGCCGGAAGCGGCGCGTGTCTTGGGGAAACATGAACCCGGGTATTGGGTCGCACAAGCGAGGGACTGTCCCGCGAATTTGCTCGAAATCCCCGGTTGGCCCGAGGATGCCATTTTGGGTGCTTCACCAGAAAAAAAACAGGGCGGAAAAAATAGAGAGGTATTCGTAAGCCATCTAACATCAAAAAGATACGAAGAATACATAGTTTTCGCTGTGAAAATCTCTGTATTTTATTTTTGACGGAACAAGGGATAAGGTGTACCTATATCCAAACATGGGACCGAAACCACATTAACCGCGGGGGTTGTGAATATGAACGCGTTCAAACAGGTTACAGGGATGTTGGCATGGGTTGGGGTGCTGCTGCTATGTACCGCGCCGGCTTACGGAGACTACTCCATCGTGCATTCCTTTGGTGTATCCGCCGATGACGGGCAATGGCCCTCATCCAAACTGATTGCTCAGGATAGCCTTTTATACGGAATGACGCCGTATGGAGGCGTGAGTAACTGCGGGTCGTTTTTCAGTGTGAACACGAACAGCGGCGCACTGTCTGTGCTGTATCGTTTTTCAGAAGAGAGCGGGCGCATTCCGCTGGGTGCGCTGTGCTTCTATAACAATCGTTTTTACGGGATGACCTCGCGTGGCGGATCGAATGATCTGGGCGTGATCTTTTCGCTGCAAACGAATGGAACGGATTATGCCATCGAGCATACCTTCGCTGAAGGCGACGCCGCCAACGGCGCTTTTCCGTGGGGTGGGTTGGTGGAGAATGGTGGATTGCTGTACGGCATGACGTATCGGGGTGGGGTAAGCAATTTCGGAACCATCATGCGGTTCAATCCGACGACCAAAGCCTACACCAATCTGCATTCGTTTGCGGGAGGTGTCGGCGATGGAAAATATCCGCAGGGGGATCTGGTTTTCGTGAGCGGTCGTCTTTATGGCATGACGCCTCAGGGTGGAGCGCACGGTTGCGGCGTGATTTTTGGTATTGATTCGGACGGAACGGATTTCGAGACGCTGTATGAATTCACCGGCCAGTGGGATGGCTCCAATCCGTCAGGTTCGTTGCTTTCTGATGGCGACCTGCTGTATGGCATGAGCCGTCCGGGCAGCGGTAACGCGGGAACGCTTTGGTCGGTGAACCATCTAACGAGCTGCTTCTCGTTGCTGCGTACGTTCACAGGCGCGGTGGATGACGGCGCGGACCCCTATGGAACCCTGATCAAGCACGGGGATAGCCTTTACGGCATGACGCGTTTTGGCGGGGCCAACTCGCAGGGCGTGATTTTCCGCATTGGCGGTTCGTATACCAATCTTCATCATTTTGCGAACGGCGGGGAACCGTACGGGGACCTGTTGGTGGTTGGCGGCGAATTGTATGGTATGGCGTTCAACGAAGGGGCGAATTTTGCGGGGAGTGCGTTTAAGATGGACCTTCCGACGGATGATGGTGCGGAGGCCTGGTGTGCGATGACCTATATCGAAAACGAGGGGATGGGTACCACCCTGCTGGGCGACATCAATCAGCGCATTGCCTATGTTCAGCACAACAGCAATGCGGTTCCCGATGCGGCGTATATCGGTTATGGCCTGACGCAGGATGAGGATGATGATACCTGGACCTGGCAGGCCATGGGTCAGCGCCCCGGTTTCTATGGGGATGACAACAATCTGGAATACACGGGTACGCTGGGTCAGGCGACGGCGACGGGAACCTATTACGTCGCGGCGAAATTCGTGAAGGGAATTCATGTTTATTACACCAAAGCTTCGTTCAATGATTGGGGCAACTGGGATACGCCGTTGTACGGAGGACAGACCTGGACCGTTTCTCCCCTGTCGGCACCTACAGCAGTTGCGGGCAGCTATGCCACGAGTTCCAACACCGTGATGCTTTCCTGTACGGGGGATGGTGCGCATTGGGTGAATGTGTTCCGCAAGGAGGGCGAGGCGCCGGTGATGGTTGCACCGGTCGAGGGTACGCCGTACTCGGCGGGGACGGATTATCCGGATCAGGGGCGGTGTGTATACGCAGGGGAAGCAGGGGCTTTCGTGGATACGAACGTGGTCAGCAACACCACCTATCGTTATGTGTTCTATACGGAAAATTGGAGCTACTACTCCGCTGGGACGATCAAGGACGTGCTCACCGATGATTATGACCCGAACGGGGATGACAGCGGGAACGGGGTTCCCAACTGGTGGGAACTGCAGTATTTCGGGACCACCACCGGGGTTGTGGCGGGCGTGGATAGCGATGGCGATGGCATGCTCGATTCGCAGGAATATGTGGCCGGTACTGATCCGTTGGATGAGGAGGATGCTTTGGTCATGGCGTCCGTCTTTACGGCCGGCACGGGCGGAACGGAGTACGGCGTGAATCTGTTGACCAACCCCGGCTTTGAAAGCGGAACGGGTAGCTGGACGTTCGAGGGGAATGCGAAGGTTGAAACCTGGGCGAGTCGCACGGACAGCAATGGTGCGATTCTCTCAGGGCAGTGGGTGAGTGGCGGGGTGCATGATTTTGCCACGATTAAGCAGCAGGTTGCGGCCACGCCGGGTCAGGAATATCGGGCCGTTGGCCATTTTAAGAGAGAAACGGAGTGGGGCAGGTCCACCGCGCTGAAACTGGTCTTTCTGAATGCTTCACAGGCCGAGTTGGCTGAAACAACCCATTCACTGACGGGACTGAATGCCGGGACCTGGCAGGAGGTGATGATCAGTACTTCGGCTCCGTCCGGCACGGCGTATGCGCGGATCGTTGTTCAGGCGACGGATATTCAGGAGTGGAATGCTGACGGAACATTCTACGTCGATGACATGATGCTGCAAACGGTGACCACACAGGACGGCGATACATTTTCGCTTTCCTGGACCATGAAGACAAACCGTATTTACTGGGTTGACAGCAGTATCTGTCTAACGCCGGTTGACTGGGTTAACCTGGCGACGAATCTATCCGTGGCAAGCGAGCAGTCCCATACGGTTGTCGATAGCAATATGCAGCAGATTGAAACACGAAAATATCGCGTGGGCGTTAGAATTCCCTGAATCGGGACAGGAGCAAAAACATGAAACACAAATTGGAAACAGTAGTGACTTTGGCCCTGATTGCGCTGACGATGCAAGCGCCGGCAGCGGTACAACTCACAGTGGATGCTGCGCCAACCAATCGCATCGCGATCAACCCGCGTATTTACGGGGTGAACATTGCGAACTGGGCGGCGGATCATTACGCGCGCTTGTGTGCTCCGATGCTGAAAGAGGCGGGGGTCTCCGTGGTTCGCTACGGCGCAACCAATATTGAACGCTACAACTGGCGGAACAACCGGCTCTACAACGTGATCAGTCTGGAAAATCAGTACGTGCCGATGAGCTGGCGGACGTTTGTGGAGTGGTGCCGTGATGATCTGGAAGCGGAGGCGTTTTTGCAGGTGCCTGCCTTTGGTCAGGTGGCGTCGGATGTGGAAGCGAGTAATTACAACTCCAATCAGCCGATCAGTGAAATTGCGGCCTGGGTGGAAGAGGCCGGAACGAACGTGAACATCTGGGGCATCGGCAACGAGCCCTTCATTGCCTGGAAACTGGTGCAGTATCAGGGCGATGGCTACAAATACAACGATGGCGCGCACGGCGATCAGATTTTCCTCGAAGATCTGAGCCCGGAGGTCTATTACCAGCGCTGGATCGAGATCGGCGCCGCCATCCGGGGTGCCAACACCAATGCGGCCATTCTTGGACCGACGCCGGCTAACTGGTACCTGTATTGGGGTACGGACTTTTCTGTGTTCTGTCCATCCACCCGCGCGCGTTCGGCGGCCTGGCCGGACCACTGGAATCCGGATGGCCACGTCAACGATGCCGGCTGGCAGATCATGGCGGACGGGATGAATCAGTTTGACGGCCGGGTATTTCCGGGCCGTGCCGGCTCGCCCAACATCATTGGTTGGGAGCAGAATCCGCAGACCGGCGAATTCAACGACAAACGCAACATGAATTTCTTTGCCAAACACGTGGCCGAGTATGCAGCGGCGAATGGGGGCACACAGGTTTGCAGCTATCTTGATTTCCATCGGTATATGAATACCGATAAGGAAGGCGCCGCCGTTCAGGAAACGCGCGACCTGTGGGAAGCAGGATTTCAGAGCAGCGATCAGGAAACCGGCTACGCCTGGGATCCCCGCATCCTGGACCGGTTCAGAAATCTGCTTGATCACTACAATCCGGAGATGGGCATTTCCCTCTCCGAATATGATTACTTCTACTGGCAGGGGCATCCCAACAATCCACAGACCGCGGCACTGGGAGAAGTCGATTACCTCGGCGTTTTTGCTCGTTTGGGCGTACAGCTGGCCTGTAACTGGTATGTCGGCGAGCCGGATCAATCCGGTGGCGACTATCATCACGCGGCGGATTCTGCCAAGCAGGCTCTCTTTAATGAAAAGGGTGAGCCCAATCCGAAATACTGGGGTTTTCGATTGATGAGTCTGAACTTTCGGAATCAGGCGCTGACCTCGACCCATGTCAGCGACAATAGTCTGTTCAGTCTTTACAGCGGGGTGAACACGAATGACAATGAACTGACCATTGTGACCTTTTACAAGGGACTCTACGATTCCAACGGCGCCTTCATCGAAGGGCAGGGCACGACCAATGCGACGCTGGTGATCAGCAATTTCAATATCACCGGCGTGAAGAGCGTGGAGCGCTTCGGCGAATACGACCCGGCCATCATGACCATGGCGCCTGGCGGAGTCACGGTTGTTTCCAATGGCGCCGTGCGTTCGTTCGACTATGACTTCGAGCCGCTGGCTATTTATGCGTTCACGTTTTACGGAAATCCGGCGCCTCCGGCCCAGACCGCTCCGGACACCTATCTCAATGTGTATCCAGCCTCTTTGGCATTCGGCGCGTTCAACACCGGAACGGAAGTGGTAACGACCGAAGATGCCGAGCATGGAGCCACCACCGTGACCAACTACAATTTCAGACTACGGATCACCAATAACCGCAACACTCCGATGACGTGGAGCATATCGTATCCGAACACCCCCTGGCTTTCGGTGCATGGCGCGACCAACGGCGAAGCGGAGGTGACGGATCTCGTCGAGTTCTTCTGCGACCGGACCGGATATGACGTGGGCGTTTACAGCGTGGATGTGACGGTGCAGACCTCGGAAGGCACGGTCATTGTTCCGGTTTCGATGGAAGTGGTGCCGGGTGCGGCCGGCGGCGAACTGCGCATCTGCGATTTTGACACCGGTTCGCTCGGCCACGCTTGGGGCAGCGATGAACCCTATGCCGTGGGTTTTTACGATCAGCACGGCCAGCCCGCCGATATGGAATGGCCCTACATCTACGACATGTCTCTCGACTACGATGAAGTTTCGTCTCTGGGCGGGGTTTCGTCCATGCGTATTGATTATGACCGTTCCAACGGCGACAATGATTCGGGATGCAAATTCACGGCCTTCGGCACCTACGGCCATAAAGTGGCCACCGCCGAATGGGTTCCCGACGGCCAGCCGCTTTCCAACTATGTCTTTAAGTTTGACGTGAAAACGGAAACCGAAGGCTTCGGACAGACCTCCACCAAGCTGCTCGTGACGATCAGCGATGGCAATGGCGATGTGGGCAAACCTTCCACCGGGATCAGCGACTACAAGGAAACGCTGTCGATTGTGGATGGGGTCTGGCAGACCGTTTCCACGCCGCTGAACGGGGTATTCTACGACTGGAAATGGCCGGGTGGCCAGACCGGGGACGTGGTCGAACTCGACTTTGCCAACATCTCTTCGCTCAGCTTCACGCCCTGGATCGGTGCGGACGACAAAAAAGGTACGCTCTGGATCGACAACATCCGGGTGGAATCATTGAACGACGGCAACCGCTTTCCGGTGACCATGCTTAGTCAGAACAGCTTTGAAATCTATACCAATCAGACCGTGCAACTCGATGCATCGGGCAGCTACGATCCGGATGGAACGATCACGAATTTCCTCTGGTCGCCCTCGACGGGGCTCTCCGATCCCAACATCGCCAATCCGGTGTTCACCCCGCCCTCGGCCGGGACCTATGTGTTCAGCCTGGAAGTGACGGATAATCAGGGACTCAAGGGTCGTGACGTTTCGCAGGTGTTTATCTATGCGCAGGACAGTCTGGTTCCCAGTGAAGTGGTTCTCTATCGGGATGAGGACATGACGGACCCGATTACGGATGGTGTCATCAGCAATGCCATTGATCTGTATGTCAAATTTGTGTGTCTCTCCGGCGGATCATCGGACCGGATTGATTCGACGCGGGCGGAGTTTTTGTCCGACAGTGTTTACTGTGCCGATGTGGGTAACAACGTAGATCCCATTGAAGTCAGCCTCAAGGAAACCACGACCAACTCACTGATCTTTACCGGTCGATTCCGATTGGCGGCATTTTCGGATCAAGGCAAAGCGGAGTTGGGTGCACAGGTAGGCGAATCGGTGACGTTCAGCAATATGTTCTATCAGACCGAATGGGAAGTGGGTTCGCAGACGTTTGGCTTGGAAACGATCATCAATCATATTGAAGATGGGATCGATGGGTTCAACAACTTTGGTGGCGTCTGGTACACCTACGATGACAGCGGGGAAGGGCACGCTTCCACCATACTGCTCACCAACAGCGGGCAGTCTGCTACGCCTTATTCCACGCAGAGTGCTTACCTTGAATCCGTCCTGCAGCAGGGCACAGAAACCAATCTGGATGTGATCTTTACCGGTGCGGCCGCCAAGTTGACGCCGTACGCCGAGGACATCCCCTTTGTCAGTTGCACGGACCTCTCAAGCACCTCGGGCTACAAAGGCGTCAGTTTCTGGCTGAAGGGTAACGGAACGCGCGTCACGGTTGTGCTGAAATCGCTTGGCGTGACGAACTACGATGACTACGCCTACACCATTGAGGCCACGCCCACCTTTACCTACCCGACTTGGCGGCAATACCGGATTCCGTTCGAGTGGTTTGAACAGGAAGGGTGGGGACACGAGGCCGTCGCACGCGATGTCGCCCTGCGTCAGGTCAATGCCATCCAGTTTAAATTCTCCTCTCATCTGCCGGGACAGACGAATCGCCTTTGGATTGATGATCTTGCTCTCTTCGGCGGCGATGTGAGTTACTCACAGAAAGCCGTTTATAACAAATACAATGATACGGCGATGGATGGCTATTCCGGCTCGCTGAACTACAACCCGACGTTTGATATGCCACTGGGCGGATGGGAAATGACAGGGGTGGCTCAATATGAAAACTGGGAAGAGACAACGAATCTGCTGATCAATCCCACCTTCCAGCCCTCCGAAGGAGAGAATCTGCTGCTCAACCCGGGGTTTGAAACCAACACCGTCGGCTGGACGCTGACCGGCAATGCCGTTTATGAAACCTGGGGCGGGTTTGATCCAAGACTGGTTATGAAACAATGGAACTCGACTTCCGGTCAGGCGTTGCAGAATGTGACAGGTATCCAGGTTGGCGTGGAATATGAGTTCAGCGTCAAAGCCTGGAAAAATACCGGGTACACCAGTACCTGCCTCATGATTATTGACTGGCGCAACTCATTGGGTACAAAAATTGGTGGTGTCACCAACGATATTACCAGTGAACTTGAAGAAGGCGACGCCGGGATGAAGCTGTTCACGATGGATACCGGCGATGCGCCTGCCAATGCAGCCACCGCGGATGTGATTCTCAAATCATTCGGTAACAACCAGCAATGTGTGCAGCTCGATGATGCGGTCTTTAAAGCCAAGGTCTCAGACACGGGTGCGGGGTGGACGCTGTATGGTAACGCGGAGTATTCCAACTGGGATAATCCCGCCCTGGACTATCGGCTCATTATGCCTCACTGGAAAGGCACATCCGGTTCCGCCACGCAGTGGGTTGAAGTGGCAGATGACAAGGCATACCGTTTTGATGTGGCCGCGATGAAGGGGGCCGACTATGACGGGACAGTGACCCTGGCTGTTACCTGGCTCGACGTGTCCGCTGCCGTTGTCCAGACCGATTCAATGGAAATTGATGCGGATGATCTTCAGCTTGATGATTCGACTCCTTATTCGCTTCGCTGGATGATGGCGCCTGCGGGGGCTGTAACGGCGGCTGTGGCCGTCTCTTCGTCCGGTTCCAGCGGCCCTGCTCAGTTTGAAACTGCGGAATTCAATGAATATGATCCACAGGAAGGGGATATTGCCTGGCGCCTGACCATGCAGCACTGGGATGGGGAAACGGGACGCGCTACACAGAAGGTCGAAAACCTGTATTGGGATACAGAGTACACGTTCAAGGTGCGTGCCGAGAAAAATGCCGATTACGGGGATGGCTCCTGTTCGATCAGTATTATCTGGCAGGGATCGATCGTAGATTTACCCTTGGCGACCAATCGCTTCACGAACCTGCAGGACCTGATGCTGGTTGGAGAAGAAAGCGAACTGATTTGCACCACCGTAACGTCAGCGCCTAATGGAACAACTTCCGCCAAGATCGTTATTGAAAGTGATTCTACAAACGGTTGTGTTCAGTTTTATGAGGTCAGCCTGTCGGATGGCCGCGAGCGTGACGATAACTGGGAAGCCTTCCTGGATGGCTCCTCCTTCTCGTTCACACTCGATTGTGCTGAAGGATCCGGCGCCATGCTTTTGAGTACGACGAACACGGACTGGCTGTGCGGCATGTATGTGCCGCCGTATGCGGTGCCTGAGGACGATTTCGATCCGGATGTTACCATGACCAACTTTGCCGCCTTTGATGGCCTTGCGCTGAAAGCCAAACGCCGCAATTCATACACAAGTACGGGAACCGCTCAGGCACGCATACGCATGGCGGTGATGCTGAGCACCAACAAAGTCGCCTCCACCCAGTGGTACCCCGTGCATGCCTCCGCGTGGGAGGATTATATTCTCTTCCCGAAGAATACGTTCTATACGGAAGCCACCGTCGGCGATACCGATCCGGCCAATTGGGTGGTCTGGGATAACGACTGGACCTCCATCGACCGCATCGTGTTGGAGTACGGGCCGTCCCGAAACGAAAATGTGCCCTACGATATTATCGTGGATGATTTCCGTCCCTATACGCGCGAATAAGGACGCTGAGTCCTGCAAGTGTCACCACCCCGGATGGGGTGAAGGTGTATAGCCCAGGGTCGGCAGACCCTGGGTTCCTGACATCCCAAGACATATGCACCCCGGAGGAGGTGCCGGAATATTCTGATGCAATAGCAGGCTGTACATTGCATTTCCTGCACCCCATGCGGGGTGCGTGTTGTTTTGTTTGACGTGTCCCCGGGGTCTTCAGACCCCGGGCTATTCTCCTTGACCCCTTTGGGGTCATCAGGAAACAGGCGTTTATCGTTGGTATCAACCATTGGAAAGTGCCCTGATGGCACGATGGTAATTTTTCCAATCATTGGAAACTTTTCAGCGCACTTTTTCCAATGGTTGGAAAATTGACAGAGGGCCGGGGTATTCGCTACGATCTGTCCGTTTCATCGGATGCATTCAACACAAGAGGGAGCAGGCACATGAATGGAAGAAAAGGTTGGCTGGCGGGTTTGGCGGCAGGGTTGTTGGCGGTGGTTTCAGCGCAGGCGGATGATGCGGCGTTGGGTTTTTTGAAACAGACGGGGGCGGTGCAGTATGCGGAGAAGACTCCCTACGGCGCGGGCATTGTATCGATGGCCTTGGGCTATGATGCGGAGGGGAAACTTGTGGCCGGGGTGGCTTCGCGCGAAACGGCCACCTATTACAAGACGATGACGTATGTGACGGTGGTGCGGGAAGGCGGTGAATTTAAAATTCAATCGATGAATGCGCCGGCGGTGGCGGATTTTCATGGCAAGTCGCGCGAATATGCGGAAGGGGCGATGAAGGACGTGTCGGGGAAGGTGCTGGCGGACTCCGCGGCAGCCAAAGGGTTGGTGGACGCGGTGTCCGGGGCGACGCCGCAGCTCAAGGCGATTTATGTGAGTGCCGCGTTGATGGCGTCGAAGGTGATTGACGAGTTGAATGCGGGGCCGGATTGGGAACGCAAACCGTTGCCGTAATCACCCGGCCCGATCATGCACCGTCCCATTCAATCCATCTCTCGCGAGCTTCCGGGCCGTCCGGAGCGGCTTTTGCTGCTGCCGGATCAGCTCGTTTTTCCGCTGGATGCCCGTACGCATCGCGGCGCGGTGCAGACGTGCGTTCGAAGCGGTGAAACGCTTGGTGCCGGGCAGGTGATTGCGGAAGGGGAATGGCAGACGCTGCATCCGCCGCTGGACGGGGTGGGGACGGAGGCGGAGGCGAACCGGGGGGTGATTCGACCTTCTTCGGAACAAACACCGATGGCGGCGGATCCGATGCCGCTGGATGACCGGGCCCGCCTGCCGGATTATCTGCGCCTCATGGGGCTTGTCGGCATGGGGGGCGGGTGTTTTCCGTATGCACGGCGTTTGGCGCGGTTGCTCGACAAGCCGCCGCATACCCTCGTGATCAATGCGGTGGAGTGCGAACCGGGCATCGGGATTGATGAAAGCCTGATGCTGCATGAAAAACGCTTTGTGTTGGAAGCGGTGAACACGTTTACGCGCTTGCTGGGGATGAAACGCACGGTGCTGGCCGTGCGACGCAGCGCGCGCGGGCATCTGGAAACCGCGTGGGGTGGTGAGGCGATTGACTGGCTGGAAATGTCGGACACGTATCCGGGTGGCGCGGGCAAACTCATCAGTGCGAAACTCACCGGCCACATGCCGCAGCCCGGTACGCTCAACAGTGATTTGGGAATCCTGATCACGAATGTGGCGTCACTCCGGGCCTTCGGCAAACGCCTCCTCGAAGGATGCCCGAGCGTGGACCGTCCGCTCACGTTGCTGACGCCGAACGCGTCGGCCCGCCAACTTCTTGTGCCTCTTGGCATTTCGGCGGGCGATGTGCTGCGTACCTGCGGGGTCACTCTTGATGCGGAACGGCAGGTGCTCGTGGCCGAAGGTCGCATGATGGGGCGCGCCGTGGAGTTGGGTTTTTGCGTGGGGAAGGGCACCAATGCGCTGATGGTGTTGAATCGTGAGTCTCGTTGGGAGCGCCCGGAGCAGCCCTGCATTCTGTGCGGTTCCTGTTTTGATGCGTGTCCGCTGACGCTGCATCCCATCGGGATGGCGAACCGGATTCGGGCGCAGCGGCGCAGCCGCGCGCTGGAGGCTCAACTGAACACCTGTTTTCTGTGCGGCGCGTGCTCGGCGGTTTGTCCGGTGGATATTCCGCTGGTTCAGATTTTCAGAGAAGGAAAACAATGGCTCAGAAAGAACAGCTGAAAGGGCCGTTTTTACGGTCCGGGATGGATGTGCGCGGCATGATGTGGGCCATGATGAGCTGCCTGATCCTGACGGCGGCGCATTTCAGCCTGCGCTACGACGGGGCCTACTTTCCGCGCTTTCTCTTGGTGGTTTTTTTGGGTTGGGCGATGGAATGGCTGTATGGACTCCTGTGCGATGGCCGTTCGGTCTGGCCAAGGGTAAGCACCGGTGTGACCGGCGCACTGCTGGCCTTGAGCGTTCCTGCGCACATGCCCCTGCTTCCGCTGCTTTGTGGGCTCCTCGTGGCGGTGTGGTTCGGAAAATGCATCGTGGATCGAAGCGCGCTGCGGGTGAATCCGATGATTCTCGGCCGGCTCTTTCTAATGCTTGTTTTTGCCGCACCCATTCAGGAGTGGCTGGCGCCGGGGCGTGAAATTTCGGCCATCACCTCGGCGACGCCGCTGGGTTTGTACAAGGCCGAGGGCATTACGTATGGCCTCGGAAAACTCATCACGGGAAGCATTCAGGGCGATTGGGAAGGCGTCTACGAAATGTTGCCCGGCGCCCCGGGGGAAGTCATGCCGCTGTTGGCGCTTTTCTTTGGCGTGATTTTATATTGGATGGGTGTTCTGGACTGGCGTCCCGGCGTGGCGTTCATGGGGAGCTTCGCCATCGCGTGTGCTTTTCTGAAGATGCCAATCCTTTTTCACGCCGCCGCCGGCTCGGTTATTTTTACATCGGTATATGTCATCACCGACCCGCGCAGTACGCCGGGATCGAAGGCGGGGCGCTGGATGGCGGGGGCCGTGGCGGGGGCGATCACCGCCGCCGTGCGGTGGCACGGATATTATCCCGAAGGTGTGGTCTTCGGTGTACTCGCCGCCAATCTGCTCGCCCCCACGTTGGATCGGCTGGCTTTTGCGCTTCGCGGAATTTTTCCAATCATTGGAAAAAAATTCAGGCCATTTTCCAATCGTTGGAAACTTTTAAGCTGATTTTTCCAATGGTTGGAAACTTTTTGGATAATTTTTCCAATGGTTGGAAAAATGAATGGGGTCATTTTTTTCGTCGTCCGGCGGTTGGGCGCAGTTGTTTCATCTGGGTGCGGCGTTCGGCGAGGCCGCGGATGATGGGGATGGGTTGTCCGGTTTCATAGTCGATGCCGCTGTAATACATGGCGGCGGCGGGCGTCATGGGTAGAGGGATGTAATCCTGCACCTGTTGGAGATTCCAGCGTTCTTTTTTCACGAAGTCTTCCACCGCCTGCATTTCCTCGGTGGTGGAGCCGGGAAAGTTGGAGATAAAGTAGGGCACGAGATATTGCTTTAACCCGGCGGCGCGGCTTTCCTCGGTGAAGAGCCGCATAAAGCGTTGAAAGGTGTTCGGTCCGGGCTTGCGCATACGTTTAAGCACCTCGGGATGGAGGTGTTCAGGAGCCACTTTGAGATGGCCGGAGACGTGGTGGCGTACGAGTTCGCGGATGTAGTCCGGATGGCGCAGCGCCACATCCATGCGGATGCCCGATTGAATGAAGACGTGTTTTACTTTCGGCAGTTCCCGGATGCGCCGCATCAGGCGAAGGGCGGGCGCGGGATCGTCTTTCAGGTTGGGACAAATGGAGGGGAACAGGCAACTTGCCCGCCGGCAGGTGCGGCAGGCTTCCGTGTCGCCATTGCGGCAGCCGTAGAGATTGGCGGTGGGACCGCCGAGATCCGTGACCGTTCCGTGAAAGGAGGAGTCCTCGGTTCGTTGCGTCACCTCGCGCGCGATGGACTCCTCGGAGCGGCTGGATAGGAAGCGGCCCTGATGCATGCCGAGACCGCAGAAGGTGCAGCCCCCGCCACAGCCTCGGACGACGGTGATGGAATCGCGGATCATCACCCAGGCCGGAATCGGCTCGCGGTAGGAGGGATGCGGACGCCGCGTGTAGGGCAGTTCGTAGACGCGGTCGAGCTCCTGCGTGCTCAGTGGTTCGGCGGGTGGCTCGATGAGCAGGGCCCGTTCGCCGTGAAACTGTACGAGTGGTTTTCCTGTGAAGGGATTCTGTTCGCGCTCAATCAGCTTGGTGAGTTCGATCAGCGCATATGCTTCTTTTCGGCATTCCTCCCAGGAAGGCAGGCGGATGGAATGTGTGAGATCGAGCGCGGCAGATTCGTTGCCGCCGAGGAGGCGGGCGGTGCCCGGTATGCCTGCGAGCGGTTGCTGATGAAGGAGGCGGCGGGCGATTTCTCGAATGGCGCGTTCGCCCATGCCGTAGACCAGCAGGTCGGCCTTGGCATCGTGAAGGATGGAGGGGCAGAGCTTGTCCTGCCAGTAATCGTAATGCACCACGCGCCGCATTCCGGCCTCGATGCCACCGAGGATGATCGGCAGTTTGGAAAAGGCCTGTTTGGCAAGCTGGGTATAGACGATGCTTGCGCGGTTCGGACGTTGGCCGGTGATGCCGCCGGGGGAATAGTCGTCTTCTTTTCGTTTGTGGCGTGCGGCGGTGTAGTTGGAGAGCATGGAGTCAAGATTGCCTGCGGTGATGCCGCAGAAGAGGCGGGGACGTCCCATGACGCGGAGGCTTTCGGGCGTTTTCCAGTCGGGCTGCGCAATGACGCCCACGCGAAGGCCTTCCGCTTCCAGGACGCGCCCGATCACGGCGGGACCGAAGGCCGGATGATCCACATAAGCATCCCCGCTGATCAGCAGCACATCCAGTTCCTCCCAACCACGTGCAGAAAGCTCCGCCGCCGTCATCGGCAGGCAGTTCTCCTTGAACATCCGGCTGGAGGTTTCTTTCGCCATGTTCTGAAAGCTATCGGGTTTCACGGCCGTTGCCAATGCCGATGGAGAACTTTCCTGCGGGAAATGTTGGCTGAGGCGACGGAATATCGTAAACTGACGTCCGGTTGATTTGTCCATCACAGGAAATGATATCCATGGTTAAACGGAAACTCCCGGGATATGGAATTGCGGCCTGCTTTATTGTTTTGATTACACTGCTGGTGCTTCGTCTTGAAGGACGGGTCGTCTGGTGTGCCTGCAGGAGCCCGTCTCTATGGGCCGGAGATATCTGGAGCGCCCACAACTCACAGCACCTGTTTGATCCCTACAGCTTTACCCACATACTGCACGGCATGCTGTTTTGTGGGCTGCTCGCCCTGCTGACGCCCAGACTCTCCCTGAAAGCAAAATTGATCCTGACGCTTGCCTTGGAAGCCACGTGGGAGGTCATGGAGAATTCCCTCTTCATCATTCAGCGGTACCGCGAGGCTACCATCGGTTTGGGCTATGAAGGGGATTCCATGGCCAATTCTCTGGGGGATCTGCTCTGTTGCGTGGTCGGATTTCTGCTGGCCAAAAAACTGGGGTTTCGCTGGTCGCTGGTCGTTTTTATCGTTACCGAACTGATTTTGCTTTTCTGGGTACGGGATAATCTTTCCCTGAACATCTTGATGCTGACATTCCCCGTTCAATTCATCAAAAACTGGCAAATGGCGCCGGTGACTTAAAAGCAAACCATTAAAAGCGGTCACGTCACAAACTCACAGCTTCACCGTGTCCTTGCATTCGGGATAGCCCGTGCAGCCCCAGAACGAATTCCCCGCGTTGGGGCCGGCTTTTGCCGTGCGCAGAGCCGGGAGTCTTCCGAAGTGTCTTTTTGCTCATCCCGGTCCTTGCATTTAACGGGTATCGGGCGCAGAATGATTTCCTGAAAACAGGGAGTCACCGTTCGAAAGGCCGACTATGCATACGCTGGTGTTGTTGCGACATGGAGAGAGTACGTGGAATCAGGAAAATCGATTCACCGGCTGGACGGATGTGGATCTGACCGAGCGCGGCAGGTCGGAAGCGCACCGGGCCGGAAAACTCCTTCAGCACGAGGGGTTTGTTTTTGATATGGCCTTTACTTCGTTGCTGAAGCGGGCCATTCGTACGCTCTGGATCGTGCTCGATGAAATGGATCGTATGTGGATTCCGGTGCATCGGCATTGGGAACTCAACGAGCGGCATTACGGGGCGCTGCAGGGACTCAACAAGTCGGAAACTGCGGCGAAGTATGGGGATGAGCAGGTACATATCTGGCGGCGCAGTTACGATATTCCGCCCCCGCCGATTGAGCCGGATGATGAACGCTGCCCGAAGCATGATCCGCGCTATCAACCCTTCGGCCCGCCGGCCTGGCCCTGTGCGGAATCACTCAAGGACACCGTGGCGCGGGTCTTGCCGTGCTGGCAGAAGATTATTGTGCCGGAACTGCGGCAGGGAAAACGGGTGCTGATTGCCGCGCACGGGAACAGTCTGCGTGCGCTGGCGATGGTTCTTGAAGGGCTCTCTGAAGACGAAGTGCTGAAACTGAATATTCCCACCGGCGTCCCATTGGCGTATGAACTGGATGAAAATCTGTCGCTTCTGGACCATCGCTATCTGGGCAATCCGGAGGAGATACGAAAGGCGTCCGAGGCGGTCGCCAACCAAGGAAAGACCCGCACCTGAAGACGACTCGCAACGACATAACCGAAAAGAGGACGAGCATGAAAAAACGCATTATTGAGCCGAGAGAAACCGAGACCTCGCCTGAACAGGACGCCTGGTTGAACGTGGAGGAATTGGCGCAGGTCGAACTGCAGTCGGAAGACCCGGCGCATCCGATCGAAGCGGCCCTGATTCCGGGGAAGGGCGACGGGTGGCGTGCGGATGCGTCCGGCCCGCAGACCATTCGCCTGCTTTTTCATGAGCCGCAGGCGCTTCGGCACATCCAATTGTGTTTTCAGGAGGCGGAAATCGAGCGCACTCAGGAATTCGTGTTGCGCTGGTCCAAAGGCGGCGAGTCCGGTTATAACGATATTGTGCGGCAGCAATGGAACTTCAGTCCCTCGGGCAACACCACGCAGACCGAAGATTATCGCGTGACGTTGTCCGACGTCAGGGCCTTGGAATTGCAGATCATTCCGGATATCAGCAAAGGCGGCGCACGGGCCACGCTGGCGCATTGGCGGATGGCCTGATATTCTCCGCTTGCTATTTAGTTAAGAGCTGATCATTTTTCGTATCTTCTAAGGCTTTTTGCTCTTTATTCATCCGGTCCCGGGCGTGCGTTGATTTCTTGCTGGAAGAACGGCAGGCGTGCGGCTAGATTATGCCGCATGAAAACGAATAGCGCATCCATTGCATCTGTTGATCCGCATTATCTGGAGTTGCTGAGCAGGAGTTATCCGAATATTCAAAGCGTGGC
>JAQVYB010000224.1 GCA_028708815.1 Kiritimatiellia bacterium | reverse complement strand
CTCGTACTGCAAAGCTTTAACGAAGCAGTAAGCGAGTGGTAGAAAAAGAAGTGAACCACCCGTTCCTTTCAGTCACTGGAGATCACAGAGCACACGGAGCATGAGGCAAGTGGGAGCGCCCGCGGCCCGCGGGCACCTGGGGCCTATAGAGGAATGATTCCAACGAATGAAGAAAGCAACGAATAACATCGTCAACAACATCCCGCCGATTGAGTCAAACAAGCCGCGTTTAAGCGGATTTCCTGGAGGGTGGCAGGCCTCTGCCGCCTAAGGCGCGTGAGCCCATCCTTCGCCGAGGCTATGGATCGCAAGCACGCGCCGTCCAAAAAGAGAAAGGATTTTGGACGAAAAATGGCATAAAAAACGTCGAAGATGCCAAAAAACGGCCTAAAACGGGCCAAAAATCGAGAAAAATGCCGAAAATTCCGTCAAAACCATCAAAACGGACGAAAAAAGGGCTTTCCCGGGAGCGCCGATTGCCTGATCGGCACGATGGATCGCAAGCCCGCCGCCGTCCAAAAGAGGGAGCGCCTGCGGTCCGCGGGTGCTCCCTCTTGCTCTCTGCCTGGCATGGAGCCCATGCCGCTCCCTAATGAGTGAAAAGTACTGTGGATGAGTAGTTTTCCCGCTTGTTTTGACCTGTCGTGGGTTGCATAGGGACAGACCGATACGACGAATGGATTTCCGTTTGGGATTGGCTCTATGAGCCGAAATCCTGTGCGCAAACTCGATTTTAGGGGCCACATTCATTCATCGCTTTGCCTTGAATACAATGCCGAGTGCTCAAGAAATATCCGGAAGAACCCAAAAAGTTCCAACGATTGGAAAAAACATCTGAAAAGTTTGCTGCGTCGGAAAACCGACTTGTCCCTCCGGGAGCTGCCTTTTCGGGACAGCCCTTTCTCACGGCCAATAGCCGTTCGTAATCCAATGGTTGGAAAAGGTGAACTGCGGGCTTCCCGTTTTTGTTGCGTGGTGTTCGCCGAGCGGCACGGGATTTGTGTCGCGTGAGGATTGTTTCCTTCACCGGGCTCGCGCCGCTTAGCGCAGCGGTTCGGCTTCATTCCAACCCCAGGATTGGGAACGCTGAGTTTGGGTGGCGCTTTGCCAGAGGTACCAGATGCCGGGTTGCGGGGCATAGACGGTGCAGTCCGCCTTGCCGTCGCCATCGTAATCGGCGGGGACGGGGAAGGTTTGATTCCATCCCCAGGGCATAGCCTGGTTGAGGGACGCATCGGAAAGCCAGATGTACCACATGCCCTGTTCGGGCCAGAATACGGCGATGTCGGTGAGGCCGTCGCCATCGTAATCGGCGGGGACGGGCGTTGTCTTGTCCCATCCCCAGGATTGGATGCGCGCGGTTTGGGTTGCGCTCTGCCAGATGTTCCAAATGCCGGATGCGGGGGCGTATATGGCAAGGTCGTCGATACCGTCGCCATCGTAGTCGGCGGGTACGGGTTGGGCGTCGTCCCACCCCCAGAATTGGAGGCGCGGGAGTTGGGTTGCGCTTTGCCAAATGTGCCATGCGCCGGATGTGGGGTCATATACGGCAAGGTCGGCGATGCCGTCGCCATCGTAGTCGGCGGGTACGGGTTGGGCCTCGTTCCATCCCCAGGCTTGGGTGCGTGGGGTTTGGGTTGCGCTTTGCCAGATGTACCAGGCGCCGGATTCGGGAATGTATACGGCGATGTCGACCAGCCCGTCGCCATCATAATCGCCGGGCGTCGGCCAGGCTTTTTCCCATCCCCAGGCTTGGGTGCGACCGGTGTTCAGGCTGGATTGAAGAATGTACCACATGCCCTGTTCAGGCGAATAGACGGCGATGTCGGCGCGGCCGTCGCCATCGAAGTCGAGGGGCACGGCGCGGTCGGGTTGCTGGTTGATCAGATATCGCAAGCCGGCAATCCAGAGGATGGTTTTGCGGGTGAGGTGTTCATTGGGGGCTACGAGGATCTGAATGATGGCGGGTCCGCGTCCGTTGGTGGGGGAGGTGATGGTGACCCAGTCCGAGGTGCTGATGGCGGACCATGCGGTATTGCTGGACACCTCGAGGGTTGCGGTGAGGGCTGATCCTTCGCGGAGGATGTTGGTTTCTCCCAGTTGGGCGCCGCTTCCGGGAACGAGTGCGATGTGGGTGGCAGAGTAGTCCAGGGTGTAGTGCTGCGGGATGTTGACGGTGGTGAAGAATCCACTTCGGGAGTCGTGCGTGGTTAAGGTGTAGGTGGAGGCGTTGTCGGGCGTGCCGATCAGGTTGAGCACGGCGCCGGGGTTGATCGTGAGCGTGTCGCGGACGCGGATGACGTCGTTGGAGGAGTTTTCGATTTCGATGTCCAGCGTTCCGTCTACGGCCATGAAGCCGTTTACGGTGAGGATGCCGACGGAATTTCCGGGGGCGCAGCGTGCGCCGCTTTCAATACAGAGGACATGGGTTGAGGATTGGAGGATGATTCTTCCGTTGCCTCGAAGGGTGGCCGGCGCCTGAATGGCGATGGTGTCGGAGCCGCTGAGCGTACCTTGGAGGTCAAGGGCATCGCAGTTGATTGCCGCGCCGCCGGTGAGGTTGGACGCGCTGAGGATGATGGTTCCGCTTCCGGTGAAATGGAGTGTGCCCGCCCCGGAAATGCCGTTGGTCAGGCGCAGGGTGTTGGTGCCGGAGATGTTAATGTTTCCATTGCCGGCAAGATGAATGGAGTAATCGAGGCTCATGGAGTTGGTGATGTGCAGGGTTCCGTTGTTGGTGAAGAGGATGGGCGTTTCGGGGGCGCCGAGGGAGCGGGCCTCGGAGATGTAGACGTTGGCGCCGCTGATTTCGAGTGCATTGGAGGCACTTCCGAAGAGATTGGTTCCGGCCAGATGGATGCTGCCGTTTCCATCCAGCACGAGGTTTCCGCTCTCTGTGGCGGGCGCGATGGTTCCTTCAATGCGTATGGAGGATGAGTTTGTGGAGGACTGCAGGGCCGTGAAGCGTGCGCCGGGTATGGTTTGAATGTCGCATTGAATCACGAGGGTGGCGTCCTGCGCGGAGAGGGCGGGGCTGGAACCGCTTTGCAATGCCTGGTTGGTGAGAATGATGGTTTGGCCTGAACCGCTGAGTGTGATTGATCCTTCGCCGGATGCACGCATGCTGCGCACGGAGGGATTGGTATCTATGTTGATCACGAGATTGTTGGTGGTGCTGACAAACCCTGCATCGTTTTCCGGACCGGGCGTCACGCCGGTGGAATTGGTCCAGTTCTGCGAGTCGCTCCAGTTGGAAGAGGAATTGCCATCCCATACGAAGGAGGGGCTGAGGGTGATGGCATTGCTGGAGATGTTGAGGATGTGCGCGGTCAATCCGTTAACGCGCGCAAAGGTTCCGGTGATGCCGTTGAATGTGGCGATGGTATAGGAACCGGTTTCGTTGAGGCGCCCTGCGTAGAGTGTGACGTTGAGCAGGCTGTTGCTGCCGAGGATGAGTTGATTGGCGCCCAGGTTGAGGTGGTCGCAGGTGTTGCTGTATAGGTCGATGTTCAGGGTGCCGTGGAGGGTCAGGGAGGGGGATGCCGGTGTGTAGTTGGTGATGGTCAGGCTCGTCGCGGCGAGGGCGTTGGTGGCGCCGATGGCGAGTGCGGCGCCTTCGCAGATGACCACCTGATTGCTCGGTACGATGGTTTGCTCCGCGTATAGAATGCCTTGCCGGATGGTGGAGGAGCCCTTGATCTGGCTGCTGCCGGAAAGGGTGAGCGGGCCGGCGCCTAACTTGGAAACAGATCCGTCGGCATACAGCCCGTCCGAAAGAATCAGGGAGCCGTCATTTTCGATGAGCAGGCTGGTTGCGATCACTGTATCGGCAAACGTAAGCATTCCTGTGGAGGTGGCCAGCACGGCGGATTCGTTGGTGAGCATGAGCGAACCGTTGAAAAGGGTAATGGACTTTGTCGCGTTGGAAAGCACACGGATGGCCTGCACTGAGCGCATTCCGTTCAGGTCAATGGTTCGGTTGGATGCGCCGCTTTCGTAGAAGCAGGCGGTGTTGGAAAAGAGAGGCATGACGTATCCGCCCCAGTTGTCGGCATCGTCCCAGCGGTCGGAATTCCATCCGTTCCAGGTATAGGTCACCGGAGGCGGTGGCGGGGGGGCGTTGGAGGTGGTGATGTACAGGATGTCGCCGTAACGGATGCCGACTTCGTTTATGGCATAGGCACAGAAGGCGTAGGTGGTGGATGGATCGAGCCCGCGCGCCGTGCTCTGGAAGGAACCCGCGCCGAGATGGTCGTGCGTGATGGAGTCATGGATGGTTGGGGTGGCGTGGGTGGCCCAGCAGATACCGCGTTGGGTGACGGGCGCACCGCCGTCAAACGAAATGATTCCGCCTGCATCAAAGCTGGATTGATCAATCGTTCCGGCGGGGCGGGTGGTCAGTTGCGGGAGAATGGGAAAAACCTGTAGGGCATTGGTCAGAATAACCGATGGATTCCAGTTCGTGTTGCCGGTTTGAACGGCGGTGACGGCGACACGCCCGGTGGCGGAAAAAGAGAGGATTGGGCCGCTGAGCGAGCCGGGACCGGAGAGTACGGCATAGGTGATCGGGAGCAGAGATTGAGCTTCTGCGTTCAGCGTCAGGATGTTGGTGATGAGTTGATCCGGGGTGGCCGGGAAGGTGATGGTTTGATCGGCGCGTGCGCAGGAGACCTGCGCCGTGACGGTTTGTGCGGCATACATCGCATCGGTGGCTTTGGTCGACGTGATCTGTACCATGCCGGAGCCGGACATCATGGAGAGCTGCGTCAGGTTTTGGATGTCGCCGGGGCCCGACAGGACGGCGTAACTGACTATGCCGGTTCCGGAGCCGCCCGTTGTGAA
>JAQVYB010000067.1 GCA_028708815.1 Kiritimatiellia bacterium | reverse complement strand
AAGCTGAACGATAAAATCGGCTATCCGAAAGAGTGGCTGGATACCACCGCCTGGCCGGAAGGTCCGACCACCTACACCGAGCATCCCGGCGAACGGTGATTAAACAGAGTAAAGATTAAATCAGCGTGTGCAGCTTTTCTCTGACTTCTTCAATAACGGAATAAGGCACTTTCCCGAGGAAACGTGCATTTCGTGCCTTCCAATCCAGGTTTTTTACCTGATCGGATAGGGCCACGCCGTTAACGTCACCGACGTTGACGCAAACCTCATAAGGATAACCTTTGATTTTACTCGTTATAGGACAGACCAGAGCCAAGCCAACCAAACGGTTATATTCTTTTGGTGAAAGAACAAGAGCAGGGCGATGCCCTGCCTGTTCGTGGCCGCTTTGCGGGTTGAATTGAAGCCAGATTACATCTCCCCGGTCAGGCGTATGGGGCATTACCAAATCTCCTTGCCTTCAGCAGCGCCGAAATCGGACTCCTGGTGGATATTGTTTTTGTTAATGCCTTTAAGTAATTCATCCAGCCTGAAACCGGGCTGCTTGATTGGGGCTATTACAACGTTTTCATTTTCCTCACGAACATCCACGCATGATCCGGCATGAAGATGTGTTTCGCGAGCTATAGGCATTGGAATTCGAATCCCAAGGCTGTTTCCCCATTTTTGTACAGTGGTTATCATCGCTTAATCTCCTCATGATTGAATATACGAAGTATATACGCCTCTTTGAGGGAAGGGGCAAGTGTTTTTTGAATCACCGCATCCTGTAGCGCAGGCATTCCTGCCTGCGTTCTTCATCACACTGATCAGACAGGAATGTCCGATCTACACCCTTGTGCCATCACGTCCGAATGCGAGGGGCTCTGAGCGTTTTGAGGCAACGGGGATCCGAAAAAATCACCAAACAGCGGGTTCACGGGCATTTTTAGCCTCGAAGCAATTCCAATCATTGGACCTTTTTCGGGACATTCTTCCGTCCGTCCAGCGTCCGCAGATTTTCGACATACACATCCATGGAGTTAAGAACCTTGTTGCTGAGTATTTCTTCCCGGTGTCTGGCGATGGTTTCCGCCGTGGAGGCCAGAGCGTATAACCCGCTGGAGATGGCTACGGTGATTATCACCATCCAGCGATAGCACGTTCCCCATTTAGCCAGAAGACTGTCGGGGTGTTTTCTCGCATAGAACGCCCCGGAAGATAAAAGAACCGCGCTGGATATGACGGAGCAGATGGCCAGCAACAGTGAGAGAGGGCGTATGTGAAAGCCGATTTCAATCATTCGGAATACGGCTGAATAAAACCAGAGGAAAAGGAGCATGTGGATGACAGCCACATAGCCGATAAAGCTCCCCGCGTTCTTTGTGATCAGCCCGTTGGGGAGTATAAGCAGAAGGGCCATGAATACAGCCATAATACCCAGCGGGGCATTGATTGGAAACATCCTGATGCCGACGACACACACCGCCGCAGCCGGCAACCAAAGAATGCCCTTGAAAATCCAGGGCGTCCATCTGCTTCTGGTCGAAAGGAAGATCAATCCAAGATAGGCCGGGCAGGCGATACACATTCCGATGATCTCAAGCAGGTGGCCCGTCCGGGCGTGAGAGCGTAGCGCTTTGGCCTGATTCACGAGTTCCTCAAGGCGCTCCGGCGAGAGGTCGCCGCCCAATTCATCGATGGAAATTCCAAAACGGGTTGCATTGCGCAACGACCAAATCTGGCCCGTGCCAAATAAGATCGCTCCTGCTAAAAAAACAAAAGCCATGTGAAGTGCGATACGATTTGCGTTCATGAATTACCTCTCCCCATTAAGCATGTTTTATCCGTCCACGAGCGATCATTTTTACTTTTTTTCGGGGGAAGGCGATCCAAAAAATCACCAAACCGGGTGTTCGCGGGCGTTTTGAGCCTCGAAGGAATTCCATGGCCCGTTGAATGGCCATGTCAGGGGTGATCTGTGCCGACGTGATTTTTCGCGTCCTCAATTCGTTGGTCTTTTTCCTTTTGCGGTGATCCTCGTGTGATACGTTGAAAAATGCTGCGTTTATGCGGGAGTGCAAATCATGCAGCGATCAGGAGGAAAAAATGAACAGAATGCGTGTATCGTTTCTTGCGGTTTGTTTGCTGGCGCTTGCGGCAGGAGTCTGTTGTTGGGCAGATCAACTGCCTGCCACCGCACATCGAGTTCCCGATTACAGCACGGACGGCGACTGGAGCATGCGCAGTGCTGTTCCGGATAAGCCGTTTGATGTCTTTTTTGTGCATCCCACCACGTATGGCACGACGAATATGGGTATGAATGCTTCGCTGGATGATCCTGAAAACCGTCAGGAAACGGATGCCACGGTGCGCAGTCAGGTTTCCGTGTTTAAGGAGCGCTGTAATATCTTTGCTCCCCGCTATCGCCAGATGTCGATAAACGTTCTGGGGATGTCGGATGAAGATGGTAAGCCCTATTTCGATGTGGCGTTTCAGGATGTGTTCAATGCCTTTGCCCATTACATGAAATATTACAACAACGGACGGCCTTTCTTTCTCGCATCGCACAGTCAGGGCTCCGATATGCTGCATTCCGTTTTCGCGGAACACCGCGACCTGATCCCGAACGATCAACTGGTGGCGGCGTACCTGATCGGCTGGACGTTTACGGACAAAGATCTGGAGGCTTTTAATCTGCCGCTGGCGGTGACACCCGACCAACTCGGTGGGCTGATTACCTGGAACACCGTTGGCGCGGGCGGCCAATCACCAACCCTGCGTGCCGGAGCCCGGTGTGTGAACCCGCTGACGTGGACGGATTCGCCGGGAAATGCCCCGGCTGATCTGGATCGCTGTGCGGTGATTGAACTGAACGATGGTTCGGTGACGACCATGCCGTATTTTACATCGGCGCAAATCAATGCGGACGGAGGTTTGCAGGTTCCAACACCGGCCATCGTTGATCTGTTGAATATGAATATGGGGAAGGAATGTTATCACCGATACGACTATGCGTTCTTTTACAGCAATCTTGTCTATAACATTGGCCGGCGGTGTGATGCGTGGGTGAAATAAAACGCTGCGTGCCGATCGCCGGCTATAACGCATGAATCGGCCACATGTCTGATCGGGACGGCGCGCCGTGGCCGCAGGGATCGGGCGATGGCGTTGCTTTAATGCTCCTTCAGGCTGTTGCGCATTTGGCCATTCCGGGATGTTCTGTGACCGAGCAGTGCTTCGATGCCCGCGGGGTGCTAGACTTTGAAGCGTTTCAGGTCGTCGAAATCGAGTGTGGCGAAGAGGTCGGCTTCGGTTTCTGCGCGTCGGATGAGTTGCAGGCTGCCGTTGGACCGCAGGAGCAGTTCGGCGGAGCGTGGCTTTCCGTTGTAGTTGAAGCCCATGGCGTGTCCGTGCGCGCCGGCATCGTGGATGACCACGAGATCGCCCGGTTTGACGGGCGGGAGCGGACGATCGATGGCGAATTTATCGTTGTTTTCGCAGAGGGACCCGGTGACGTCGCAGAGGACCTCGTGCGGGAGGTGTTCTTTTCCGACCACGGTGATGTGATGATACGCTCCATAGAGCGCGGGCCGCATCAGATTGGCCATGCAGGCATCGAGTCCGACAAATATTTTATAGGTGTCCTTGATGTGGAGAACGCGGGAGACGAGCCAACCGTAGGGGCCGGTGATCATGCGTCCGTTTTCCATGAAGAGGTTGATCGGGTCGAGTCCGGCGGCCGTGATGATGTGCTCATAGTGGTCGCGAATGCCGTTGCTGACCGTTTGGAGGTCCACCGGTTGCTGCTCGGGTTTGTAGGGGATGCCGATGCCTCCGCCGATGTTCACAAACTCAAAACGGATATCGAGTTTTTTGGATAGGTCGGCCACGAGTTCGAAGAGCAACTCGGCGGTATCAATGAAATACTGTGGATTGAGTTCGTTGGAGGCGACCATGGTGTGGATTCCAAAGCGGCGGAGACCCTTGTCGCGGCAGGTTTTGTATGCCTCGAAGAGCTGCGCTCGGGTGAGGCCGTATTTGGCTTCTTCGGGATGTCCGATGATGGAGTTGCCTTCTTTGAGGGGGCCTGGATTGTAGCGGAAGGAGATCAGTTCGGGGAGTCCGGAGGCCTGTTCGAGGTAGGCGATGTGTGAAAGGTCGTCGAGATTGATAATGGCGCCGAGGCGTGCGGCCTGTCGGAATTCTTCGGCGGGGGTGTCGTTGGAGGTGAACATGATTTCTTCGCCGGTGATTCCGCATCGTTCGGCCAGTGAGAGTTCGACGCCTGAACTGCAATCGACGCCGAATCCTTCGTGATGCAGGAGTTTGATGAGGAAGGGATTGGGGGTGGCCTTGACGGCGAAGTATTCCCTGAACCCGGGATTCCAGGCAAAGGCGGCTTTGAGTTCGCGGGCATTGGCGAGGATGGCCTTTTCATCGTAAAGATGAAACGGGGTGGGATGGGTATTGGCGATAGCGGCAAGTTGCGCTTCGGTGCAGGGCAGTTGTTTTTTGCTCATGGTTGTAATCAGTCTCCGTAATAAAGGGGTGTTGTTTGAGTGGGCGCAACGTAACACGGCGGGCGTGGGGGATCAAATGGATAACGATATTAAACCTTTGCCGCCGTTTGTACGTTGTGGTTTAATGCGCGCTCCAAAAAAACACAGCGACGGACGAAGCGGACGGTCTCTCGTCGCGCATCCGCGAGGCAGGTAATCCTTTATGGCGAAACGCAAAAAAATGACGGGCGAAGAGTGGCAGACGTATAAAAAGCTCATGGCGTATGCTGTGCCATATAAGGCGCGTCTGGCCGTCGGCATCTTCTGCGGCATCCTGTTCGGCGGTTCAACCGCGGGCATCGTGGTGGCCCTTGAGCGCAATTTCAGGAATCTGGGCGATACCTCTGATCTCGATCTGTGGAAGGTGGTGTTGATCGCGGCGGCACTACCGCTTTTCGCGGTACTTCGGGGTGTGGGTGATTTCACGAGCAAGTATTTGGTGGAATGGGTGGGGAACCGCGTGGTGATGGACCTGCGCAATGAAACCTTTGGGCACATTCACGATCTGGGGCTGAATTATTTCACGCAGAGTCGGACCGGCGAGTTGATTTCCCGAACGACGAACGATTCGATGATGGTGCAGCGGGCCGTTTCCAATGTGATTGGTGATTTGATTCGCGAACCCTTCGTGCTGATCTTCATGATTGGCTATTTAATGTATCTGAACTGGCAGCTTTCCATTGCGAGTCTGGTGTTGTTTCCCATCTGCATTGTGCCGGTGGCGCTGTTCGGACGGCGGGTGCGCCGCGCCTCGCGCGAAGGGCAGCAAAAGCTGGCTGACCTGGTGACGATTCTGCAGGAAACGATCGCCGGGGTGCGCATTGTGAAGGCCTTCGGCATGGAAGAGTATGAAAAGGAGCGTTTTCGCGTACGCAGTCGGAGTGTTTTTTCGCGTCTGATGCGTGTGGCGAAGGCGCGCTCGGCCGTGGAGCCGATTATCGTGACGATTTCGCTCATCGGTCTGGCGCTGGTTTTTCTGTATGCGAAATGGAGCGGGATGAGGGGTGATCAGCTCATTGCCTACGCGGCCGCGCTGGTGGCGATGTATGAACCGGCCAAGAAACTGAGCCGGATTCACATCGGGATTCAGGAAAGTTCGGCGGGGGCCGATCGTATTTTCGAGATACTGGATACGCCCTGTTCGGTGACGGATCGTCCCGGCGCGGTGGAACTCGCCGGACCGATTGATCGCGTGGAATTTCGGGATGTTGGATTTGCGTATGAGCAGAACGAGATCCTTTCGGGCGTGAATCTGTCGGCGCGCGCGGGGGAGTGCATTGCCTTTGTGGGGAGTTCGGGTGCGGGGAAGACCACGTTGATCAGTCTGATTCCACGGTTTTACGATGCGGTTTCCGGTGCGGTGCTGATCAACGGGCGGGACGTGCGCGATTATACCGTGAAGTCTCTTCGCCGTCAGATCGGCATGGTCACGCAGGAATCGATTCTTTTTAACGACACGGTGGCCAATAACATCGCCTATGGATCGGACTCCGTGACACCCAAACAGATTGAAGAGGCCGCCCGCAAGGCGCACGCGCATGAGTTCATTCTGGGCATGGAGCAGGGCTACGATACGGTGATCGGCGAGATGGGGGCCAAGCTTTCCGGCGGGCAGCGTCAGCGCCTGGCCATCGCCCGGGCCATGCTGCGCAATCCCCCGATTCTGATTCTGGATGAAGCCACCAGCGCACTCGATACGGAGTCGGAACGTCAGGTGCAGGCCGCGCTGGATGAATTGATGGCGCATCGCACGGTGTTTGCGATTGCCCATCGTCTTTCGACCATTGCGCAGGCCAACCGGATCATCGTGCTCGACAAGGGTTGCGTCGTAGAGTCCGGTTCACATGCCGAATTGATGGCGAAGGGTGGGCACTACCAATACCTGTATGATCTTCAGTTCAACGTGAAGAAAACAGACTGAAAACTTTTTCAGGCCTCGTAGGTGACCTGGCCGTCGCAGATGGTCCGGCGGATTTCAATATCCGGGTTCTCGTGCTGCAGGTCATCGATTGATCCGGACAGGATGGTGATGTCGGCGAGCATGCCGGGCTGAATGGCCCCTTTAATACGGCTGCAATATTCGGTAAAGGCCGCGCCGCGGGTGTAGGCATCGAGTGCTTCGTTGAGATTGACGGCCTGCTGCCGGGCTCCTTCGTACCAGGGTGTGCGCATGACGGCGTGGTTGATTCCGAGCCGGACATCGCAGGACACAATGGGCCAGTCGCTTCCGAATACCAGGACGGCTCCTTCCTGCAGGGCTTCTTTCCAGGCAAAAGCGGTGTTCCATTCTTCTTTGGGTACTAGTTTATGCCACAGGGTAAGCGGTGGACGTTCATGCAACGGTTGCATGGAGGTGATAACATGTTCTTTGCCGAAGCGCGGGAGATCCTGCTGATTGCAGGTCTCCATGTGTTCGATGCGGTGCGGGATTTGGTGTCCGCGTTTCTGATCGACGGATTCGTTGGCTTTTCGTGCGCGGGAAATGGCATCGAGCATGGAACGCACAGAGCCGTCACCAATGGAATGTGCGGCAACCTGAAGGCCGAGTTTGTCGGCCATTTCCAACAGGGTGTCCAGCTCATGCTGGTGAAATTCGGGGATTCCCTGTGTGGGGGGTTGGTCCAGTCGGAATGCGGTGTCTTTTTCGATAATTCCGTCCATGAAGATTTTAACGGTATCGCATCGGATTTTGGAGTGGTCGTTCAGGTGGTTGGGCATGCTTTCATGGCGATGGGGATTGGTGCGTTCAAGGTGCCGGCGAATGTGTGTGTGGTGGACCACATCGCGGATATGTGCGGACAGATCATGGATTTTGGGAAGGTCCGGGTGGAGAGGTTCTTTTTTGGAGTCGATTTTTTCATGCAGCGTGTCGTGGCGGCCCCCACCGGCCTGTTGCAGCAGGTCCACGAGGGCATCATGAAGTTCCTCGGCACTTAGTTCCCGGCGGCGTGCCTTGATTAATGCGTTACGTGCTTCGTGGGCCCGCAGGACATCCGGCAGCATGTGGTTGTCGGCGATGGCGGAAAAAGAGGTGCCGACACGGATGGGCAGGCGTCCGCGCTGCTCGAGTTCAACGAGCAGGAGAAGAAATGCGACATCCTCGGCAGGTTGCGCCAGAGCCATGCGGTGTACGCCGGTAATACCCAATGCCGCGAGCGTGTGGCAGACGGTTTCCAGATCATCGAGTTGTTTTTCGATGGTCTGTGGGAATTTGGCTTCGAGAGGGCCGCTTACGAAGTAGCAGACTTCCGGTTCGCGAAATTCGCCGGAGGGCATGTGGTCGGCCCCGAGAACCATTTTTTCCTCTAAATCCAGTTCTTCAATCAGATGCGGGAAGGGCGGCATGGTATGCAGTAATTCCGCTTCTTCAAGGGCCTTGGTGTTGGCCCAGGCGGTGTGAAGGTCGTGGGCATGGACGAGCAGCGGTTTGTCGCTGACCAGTTCATCCAGCATGTGACGGCAGGTTTCGGCGGGGATGATCGGATCGTCGAAATAGTGCAACCCGAACACATAGAGCACGTCTTCATCCGCGCGTTGCTGCGCGAATTCGGTGATGCGTGCCTTGAAGGCATCAACCGTTTTCACCTCTTCCACATCGCAGGCCCGCAGGCGTTGCATGGCGACGGCCAGGTGCAGGTGCGAGTCGGTAAAGCCGGGAACAACGGATTGGTTCTGCGCATCCATGATACGGGTGTCAGGGCCGGTTACGGCGGCGATTTCTTTCGCCGTTCCCACCTGGGTGATGGTGTTGCCGGTTATGGCGATATGCCGGATGGTTGCCTCGCCGCCGGTTCCCAGCCGGGCATTATGGATGACCAGATCGGCGGTGGTCCCGGCATCGTATTCAAGCGCCGGTTCCAGCAGGGATGTGGTGTTGGGGGGATAGTCGGAGTGGTCCAAATCCGCCTGATTGGCCTTGAACAGTTCCGGATACTTCCGGGTCATCAGCTTGTGCAGGAGGGTGGATGCGCGGGTTGGACAGTTCATGGTTGCGGCCTTTCTGCATGATGTGCGTTAACAACAAAGAGCTGCGGTTTTCAGAGCGGAACCGAATTCAGGCGATGGCCTGTTCTCAATGTTCACCCGGAAACAAACCTATGCCCCCGCCTGCTGAAGTCCAGAAAAAACGCCCGGGCCGTTCTTCCGGGGCGCCTCTGCGGTTTAGTATACCCTTTGCCAATCAGACGATTGGCCGTTTGTGCGATGCACCTAAACGCAGAGGCGGTACGTGACGGTCTTTTCCGAGTGACGTTGGATGCGGGTTTATCCGATAGATGTTGTCCGGGATGATGGGTCTATTCTTCTTTAGGAGGAGACCTGCGATAAAATGTCGCATAGAATCTTGTTTCAAGAGAGACGGGTTTGAGGTAGTTTACTTTTCCAGCAGGACAGACGAAAAAGGAGTGTGGCTATGAATGAAAAAAGAGAGACGGTTCAGCGGGCGACGGCGGGTTTTACGCTGATTGAAATTCTACTGGTGGTGGTGATTATCGGTATTCTTGCGGCGGTGGCTGTGCCGAAGTTTTCCGGTCGTATCGGGCAGTCCAAGGAGAGTGCCTGCCGGGCCAGTTTGCAGGCGATTTCACTGGCGCTGGATATGTATGAAGTGGATAGCGGAAACTATCCGGCTTCGCTGAACGAGCTGGTCACAGGTTCGGGACCGGATTGGCACGGGCCTTATCTGAAGCAGGGCCTTCCGAAAGATCCGTGGGGCAACGAGTTTATTTACGCTCCGCAGCAGAACAATTTCACCCTCAAGTCATCGGGTGCGCCGGGCGGTAGTGAAATTACGCTGCAAAACGCGGGCAAATAAGGCGGATGGTTTGAATCGGCGCGCCTTTACGCTGGTCGAAGTGCTGATGGTGGTGGTCATTATTATGATCACGATGGCCGTGGCGATTCCTTCGTTCACCCGTTCTTTTCGCGGGGCCAAGCTGCGTACTTCGGGTCGCACGTTGGTGATGGCCAGCCGCTACGCCCGCAGTGTGGCCGTGCTGCAGCAGGTGCAGACGTCGCTGCTGTTTGATTCGGAGCTGAACTCCTGCGAGGTGGTCTCCATCGCTACAGGTGGGGAGGAAGACAAGTTTCTGAGCGAGCCCGATGGGAGCGGGCAGGAGGCCGGCGAGGCCTCTGTTACTTCGCTGCTCCGCCATAGTCTGCCCGAAGGGGTAAGCATTCTCGAGGTGCGCGGGACGGGAGAGGACGACGTGCAGGAAGTCGAAGGCATCTACTACATTTCGTATTATCCGAACGGTATGTGCGATGCCTACGAAATTGAACTGGAAGACGATCGGGGCAAGCGGATGCAAATGACCGTGGACCCCCTTTCCGGGAAATCGGCTGTGGAATTTCTGAACTGATGTCATGCGGAATACAACCATACGAGCACAAAGAAAAGCACGCCGGGGCAAGCTTGGCCTGACTCTGATTGAGGTGCTGATGGCGCTGGCGATTATGGGGATAGGGCTGGCGGGACTCGTGGCGGCGGCGTCGCGCTGTCTGGCGGTGGCCCGCAAGGCAAAGAATTATGAAAACACCCGTCGCCTGCTGGGCGAAGCGGAAATGAAGTGGCAGGAGTACCTTCTGGAGCGCGAGGAAGACGAACCCCTGGCTGCCGATACGGAAAGCTGGTCCTTCAATGCCCCCTTCAGCACCTATCAGGGTTCCTGGACACTCGAAGAAGTGAGTGAAGAGAGCGATGATGAAAACGCAGGACTCTTTCGGTTGGCCCTGCGCATTTCCTGGTCCGATCATGGGCAGGACAATTATGAAGAAGTGATGACGTATCTTTACAGCCCGGATGAAAGCAAGAGCGGTACGGTGACGAGCAGGGAATAGCGGGAGGGTCCGTGTTCCCCCCCTAGTTCGGATCGGATAAAGGATGATGGGAAAGAGACATACACAATCAGGATTCACGCTGCTGGAATTGATGGTGGCCGTGGTGCTGCTGGTGACGGCGATGACGATGATCGTGGGCACGTTCAATGCCGTGATCAAGGCGTGGCGTCGGGGGGGTGAGCTGCTGCAAGGGCTGCATCACGGTGATTTTGTGCTCGATCAATTGGTGTCCGGTCTGCGTTCCGCGGCTTTTTTTGATACCGCGCCCGAGAAGTATGGGTTTCATCTGGAGGATCAGAGTAATGGTCCGTATGACAACGATGTGATCAGCTGGGTGACTTCGGGCACGGCCTTCATGCCCAAGGATTCGCCGCTGGCCAAGGGGCTGCACCGGCTGGAAGTGACGGTGGAGAATAACGACGAGGGGGAACCGGCGGTGGCGGTCCGGGCATATCCGCACCTGGCGGACGAGGAGGAACTCGACGAGGCGGACCCCTGGTATATTTCCACGGAAGTCAAGGGGCTGAATTGCCGTGTGTATGACAAGGAGGAAGAGGACTGGATTGATGAATGGGAATTCAGTAATGCGGTGCCGCGCCTGGTGGAGATCACGATCTTTTTGGACCCGTTGGAAGAATACGGCGATCCGGTGGAGCTGAAGCGGGTGGTGGAAATACCGCTGGGCAGCGCCGAGGTGAAGA
Organism: Kiritimatiellia bacterium; assembly: GCA_028708815.1. Taxonomy (GTDB): domain Bacteria; phylum Verrucomicrobiota; class Kiritimatiellia; order RZYC01; family RZYC01; genus JAQVYB01. The sequence continues at coordinate 9,054 of JAQVYB010000067.1, read as the reverse complement.
AGGGTGGGTCGGTGACGTCGGCTCCCGAGGAAAGCGCCCAGCCCGGAGCGATTAATGGTCCGCAGGGGCAGCCGCCCGCGAAGGGCGGAGAGGGGCCGAAACCATGAGGGAGTCTTATTTTTCCAATGGTTGGAACTTTTCCAAAAAGGGGTTGGGCGGTGTTGGCGCGGGGTCGGGGGCCTCGGGGTCGGCGTTGATTGTGGCGTTGTGGGTGCTGCTGTTGCTTTCGCTGCTGATTGGCGGGTTTGCGTTTGAGATGCACATCGAAGCGGGGATTACGTCGCATCAGCGGAAGAAGCTGCATGCGCAGTATTTGTCGCGTGGCGGGGTGGAGTATGCGCGGATGCTGCTGGTTCGGAGCGCAAAGGCATCGGAGGATGATGTGGCGTCGAGTGAGGAGAATGAGTCGCTGGTGGATAATGCGCTTCGTCTTTCGCGTGGTGTGACGGTGAGCGGGATGAGTATTCCGTTGGGGCGCGGGAGGATTCTTCTGGATGTTGTGCCGGAGGAGGGGCGGCGTAATGTGAATAAGCTGACGGACGAGGAGTGGGAGGAGCTGCTGGATCAGGCAGGGGTGCCGGAGGATGACTGGGGAGAACTGATTGATTGTTTTACGGATTGGGTGGACGAGGGCGACGAGCACCAGCTCAACGGCGCGGAATCGGATGATGCTTTTTACGAGGATGCGGGATATGAGTGTAAGAATGCGCCGTTGGATACGGTGGATGAACTGTTGCTGATCAAGGGGTTCACGCGGGAGGTGGTCTATGGGGAACGGGCGACGGAGGAGAATCCGGCTCCCATGACGGGGATTGCGCGTCATCTGACCACCTGGGGTGATGGGCGGATCAATGTGAATACGGCGAGCAGGGAAGTGTTGATGACGCTGCCGGGGATGGATGAGTGGGTGGTGGATGAGATTATCGATGGGCGTGTGGGAGATGATGGGGAGGCGGGAACGCGGGATGACGGGTGGGAATCGGTGGATGCGGTGCTCGCGGAGGCGGGCCTTTCGCCGGAATTACGGGATAAAATCACGGTGAAGGACAAGCAGTATGTGCGGGTGGTGTCGCGGGGCGAGGTGGGAAATGTCCGTGCGGGAATCTGGTGCATCATGGAGATGACCGGTGATACGCCGAAGCCGGTTTTCTGGCGCGAAGAGTTCATGGAATAGTTGGCGGTAAACTTGACAAGGGGAAGGTGTCTCCGTACCTTTCACGACCTATGGGCAGTTCACTTATAACCGGTTTGGAAATAGACAGTTCCGGGGTCTCCTGGAGCGTGGTGCGTCGCAAAAAAAAGCGGCTGGACGTGGTGGAAACACAGCACCGGCAAGCGACGTTGACGGTAGGCCCCGAGGGGATGGATTTCAAGGCCGAGGAGAATCTGCGTGCGCTGAAGAAGGCGCTTTCGGGTGTTGAAGGGCTTTGCGGTTATGCTCTGCCGGCTTCGAGTATGTTGTTGCGGGTGACGGAACTGCCCTCGCAGGATGCGGCGGAACTGGCCTCCATGGTGGAATTGCAGGTGGATAAGTTTTCGCCTTTTCCCACCGATCAAACGCAGTTTTCCTTTGAGATACTCACGCAGCAGGAGGGGCGCAGCCGCGTATTGATTGCGGCGATGAAAAAGGAGCCGGTGACCACGCTGGGCACGGCGTTGCGGCACGGCGGGGTGATTCTGCATCGTCTGGATTGCCGTGCGGTGGTGTGGTGGGCGGCCATGAAGGAACAGGGGCTGATTTCGGCGCATGGGCGGCATACGCTGCTGTTGCTCGAGGCGCATGATCTGTCGATGCTGGTGGCCCATCACGGCGAGCCGGTGATTTTCCGGTCGTTGGGCACGCGCGATCAGTTTGAGACGCCGGAGGATTGCGCGGAGTTGCTGGATGAGGTGCGCTTCACGCTGACGGCGCTGGAGGCGGAGTGGGGCTCGGCGGAGGAAGTGAGCCTGGATGTGTGGAGTCACGAGGAGGTGCCGCAGGTCTTCCGCGCGGCGCTCGAGGAGGCGCACGGCACGGCGCCGAAGTATCATCGTTTTGAGGATTTGCCACCGTTTCCTGAGGCGCTGGCGCGACGGAGCGCGGCGACGGGGCCTGCTCAGCTTAATCTGGCGCCGCTGGGTTGGCTGGCCGATGAACAGTATCGGGGAGCGTTACGCAGGCTGGGTATGCTTTCGGCGCTGTTTGTGGGTATGTGGCTGATGCTGATGGTGGCGCTGATGGTCTACATGCACCTTCGCGTGAGCAAACTGGATGAGTTGCAGGCGGGACATGCGGGCTTGCAGGAGCAGGCGGTGCTTGCGCGCGAGTTGCGGGCGAAGGTCAAGTCGCTGCAACAGTATTCCGACCGCACCTATTCGGCGCTCGAGGTGCTGCGCGAGGTGAGTGTGCGGTTGCCGGCCGGCGTGGACCTGACAGCCATGAATTATAAAAAGGGCGATTCAACGAACCTGAAGGGCACGGCGGATGAGGCCTCGCCCATTCATGATTTTATTGCCGCCTCGGAGCAGTCGGGCCTGTTCACCGATGTGGTTGCCGATAACATTATCAGCCGGCGTGATCGTGATCGGGTGCGCACGGACTTTTCGATTGAGTTGAAACTGCCGGGGGGAGAGTAGCCATGCGTGTGTCAACCCGGGAGCTTGGCTTGCTTTGGATCACGGTGGTCGTGGTGGTTTCCTGGCTTTCCTATCGTTGGATAGATCCCCGCCTGGCGGCTTTGCGCGAGCGCGAGGCCTCGCTGGGGCAGATGGAACGGGAGCGCCTGAAGGCGGAACGGGAAATCAGCCGGAAGAGCGAATACGAGGACCGTTTGATGGAATTCCGGGGGCAGTTGCCGAGTCATTCGCGGGATGCGCGGGTGACGGCAGACCTTTTGCGCATGATTGAAAATACGGCGCGCGACAGCAATCTGGTGCTGCTCAAACGGGAGCCGGAGGACGAGCGCAGCCTGGGAGAAATCTATGAAGTTTCCATTAAATGCACCTGGGAAGGAACCTTGGAAGCCCTGGTGCGTTTTCTGTATACGATCCAGGCGCAAGGTGCTATTCTCGACATCCGTTTTCTGACCGTTTCGCCGAAGTCCGGCGAGGCGGAGATGCTGAGAGGATCGTTTACCGTGGACTGTGCATACAGTCGTGAAGAGATAACCCAGAATACAGAGACCAACAACCCCGGAATTCCATGAACAGTTTTCGTAAAAAACACGCCGCCTCACTGCCTGTCAACCTGTTGGTCTGGATGCTGATTGCCGGGCTGGTGGCGCCTGTTTCGGCCCCCGCGCAACGCCCGCGCATGCCCTCGGCGCCGGGGGTCCCGCCCGGTATGCCGGCGCCGCCGGCGCGTCAGCCTTCGGGAGATGCCACGGTGGACAACGAGCAAAAGGTCTCGCTGAACTTCAAGGATTCGCCGCTCGAAATGGTGCTGAATTTCTACAGCCAGCATCTGGATCCGGATCGCCGGACGATGATTATTCCGCCCAGTGTGAATGCGAATATTACGCTGAAGAGCCAGTCGAAACTGACACGTGAAGAGGCGGTGACGGCCATGACGGCGATTCTCGCGATGCACAATATCACGCTGGTGCCCATGGGGGAGCGTTTTTACAAGGTGATCCAGATTCCGCAGGCGCGGCAGGATGGTATGCCGATCAATATGCTCCTTCCGGAAGAGAAACTTCCGGATACCGATGAGCTGATCAGCCAGATGATTGAGCTGAATTACCTTACCATTGCCGAGGCGCAGCCGGTGGTGCAGCAGTTTCTGCATGGCTACGGAAAAATGCAGCCCATGGAGCGCATCAATTCGCTGCTGATCACGGATACGTCGCAAAACATTCAGCGCATTCTTGAGGTGCTGGAATTTATTGATCGTCCCGTGGTTTCGCGGGTCGAGACGCGCGTGTATGAAGTGCAGTATGCCGAGGCGGGGAAGATTGCGGCAAAGCTGAACGAAATTGTGGCGGATTTGCAGGAAGGCAAGCAGGAAGGCTCGACGCCGCAGGCGGCCCAGCCCTCGGAAGTGACGGCGCCGCCGGGGGTGATACGTCCACGCCGCGGGGTGTCCCGCCAGCCCGCTGATGCGGGGTTGACCGCCGGCGAAGGCGAAGCTTCCACGCCCAAGGAAATTATCCAGGGCAAGGTCAAGGTGATTGCCGATGACCGGACGAATATTCTGCTGGTGATCTCGGACCCGAATAATTTTGTTTTTTTTGATAAGATCGTGACGGTGCTGGATCGTCCGGTGGAGCCGGAAATCAGTGTGCATATCGAGGCCATGGAGTACGCCGATGCCGAGGAAATTGCGGGTATTCTGAACGATTTTATCGGCGCGGCCACGTCGGATAAAAAGACGACGAGTGTGACAAGCGATCCCAATGCCCCTGTCGGGGATGCCCGGTCGACGGCCTTGCAGAAGTATGTGCAGGATCGTGCCGATCAACGGACCCCCGAACTCTCCGCCGATGACAAGGCCAAGATCGGCCAGCTCTCCTCGAGCACCAAAATTCTGGCGGATAAGCGGACGAATTCGCTGCTGCTGATGGGGCGGCGTGCGGATATTGCGGCGCTGCGGGAAGTGATCGATCAGTTGGACATCATGCTTGCACAGGTGCTGATTGAGGCGGTGATTCTGGAAGTGGGTTTGAACGACAAGCTGGAGTACGGCATTGACTGGTTGCAGCGCTCGGTCACGGTGTATGATTCGGAGAACTACGGTTCCGGCGGGGGAGCGACGGTCAATCAGCCGGTCTTTTCGTTTGCGGGCGGGACCCGCGTGGATAATGCCGGGGCCTTTCAGGATGCCGCCGCTCTGACCGGTCGCGCCATGAACCTGAGCGCCGGGGCGTTGACTTATTACGCCACGTTTTTTGATTTGAATCTGGATGCGATCATCCGCCTGGCTTCGAGCGATCGTCACGCCCGCATTCTCCAGACGCCGGTGATTCTCACCACGGACAACACCGAGGCGAAAATCATCGTCGGCGAGGAGCGCCCGATTGTGACGTCGACCACAACGAGCAGCGACACGGGAAACAACACGTCCCATTATGAATACAAGGATATCGGCATCGAACTGACGGTGACGCCGCGTATCAATCCCGAGCGCCTTGTGGTGATGGCCATCAAACAGAAGGCCAACAATGTGCAGGGAACGGAAAAGATCGATGGCAATGATGTGCCGATCATCACCAAACGTGAAATGGAAGCGCAGGTGGCTGTGAAGAGCCGTTCCACGATTGTGCTGGGCGGTTTGATTCAGACCGATGAGTCCAAATCGCGCAGCAAGGTGCCGATTCTGGGCGACATCCCGTTGCTGGGCGCCCTGTTCCGTTCCGAGAGTCGCAACGATTACCGCACGGAGCTGTTGGTCCTGCTTACGCCCTATGTGCTGATGACCCCGGAAGAGGCGCGTGCGGAAACGGCCCGCCTGAAAAACGCCACGCGTGCCGGTGATACGCCCTGGCCGGACGGCTGGTCGGAGAGCCCGCTTGCCACGCCTGGTCCCAAGGCCATTGCGCGCAAAAAACGCGAAGAGAAGGCCCGCAAGAAGAAGGAAGAGGAAGAGCGCAAGGAGGCGGACCGCCGCACCCGTATGGAGGAACGCAGGCAACGGCGTGAGCAACTCATGGAGAATCCTTTCTACGAGCCGATGGCGAATGAGGCGATACCGGTGGATGACTTGCTGTATGAAGAGGAAAGCCGATTGGAACAGGAGAAAGCGGGAGGGGGGATCATTGCTTCTGTGGAGAGGGATGAAGAATCGTTCGATCCTGTGGTGCTGACCGCTTCGGACGCGGAGGGGAATCCTCTTTTGCTGGAATCGAGTGAAGAAGATACTCTCTCGGAATCCGACGAGGCAGGGCCGGCGCTCGGGCCGTCGTGGGGTTCCACGGATGTTGCCAAGCCGGTTGAGCCCGTGGTGCAGCCTGCACCTGATGGTGTTCCAACCGGTATGGAAACCCTGACGGCCGTGGAGGAACAACAAAAGGTTAGGCCGGTCCGGCAACCCGAAGAAAACACACCCGAAAGCGATCAGCAGCAACTGGATCTGATCCTGCGTGAGTTGAGTCCGGAATAGCGGGTGAGCTGAAAGGGGAACGAGGCATTGTGGGCAGCGGAAAGATAGTGCGGCGTGAAATTCAGGGAGATCTGCTCGCCGCAGACAATCCTTTGCTGATGTTTGTGGCGGTTTCCCGTCTGTTTTGCAACACGCATACACCGCAGATCAAGCCCGGGTGCAGGGGACCGCGCATGGACGGAGGCAGGACGATATGAATGATGCGCAGATGGATGCGTTGGTGCAGCTCAGTTCGGAATTGGTGGGGACGTTGGATGAAAAGGCGATCATCCAGAAAATCGTGAAGGAAGCGGCATCCGTGTTGGATGCGCAGGGCTGTTCCGTCATTTTGATCGATGAAGCCACGGATGAGTGCTATTTTTACGGCGCCAGCAATGCCTCCAGTGAGTTGTTGCAGATTCATTTCAACAGGGAACTCGGCGTGGTGGGCAAGGTGCTTTCCACGGGAGAGCCCGTGCTGGTGGCGGATGCATCGCGAGAGCCTTCTCACTATGCGGGCGTGGACCGGCGAACCGGCATAACGACAGAGTCGCTGCTCGCGGTTCCCTTGATGGTCCGGGGGCGTCTGATCGGCGTGGTGGAGGCGGTCAACAAGCGGGCGAGTCCGTCCTTCAGCGAGAGCGATCTGCATCTGCTTTCGATTTTTGCGAATTTTGCGGCAGTGGCCCTTCACAATGCGCGTGCGTTTGGGCAATGCCGCAATGAAGCGGAGGCCTTTCGCGCGGCGGCGGTGCGGCCGGACATTTGGATGGGCGGGAGTTCGGCTATGAAGCGCGTTTGGAGCCTGGTGAGCAAGGTGGGGCAAACGGCCTCCACCGTGTTGATTTCCGGGGAGAGCGGGTGTGGCAAGGAAGTCGTGGCTGATGCCATTCACCGTGCGGGGGATCGGCGGGACCGCCCCTGCATCTGTGTGAATTGCGCGGCGCTGGACCCGAATCTTCTCGCAAGTGAATTGTTCGGGCATGAGAAAGGCGCCTTCACGGGGGCGCACGCCCAGCGTATCGGGCGCTTCGAACTGGCCAAGAGCGGGACGATCTTTCTGGATGAAATTGGTGATGCGGAATGGAGTGTGCAGGCGCGGCTCCTGCGCGTACTCGAGACGCATCGTTATGAGCGGCTGGGCAGTTCCGAGAGCCGGTTCACCGATGCGCGGGTGATTGCCGCGACGAATGTGAATCTGGAGGAGGCGGTGCGCGAAAAGCGGTTTCGGGAGGATTTGTTTCACCGGCTGAATGTGGTTTCCATTGTGATTCCGCCTTTGCGCGAGCATCTGGAGGATGTGCCAGGCATACTCGACTTTTTTGCGGAGCGCTGCGCCCGAGAGATGAAGGCGCAGCCGATTCGCTTTGCGCCGGATGCGGTGGCGGCCCTGGCGGCTTATGGCTGGCCGGGGAATATCCGGGAGTTGAAGAATGTGGTGGAGCGTTGCGCCGTGCTGGCCGATGGAGCCGTCATTGGCGCCAGAGAGTTGCGGACGATTTCTCCGCTGGCTGATCGGCGCAGCCCCGTTAACCAGTCGGATGAGAAGGTGCTTTCAGGCTCGTTGTGGGATCGGGAAAAAGCGGCCATTGAAGAGGCGCTGGCCGAGACCGGCTTCAACCAGAGCGCGGCGGCTCGTCGATTGGGGATTGCCCTGCATCATCTGCGTTATCGGATTAAAAAATTCGGCATCCGCAAACCATAAAAAAAACGGGCGTTCTTTCGAACGCCCGTTCCCCCCTTCGCGGCCCCCCGGCACACGGCCGGATAATCACGCCCTCAATGCGTATACCCGTCAGGATTTTCCAGCTTCCTCCCCAAGTCTCTCTCTCGATTGTTAAAGATCCGTTTCGCACGTTATATACATAGCAAAGGGTGTGCCAACTTGGTCTTTCGACCTGAAAATCGGGCCAAACCAGCGGATTTCAACCGAAAAGGGCAAATCATTTGTCGACGGATGATCGAGCCGGGGTTGAAGAAAAGAGTTATCGTGGAGAATAGTGTCAAAGGGTTTGAGAATAGTGGCATAACCGGCGCGTTTCATTCCGGAGAGGTTGCGCATGTTGTTCAACGGCAGGAGGGCGGGGCAAAGCCCGACAGGCAGCCGGATGAATATGTAGTAAGCAACCGGTTGACCGGTGGAAGGGGCATGTTGTACGCTGCCGTTTTCATTGAAAAGAGGTTTGGTTATGAAATTTGCTGTGTTGGTGGGCGATGGAATGGGTGATTATCCGGTGGAATCACTGGGTGGGAAAACTCCTTTGCAGGCGGCGGAGATGCCGTTTACGCGGCGTGCGGCGCAGGTGGGGGAACGGCTGATGCTCAGTACGGTGCCGGATAATCTGGAGCCGGGCAGTGATGTGGCCAACATGAGCCTGTTGGGTTATAATCCGGAGCAAAACTACACGGGCCGTGCCGCCATCGAGGCGGCGGGCGCCGGGATTCCGCTGAAAGAAAACGATGTGGCCTTTCGCTGCAATCTGGTGACGGTGGAGGAGGGGCGCATGCTGGATTATTCGGCCGGGCACATCACGTCGGCAGAGGCCGCTGAATTGATTGCCTCTCTGGAAGAGAAGCTGGGTCGGCCCGGACGGCACCTGCATGCGGGCGTTTCGTACCGGCATCTGTTGGTCTGGGAGAATGGCCCGGATGGATTCTGGATTGAGCCGCCGCATGAATTTACGGGCAAGCGGGTCTCGGATTATCTGCCTTCGGATGCGGATCTGGTGGCGTTGCTGGAGTGTTCCAGGGAGGTGTTCAGGGATCATCCGGTGAATCGCAGGCGCATGGCGGAGGGGAAACATCCGGCGACGCAGATATGGCTTTGGGGGCAGGGGCGTGCGATGCGGTTACCTTCCTATGAGACGTTGTACGGGCTTCGCGGCGGGGTGGTGTCGGCGGTGGATCTGGTGCGTGGGCTGGGCGTGCTGGCCGGACTGGATGCGCCGAAGATTCCCGGGGCCACGGGTTTTCTGGATACGAACGTGCAGGGGAAAGTG
>JAQVYB010000223.1 GCA_028708815.1 Kiritimatiellia bacterium | reverse complement strand
CCATCAGCGGCCATATTGTCGGAACGCCAGGCTTTATGGCCCCGGAGCGAATCGACGCCAGAGCCATCCCCCTGAATGCCAGCTCGGACATCTACTCCCTCGGCGCCATTCTCTACAGCATCCTCTCCCTGCGCCCTCCCCTTAAAATCTCCACCTACAAAACACAAAGCGAAATGCTGCAGGCGATTCGCGCCAATCTGATACAGCCCCCCATCGAGCTAAATCAAACGCCCGGCACAACAGACCCAAACGAAACACCCGCACCCACCTATCCTCACTGCCCCGAAGGCCGCATCCCCGACGCCCTCTCCCGGATTGCCATGCATGCCCTGGCCAAAGAACCAGTCAAGCGCTACCAATCCGTCCTCGAACTGCAACAGGACATCGAAGCCTATCAGAACGGCACCTGCTGGCAGGTTGTCGGTGATTACGACATGACCAATCCGACCTTGATCGAACACTGGGATATTTATGGAGGTCATTACGAAGTATCGAACACGGGCCTCCGCGTTTTCGGCGGGCGGCCTCAGGTTCTCCTCCTTCGTCAGGAAGTCCCCGGCGACGTGCGCATCGAATATGAATGCCAAATTCAAAGCGTAAATCTCGATAATCTGGGCTGTTTTATCAGTGCGATCAACGGAGGAAACAAAAACGGAATTCCCTTTACCGGATATGAATTCTCCTATGGCGCCTTTAATAACTCCATTATTCAGCTTTCCCGGGCCGACCACAAAATATGGAGCCAGGCCGCATCCCCGCTTCAACGCAACACCACGTTTCACATCGTGGCCGAACGCAGTGGAAACACTCTTTCCCTGACCGTCAATGACCAGTGCATCTTCTGCGAAAAGGATACCGACCCGCTCTCCGGCGCCGAACGAACCGCCGTCGGACTCTACAGCTGGGAAACGGACATCCATTACAAAAAGATAACCATTTATGCGCGGGGCATTCCCTGGCATGCGGATATCCTCGACATCGCCGAGCGCCAACTCCAAAAGGGCCATTACAACGTGGCTAAAGCCATTTATAACGACATCCTGGACTCACGACCCAACGAAAAGCGCCTCCTCCGTGCTCGCGAAGGTCTGGAAAAAGCCTACCGGCGTGAACAGCGCGACGCCGATGTCCGCAAATGGCAGCGAATGCTGGAAGAAGCCTGGCCGAGCGCCAATCCCAAACTCTCCATGGTGAACGATGAGCTCTCCGTGGAAGTGGCCTATGCCGGCATCGACGACCTGACACCCCTGATCGGGCTGCCCATCACCACCCTTTATTGCCAGAACAACCGCATCCGTTCACTCGAACCCCTGCGCGGCATGCGGCTGGAATTGCTGAGCTGTTCGGACAATCCCATCACATCCCTCGAACCACTCGCCGGCATGCCGCTTCGCTCGCTCTATGCTGAAAACTGTCCCGTTTCTTCCTTGGAACCCCTGCGCGACATACCACTCACGCTGCTCAACGTCGGAGGCGCCGGATTCATCGAAACACTCGAACCGCTCGCCGGCATGGAACTCGTATTCTTCTCCTGCTGGGGCAACAAAATCAGCTCGCTCGAGCCGCTGCGCGGCATGCCGCTGTCCGGCCTCTTCTGCGGCGACAATCAACTTGATAATCTCGAACCCCTGCGCGGCATGCCCATCCGCATGCTTCAAGTCAGCGGCAACCGCCTCCGCGACCTCACCCCGCTGGAAGAGGTGAAACTGACCTGGCTGCACTGTGCAAACAACCTGATCGAAGATCTGACCCCGCTGCGCAACAGCAATCTGGTGCTTTTCAGTTGCCAGGGCAACCACCTGCGTGATCTGGCCCCGGTGGATCGCATGCAGATTGCCACAATCACCTGCGGGAACAACCTGCTCAAAGACATCGGACATCTGCTGGAAAACCCACCGCGTGACTTTGCCTTTGATTGCGAAACCATACCGGATGCGGCCTTGCGGGATATGGCGAAGCATTGGCGGACCCGGCCCGAATGGGAACGTCATGCCGAAAATGCGGACACCCTGCTCGCCCTTCGACAGGGACACATCCGGGAGCTCTTTGACCGGGCCCATCCGTTTAAGGAACATCGCTATCTCTTCATCCCGCGTTTCATGACGTGGCAAGCCGCCGCCGACTTCTGCCGCCGCATCGGCGGCTCCCTGCTGACCATCCTCTCCGCCGAAGAAAACGAGTTCGTCATCCGCCTGTTTCCCAACGGGTGCTGGATTTGGCTTGGCCTCACGCAGACACCCGACGGACTGCAATGGATCACCGGAGAACCCCTCTCCTACCACAACTTCACCGATCCGATCCAACGCCACAAAACCGGACGAAAAACCTTCAACGGATCCTGGTGCACCGAGGATATTCCCGGCGTGGAAAACTGCTTTGTCATCAAATGGCGCAACGACTCGCCGCCAAACGACACCCTTCCGCCGCATTAATAATCTTTATCCCGCCCAGGCATTGTAGTACATATTCTACACAACCGCGTCATTCAGACAGGAGCAGAACGGAACCCGGATGGGCCTGATCATCTACATTTTTTTCTACCTTATACTGCTGTTCCTGCTGCTGGCCTGTTCCGGATTCTTTTCCAGCGCGGAAGTGGCCTTTTTTTCCCTGACGCCCCAGCAGTTGCGCCGCCTGAATAAAGAAAAACCCGACGTCACACGCCGAATTCAGCTGGCGCTGAATAAACCGCAAAGCCTGCTCTCCTCCATCCTGATCGGCAACACCCTCGTCAACATCTGCACCTCCGTCGTAGCCTACTCCATGATCCGCTCTCTCGGCTTTGCTCATGCCGAAGGCATCACCATCCCCATCATCACCATCCTCCTGCTCATCTTCGGAGAAATCGGCCCCAAACGCATTGCCATTCACCGCAACGAATTTCTTGCTTCTCATTACGCCGGCGTACTGCTGGTGGTGATGCGCGCGACCACCCCCATACGCCTCCTCCTCGAACAGATTACCCACACATTCAGGCACCTCTTCCACGCCAAAGCCAAAGAACTGTCCGAAGAGGAATATGAAACCCTCGTGGAGATGAGTCAGGATGCCGGCGTCCTGGATCAAAATGAGGCCGACCTCGTCAAATCCATTATGCGCCTGGAAGACCTTGAAGCGGGCGACATCATGACCTCCCGCATGGATATTATCGGCATTGATCTGGATACCGAAGCCGCCAACCTGGATCAAATCATACGCAAGACACGCGTGCCCCGCATGGTCCTTTACCGGAACAACCTCGACAACATCGAAAGCATTCTCAACGTACGGGCCTATCTCCTCGATCCACGTCATCGTATCGAACAAGCCATCGCTCCGCCCTTCTACATTCCCAAATGCGCCCGGCTCAACCGACTCCTCGAAGATTTCCAATCGCGACGCGACCGGATTGCCATCGTCGTGGATGAATACGGCGGGACCGAAGGCATTGTCACCCGAGGCGACATCCTCGAGGAAATTGCCGGCGACGTCGGCAATGAACACTCCTACCAGGCCTTGCAGATCGAGCCCCTCGCTCCCGATCACTGGCTGGTGGACGGCCAGATCAGCCTCGAAGATCTCAACGAGGAGCTGGACCTCGACCTCAAAGCCGATGCCAGCGACCGACTCGCCGGATGGATTTCCAAACAGGCCGAACGGCTGCCGCGTCCCGGCGACACCGTCACCGCTCAGGGCTGCCGCGCGGTCGTCCGCCAGATGCGGCGCCACCGCATCACCCTCGTTGAACTGTCTAAACTGGAGGCCGCCTCATGAACCGATGGCTTCTGGACCTCCTCCTCCTGCTGACCTGTCTTCTGTTCAGCGCCATGTTTTCCGGCATGGAAACGGGTATCATTTCCATCAATCGCGTGCGTCTGCATCACCTCCTGCGCAAAAAAGTGCCGGGCACAAAAGAACTCGATTTCTTTCTCAGAAATCCGGACCAGCTTTTCGGCACCACGCTGATCGGCACCAATCTTTGCATGGTCATCGTTTCCGTGATGGTCGCCGGGATGGCCGGGCGCCTTCTGGGCGCGGCAGGCTCCTGGGTCTCGAGCATTCTCACAACCCTCGTGGTACTGATCTTCGCGGAATATCTGCCCAAGGCCTGGTTTCAGAGCAATCCCACCATGCGCACGCGTCATTTCGGACGCCTTCTCCGCCTCATCAGCCATTTGGTTCAGCCTGCCGTGCGCCTGCTCGTGTGGATCACGAAAAGAATCTTCCCGATGAAGGAAACTCACAACGCCTCGCACCATATCATCACCCGCGACGAATTGAGGCATCTGACCATGGAGACCGAACGCACCGGGGCTCTTTCCGAAAGGGAACGTCAGATGATTCGGGGCGTGTTCGACCTGGAACGCAAGACCTGCCGCGACATCATGACGCCCCGCGCGGAAATGGTTCTCGTTTCCTCCGGCATGTCCCGTGAGAAACTTCTCGAACTGGCGCGCCGTAAAAAGCACAACCGCTACCCGGTCTCTCAGGAAGCCGATGGCCGCATCATCGGTATCGTCAACATACTGGATGCCGCCGCCGACCCGCTACACGCCGCCAAGACCGCCGCCGAATACATGCGCCCGCCTCAATTCATTTCCGCGTCAACTCCGCCCGACGAGGTACTCACACGCATGCGCCACACACATCAGCCCATAGCCGTGGTGGTCGGCACACACGATGAAGTCATGGGACTGGTCACCCTGGAGGACGTCCTGGAGGAAATCGTCGGTCAGATCGCGTGACCATCGTGCAGTACAGATCTTCCATCCGCTCAAAATGAGCACCCATCGGATGCTGCTGCGCAATCGCCGGGTTCACCTCGGCCGCACACCGACGAAAGGAAGGTTCCGCAGCCCTGCACAGCGCCTGCGTCAACACA
>JAQVYB010000066.1 GCA_028708815.1 Kiritimatiellia bacterium | reverse complement strand
TTCTGAATTACGCTGAAGTGACCAACACACCACCCACTGCCCCCGGCAATCTCTCCGCCGTGCTCTCAAATGATACCTGGCACCTCACCTGGGAGCCGGCAGAGGATGCGCAGACCTCATCGAACGGACTGCAGTACAATCTGTTTGCCGGAACCGCCACGAATCGAGGCGATATTGTATCGCCCTTGGCGAACATCGAAACAGGTCGGCGTCATGTAATCCGCCTGCCCAACAGAGGAAAAGCCCTCACGACCACCCTCCCCCGCTTCCCATCGAGCACCCCCGTGTATTGGGGAGTTCAGGCGGTGGATGTCAATGGTCTCGGCAGCCCCTTTGCCTTTGGAGAACCGCTGATCGGCCCGCCGCTCCCTGATTTAACCGTTACCGATATTTCGTTTGTGGAAGTCCCCCTTCAATTTCGCGTCGTCGTTTCCAATGCAGGGCCCAACGCCGCAGAAGGTTCTCTGCTGGCCTTCTGGCTGGACTGCCCCGAATCGGCACTCGGCACCAACGAAGCGGATCGGCTATCCCCCATCGCCCCGCTCGAATCAGGCGCATCGGTCGAGATTGTTTTCGACGACTTTCCCCTCCCCGCGATTAGTGCAACCAATACGGCTCGGGCTTTCATCAACGCCAACGGAGCAATACACGAAGAGACCCTCACCAACAATCAGCAAACAGTGGCGTACACCTGCGAGATTCATGAGCCGTTTACCTTCAGTGCCACGGCACTCCGGGACAGCGCATGGCTGCGCTGGACCGATCCGAAGGCAAGTGGAATGCAATCAGGCAGCGTACATCTGCGCGGTTCATTCTCGGCGTATCCCGCCACGCTCTCGGAAGGGTTTCTCCTGTATGAAGGAACCAATCAGGTCTTTCATCAAACCGACATGACCCCGCAGCAAACCTGTTATTACACCATATGGGTCAGTCACGACGGAACCAACTTCGTCATGCCCCCCTTGAGTGAATAACAACCATTAGTCCGTCATTCCAGTGCTTAACGTCTTCCATTCGTTGCTCTCTTCATTCGTTGGAAAACAATATTCGATGGAGTGGACTGTTTTTAAGATCGGATCATTCGTTGTGTTTTTTCCAGCTCCCGCTTCCAGCTTATCTGGTTCCAATAGCGCAGGCCAAGAATGGCCATCCAGAACGCGACGGTAACGGCCCATGCCGTAGTGGTGATTTCCGGATGCTCCCACCAGTTCACACCGGCATATTTGAAGTCGGACACCGGATAAAGGATGGGGGTCTGGAATCTGCCCGGACCGTGTGTAAACACATCGGTAATCACATGAAACGGCCAGGCCAGCATGGGAATAAACAAGGGGCGGAACAGCAGCCGAACGAACAAGAGACAAACAGCAATAATCACCAGGCTGTGCGTGCACCGATACAGCGTGAAGATGTACGGCGGAATATCCCGCCACATGCCGTACCCATCCAGCAACAACCGGGGAATCAGATGAATCCCCAACGAAGCCACATCCGGAAATGCTCCGAAAAACAGCGCCGCCCAGAAGGTCCAGTCCACCAGGCGCGGCGACCCATTGCGCCGCACCGCACCGCGAAGTCCACCGGCCAACCCCGTTCGACTGAACAGCGCCGCGCCAAGCATCGTATGTGTAATTGTATCCATACGTTAATTCAGGCTTTCCGTTTCAACCAATCCGACAACAGCGAACCGATGCTTCGGCATGAATGCAGTCCGTTGGTGCGTGCATCCTGCACCTCAATGCTTCGCAGGTCGTGCCGTACCCGGTCGCGCCAACGCGAGGCAAAGAGACGGGCATTCACCTCGTCGCCGTCTTTTCTTCCGGGGGTGGATTGGCCGTAGTGATAAATCACGCTCTCCGGCGTGTAGACCACGCGCAAGCCCCGGTCCAGTGCGCGCAGACAAAAATCGCAATCTTCATAGCCATTTCGATATGCCTCATCGAGTCCGTTCAGCGCTTCATATACCGCCTTGGGAATCAGTACGCAGGCAAAGGTCACACATTGCAAATCGCGCACCCGGTTCACTGCGGGCAGATTCGGATCGCTGCCCGGGTGGATGTGCCAGGGATGCCCTTCCTCATCAAACGCCATACCTGCGTGATGCAGCATATGCGTATCCGGAAAGAGATGCTTGTTCCCCAGCACGCCGATCTCCGGCTCTGTTTCCAACAACCGAATCAGCGGTGGCAGCCAACCGGGAGTCAGCAGCGTGTCGTTGTTCAACAGGCAGAGGTGCCGCCCGGATGCCGCGCACGCACCCGCGTTGTTATTCACCGCATAACTCCGCCGTTCTTCATTGCGAAGGAGTTTCACTGCGCCGGGAAACGGGCCGCGCAGCCATTCGGCGGTTCCCGGTTCACTGGCGTCATCAATCAGAATCAGTTCATAAGAGCAGCCGGCGGTATGCTCGAAAAGCGAGTGCAGACAGGCTTCGGTCAACTCCCGACAGTTATGCACGGGGATAATGATAGACGTTGTTGGCTGTTCATTCATGGCCAGGAACAGATTGGGTGGTGTGAACGGGCTTAACGCTCATGGAGTGATTCAAATACACGATGCCGCGGGCGTTCTGCTCGGAGATTACCTCAATGGTCAGGGCCTCCCGCCCGAAAAGCGGCACATGCTGGCCTTCGAGCGTATCCACTACGCCCACCCCAAACCGATACGTGCCCGGACACAGATTCATATCCATCTCGAACGAGACCAGAAATTCCTCGCCGCGTTTTGCCGGAGGCAGCACGCGATGGCAGTCCTCACTGGTAATGTCCGATGCGATCACGCCCAGCATGGTCCGTGTTTGCAGCGTAATCACCGGGTGGGCTACGTCGTCGTGAAAGAGCAGGCGGTATTGCACCCGGCAATGCTCGCCGGTGTACGGATGAATCGTCTCCACGCCCTTTGAATTAATCACCATCACATCGCAAATTTCCGCGCGCGCGCCGACGGTTTTTTCGGCGTCATCGTCCGGCCTCTGCGCCGCGTGGCTCTTTTGAGACTTGACCGCCAGCATATTCATATACGAGTCGATCACCTCCTTGGTCTTCCCGTATTCCAACATGCGCCCGTGACTCAGCAGCAACGCCTCGTCGCACAGGGTATTCACCGAATCCAGCCCGTGCGAAACAAACAGGATCGACATGCCGGCCTCACGCAGCGTTTCGATTTTGCGAAAGCATTTCGACTGAAACTCCATATCGCCCACGGAGAGAATCTCATCCACCAGCAGCAGGTCCGGGTCCACATTGATCGCCACCGCAAAGGCCAGACGCGCAAACATGCCCGAAGAATACGTCTTTACGGGCTGATCGAGGTGATTGCCAATGTCCGCAAAACGAACCACATCCTCGTATTTCTCCGCCATCATTTCCTGCGTATACCCATAGATCGAACCACTCAGAAAAATATTTTCGCGCCCCGTGAATTCGGGATTGAATCCGGCTCCCAGTTCGAGGAGCGCCGCCACCGTCCCGCGCACCGTGACCTGCCCCTCGGAAGGATCCAGCAGACCCGCAATCAACTGAAGCAGGGTGGATTTTCCCATCCCGTTGCGTCCGATTACCCCGAGCACCGTCCCGCGCTTCAATTCAAAAGACACATCGCGCAGCGCCCAGAAATCATTCGGCTTCGGTTTCATCGGAGCAGGCCAAAGGCAGCGCAGCAAGCGCCCAGCCGTCAGGCGTGATGGATAAAACTTACCCACCTTGTTCAGTTGTATGAGCGGTTCCATATCAAATCACATCCGGAAATCGTTTGCGGATCACCTGAAACCAACAGGTGGCCACATAAAGAAGCACCACGCTGACCCCCATGAAGAGCAGCCAGCTCTTCCAGTCGGGCACCAACCCGTACACACACACCTTGCGCGTATTCTCCGTCACGTAGGCCACCGGATTCACAAACAGTATCCAGCGAAGATACGGCGGAACCTTTTCGGACGAATAAAACACCGGCGTCAGGAAAAAAAGAGCCACCAGCAGAATGCCCACCACATGCTGGACATCGCGTACAAACGTCGAGATCGTGGCAAGAATAAAGGAAATGGCCAGGCAATTGACAATGAACGGCACCCAAACCAAGGGCAGCAGCACCGCAGTCCAGGGGATATGCCCCACGACAAGCAGAATCCCCGCCAGCAGAATACCCGTCGCAATCATCGCATGAATCAGCCCATTCGCAATCATCACCACCGGCAGGATCTCGAGCGGGAAAGCCACCCGCCGCACGTAGTTCGGCTTGTCCAGAATCAACCGGGAAGAGGACGAAAGCATCTCGCAGAAAAAATTATACGCAATGAGCCCGCAATACATCATGATGGCAAAAATGCCGAATCCACTCATGTTGTCATTCCATTGCGACTTCATGATGGTGGAAAACACCACCGTGTAAATCAACAGCAGAACCAGCGGATTCATCACCGACCAGCAGAGCCCAAGCATCGAGCCCCGGTAGCGCTGCAGAAGCTCGCGCTTCGTCAGCGCACGGATCAGTTCTCGGTGGCGACACCAACTGCGCATCATCACGCTCAATCCCGCCCATTCGATTATGCGCTGTGAAACGGCCGCATCCCGGTGATAGCACCGCATCTGTTTTTCATTTGCCTTCATAGGATTCCGTCAGGAAAACAGCCGGTATATAGGCAACCGGCAAGCCTTGCAAATCAATTTTCAGATAACAGCGAATGCACGGTTGCTCCCCGTCTGCCTTTCGGGCCAGGCCCGATAGGCAGCTAGGCCTCTCCATTCCGAAAGACTCGCTGAGCCTTGCCCGCTTGGCGCGGCAACGCGCCGATTGGATAGACATCGCCCTTCGGGCTGAATCCCAGCGCTTCTTTCAGCACCTTTTCCACCATGAATCCGGTGACGCCCTCCTCGGCCTCCACGTTGATGCGCACATCCGTCACCCCGCTGACTTCTTCGAGAATGATCTGGTAGTTGGCACCCACCCCTGGAATCTTCATCAGGGCCTGCTCCACCTGACGCGGAAAGAAATTCACGCCCTTCACGATCAACATGTCATCCACGCGACCGGTGATCGGGCTCAACCTCAAATGGGTGCGCCCACAGGAACATTTCGTTCGCGAACAGATGCTGGTCAAATCGCCCGTGCGAAAACGAATCACCGGCAAGGCCTCGCGTGTCAACGCGGTAATGGTCAATTCGCCCTGCTGCCCGTCCGGTACCCGGTTCCCTGCCGGATCCAGAACCTCGACAACATAATGATCCTCCCAGACATGTATTCCATCGCGTGCAGGACAATCCATGCCCAGCGTGCCCACCCCGCCCGTTTCCGTCATGCCGTAAATAACGTAGGCCTTGATATTCAGTGCCGCTTCGATTTTTCTGCGCATGGCATCACTGAACACCTCCGCGCCGAAAATACCGATCTCGAGTCCCGGCAGTTTTGCGCCCTGCTCCTCGAGTACCTCCATGATGCGAATGCCGTAACTGACCACCCCCGTCAGCACCCGCGTATTGAAATCACGCGCCAGTGCGATTTGCCGATGGGTATTGCCCGCGCCTGCCGGCACAATAAAAAGATCCGCCGTGCGTGCGCCGTGATACATACCAAAGCCGCCGTTGAACAGACCAAACGAGGGGGTAATCTGCACGGTATCAGCCGGCTGCGCACCGGCCATCCGGTAACAGCGTGCCATGCACTCGCCCCATTGGACCAGATCGCCGTTCGTGTAAGGCATCACCACCGGTGTCCCGGTGGACCCGCTGGACATGTGCATCTCGCGCAGCTCGCTGCGCTCCGTGCAGAGCAGCGCCAAGGGATACGCTTCACGAAAGGTCTCCTTGTTCATCACCGGCAGACGCTCGAGATCATCCAACGTCCGAACATCCTCCGCCCGAATCCCAGCCGCATCAAACCGCTTCCGCTGAAAGAGATTCCGCTCCATCACCCGGCGAATCAGGGCGCTCAATCGCTCCCCTTGCAGCGCCTGCAACTCATCCTGACTCATCGTTTCTGCACGCTCATTGAAATACAACGTCTCCCGCATCACAACTCCCTTCCCCGTTCAAACGCCTCGATATTTTTCTCCAAAAACACTGGTTTCACACTCTCCTGAATTCCCTGCCGCCAGGCCTCTATCGGCAGATTCAGCCCGTTGGAAAGCGAACCCATCAGCACCGTATTGGCCATCCGCCCATCGCCCAACGAAACCGCCTCCGACAACGCACTCAGATACTTCAAATGCGTAAACACACGCGCCAAACGCTCCGGCACGTCATTCGGATAGATCGCACCCCCGCTCGCTGCCGTCACCGGGATAATCGCCTGATCCGAGACCACCGCCAATCCGTCCGGCGCCAGATAATGTGCATAGCGCAATGCCTCCGCCTGCTCCAGCGCCGCCAGCGCCTGCGCCTCCCCTTCGCCGACCAACGGACTGTATACCCGCTCCCCGTAGCGAATTTGCGCAATCACCGATCCACCGCGCTGCGCCATGCCGTGCACCTCGTTAAACGTCACCTCATAGCCTGCGGCCATCGCCGCCCGACTCACAATGCGCGAAGCCAACAGAATCCCCTGCCCGCCCACGCCCGCCAAAACCACACTCTGAATATCCATGTTGTTCACCCTCAAATCACCGTTTTATCGCACCGAAGCGGCACACCCGCGCACACATCCCGCAACCCACGCAGCGCGACGCATTGATCAGCGGAATGCCCTCGCCTTTCAAATCGTACTCAATCGCCGGGCATCCCAGCTTCAAACACGCCTTACACTTTTTGCAGGCCGAAGCATCCACGGCATAAACGCCTCCCATCTCCACCTTCTCGGCCAGCACGCACGGCCCTCGCGAGATAATCAGCGAAGGCTCCTTCGCCGCCAGCTCCTCCCGCAGCACCTCGATCACCCCGTCCAGATCGTAGGGATTCACCGTCGTCACACGCCGCACGCCGCAGGCACGCCCGATCGCCTCAATATCCACCGCCACCGTCTCCTCGCCCATCAGCGTGCGCCCCGTGCCCGGATGATCCTGATGCCCCGTCATGGCCGTCGTGCGGTTATCCACCACGATGATCGTGCTCGTTCCCTTGTTGTAGACGATGTCCAGCAGCCCGGTAATGCCCGAGTGAAAGAACGTGGAATCCCCCACGATGCCCACCACCGGTTTTTTCTCCCCGGCCTTCTCCATCCCATGCGCCATCGAGACTCCCCCGCCCATGCACAGAATCGTATCCGTCCGGCTCAGCGGCGGAAACACACCCAGACTGTAGCACCCGATGTCGCCTGTAACGATCACATCGAATTTCCCCAGCGCGTAAAAAATACCCCGATGCGGACATCCCGCGCACAACAGCGGCGGACGGCCCGGCAAATCCACCGACTCCTCCACCGCCTTCACCTCCCTCGGCTCGCGCCCCTCCAACCTTGCACGCACCTGCTTCAATACACCCGGCGAAAGCTCCCCGCAAACCGGCACCAGGTTCTTGCCGTCACAGGCAATGCCCATTGCACGAATATGCTCCTCCAGAATATTCTCCAACTCCTCCACCACCAACAATCGCTTCACCCCGCCGGCAAACTCCCGTATCAGCGCATCCGGAAACGGATAACTGAAGCCCAACTTCAGCACCGACGCCTCGGGAAAAGCCTCGCGCACATAGGAATAAGCCATCCCCGGAGCAATAATCCCCAGCGAACGATCCCCCCACTCGATCCGGTTCGCAGGTGACTTCGTCGCCGCTTCGCTCAATCGCCCGAGCCGTTCCTCCACCTTGCGTCGCAACAATCGTCCCCACGCCGGCAACGGCGTAAACCGCTGAGGATTCTTTTTGAATTCCACCGGATTCGGGGACTCCGTCCGCTCCGAGGTTTCAACCAGACCGCCGGAGTGACTCACCCGTGTCGTCGTCCGCAGAATCACCGGCGTCTCAAACAGCTCCGAGAGTTCAATCGCGTAGCGCATGAAATCCTTTGCATCCTGAGACGTTGCCGGTTCGAAGATCGGCACCTTCGCCAACCGCGCATAGTGGCGCGTATCCTGTTCGTTCTGACTCGAATGCTGCCCCGGGTCATCCGCCACACACGCCACAAAACCGCCCACCGCGCCGATATAGGAAAATGTCATCAGCGGATCCGCCGCCACATTCAACCCCACGTGCTTCATCGTCACGATACTGCGTGCACCCGCCATCGAGGCCGCCGCCGCCACCTCGAACGCCACCTTTTCATTCGGCGACCACTCCAGATACATCACTTCTCGATACGCCTTCGCCGCCTCCAGAATCTCCGTGGAAGGCGTTCCTGGATAGCCCGTGGCCACCGTCACTCCCGCCTCATACGCCCCCCGCGCAATCGCCTCATTACCCGTCAACAGTTCCTTCAAAACAGTACACTCCTTCCGGTTCAATAAAATATCCGCGCACTATAGAAACCTATGCACTCAACTGCAAGTAAAGGCGTTTCCAATCATTGGAAACTTTTTCACGCATTCTTCCAATCATTGGAAACTTATCTGTTCGCAAAACAATCCACGTCATGGTAAACATCGGAATCAACGAGGAGACAAAATCATGGAACTATTCGAAGTCATTCAGAAAAGGCACTCCTATCGGAACGCATTCGCACCGGGCCCCGTTGCCCGTGAAGAACTGATCAAAATCGTAAATGCCGGGCTCCTGGCCCCTTCTGCGTGCAACAAACAAAGCACCCGGTTTCTTATCCTGGATGATCCCGCCATGCTTGCCCGCATTGCCGCCATGCCGGATGCCGCCCCCTGTCTTAAATCAACCACCGCCCTGATTCTCTGCCTGACCAACACCACCCCCCAACCGGTCTTTCAGGGACTCCACTTTGAACTACAGGACTGTGCCGCAGCCGTGGAAAACATGCTTTTAGCCATTACCGCCCTCGGGTACGCATCCGTCTGGATCGACGGCTGGCTCAAAAACAAAGGCCGCGCAGAACAGATCGCCGAATGGCTCAATATCCCGGCACACAAAACCATTCAGGTCATTCTCCCCGTGGGTATCGCAGGTGAACCCGCCGCCCGCCCCGTCAAAAAGCCCTTCAACGAACGGGCCTGTTTCAACACCTATGCACTGCCCTGAAACCGGCGGCGTTTCTTATGAAAGTCTGTTTCGATCTTCAATCCGCCATCGGTCAACGCACAGGGGTCGGCAACTACACCGCACATCTCGCGCGCGCCCTTCTGGAAAGACACCCCCCGGATATCGATCTCTCTTTCACCTATTTTGATTTCAAGCGCTCCGGTCATGGCCTGCCGATTCCACCCGAATCCGAACACGCCATCCGCTGGTGCCCCGGGCGCTTCATGCAGGCCGCCTGGAAAACCCTCGGAATCCCGCCTTACGATTTCACCGCCGGCAAGGCCGATGTCTACCACTTTCCCAATTTCGTCATTCCTCCGCTGAGACGCGGATACGCCGTGGCCACCATTCATGATCTGGCCTTTCTACGCATGCCCGAAACCATCGAGCCGAAAAACCTGGCCTATCTCACCGGCAGAATTCGACACACCGTGGAGCGGGCGGATGCCATCATCGCCGTCTCGCACTTCACCGCATCGGAACTGCAGAACCTCCTCGGAACCGATCCACACAAAATCCACGTGATCCATGAAGCCCTTGGCCCCATGCCGCCCCCGCCGCAAGCCGACACAACCATCCTCCAACGCCTTGGCCTGACTGATCGCCCCTTCCTGCTCACGGTCGGCACCGTCGAGCCACGCAAAAATTACGCCTTTCTGACCGATGTGTTTGATCAACTGGATGAAGACATTGATCTGGTTATCGGCGGCGGACTCGGCTGGCATGTGGATCCGATTCTTCAGCGCATCGCCTCCTCCCCAAAAGCCAAACGCATCCATCACACCGGCTATCTTTCTCCAAGCGAACTGGCCGCCCTCTACATCCAGGCCACCCTTTTCATCTATCCCACGCGCTACGAAGGCTTCGGATTCCCGCCGCTGGAAGCCATGCATTACGGCCTTCCCGTGCTGGCCGCACGCGTACCCCCACTGCCCGAAGTACTCGGAGAAGCCGCTGAATGGGTCGAGGGATGGGACATCAATCGTTGGTGCGATAAAATCTCCGGCCTGCTGCATGACGCCCAACGCCGCCAACACCTCCAAGCCGCAGGGACCACTCAGACTGCACACTACAGCTGGACCCGCGCTGCCGAGGAAACCCTGAATATCTATCGAAAGGCGACGCACACATGAGAATAGGCATCGATGCCCGATGGATTTATCCGCAACTCAGTGGAATCGGCGCGCATACGCGCGATCTCATTCGGCATCTCGCCGTCCTGCCCGAGACCGCACAGGATGAATTCATCCTCTTCTTTCACAACGACGCCGTACAACACCAGGTGCTCTCCGATCCCGGCATCGCCGCCAACCCCCGCATCTCCTCCGTTCTGCTTCCCTGGTCAACCTTTTCCCCCGCCAACCAGCTCTTCTTTCCACGCGAACTCCGCCGGAGCGGCATCGACGTCTACCACTCCACCAACTACATGATTCCCCTTTTGACCTTCCCACGCAACAAGACCAAACGCCCCCGCTGCATAGTCACCATACACGACCTGATCCCCCTCAAGCATCCCGAATTCACACCACACGCGCTGAAAACACGGTTCCTTCCCATCTTCCGCGCGCTCATTCGTGAAGTGGCCCTTCGCGCCGATGCCATCATCACCGTGAGCGATTGTTCCCGCAAAGATCTGACCGAACTGCTCCACCTGCCGCCGAAACGTGCCGACAACCTGCTGCACGTCATACCCAACGGCGTGGATCGGCGCTTCGTGCCCGGACCAAACATCACCCAACGGGCCCCCGTCATTCTGTACGTCGGACGGCTCGATCCCTATAAAAACGCGCCTCTCCTCATACGCGCCTTTGCCACCCTCCTCCGCGACATCCCGCAGGCCCGCCTCCAACTCATCGGCCCACCCGATCCCCGCTACCCGGAAGCCGCAAACACCATCCGTGAACTGGGCATCGAAAACCACATTTCACAAGCCGGCTATCTGCCCGACGACGAACTCCTGCGCGCCTACCAATCCGCCTCCGTACTCGTGCTCCCTTCCCGCTACGAAGGGTTTGGCCTACCCGTGGTGGAAGCCATGGCCTGTGCCACACCCGTCCTGTGCACCAATGCCGCATCTCTCCCTGAAATCGCCGGAGAGGCCGCGCTGCTCATTCCGCCCGACGACGAAGCCGCTCTGGCGCAGGCCCTTCGCCGCATCCTGCTCGATGACTCTCTAAAGCGCCACCTCAGCAAGGCCGGACCTCCCCGTGCCGCAGGCTACGCCTGGCCGGAAGTCGCCCGGCAAACCGCCGCACTCTATCATGCCCTGGCCGCATCGCAATCCTGACAGCCTGTTGACATTTGCCCCGTCATGCTTCCTCTCAACAACAGCGAACACACCGTTGTGTTCCTGACCAGACGGGATTATGCGCTTTACAGTCCTTGGAAGAAAAAATAACGTCACCCTGTATTTCAAGTGTGTTCGGATCAGACCATGCAAAAAGAAGAAATCATCAGCGAAGCCCAGCGGCGCATTCAGGATCTGGAGCAGGCCCTCGCCCAGGAACAGGAAGCGCGAAAAAACGCCGCAGACGAACTGCGCCACACCTCCGACCTCCTGAAGGCCACCCTCAATCAACTCCCCGTCGTCATTTGCGGAATCGACAACGACGGCGGCATTATTTTTCTCAATCAGGAATTCGAAAAAGTCACCGGCTACAGCGCCGATGAATTGATGCGCCGACACGATGTCACCGACTACCTTTTTCCCGATCGTGCCCGTAAAATCAACCCCGGCGCCAACCCCTCCGAATGGATGGT
Source organism: Kiritimatiellia bacterium (assembly GCA_028708815.1). Classification (GTDB taxonomy): domain Bacteria; phylum Verrucomicrobiota; class Kiritimatiellia; order RZYC01; family RZYC01; genus JAQVYB01. The sequence continues at coordinate 8,363 of JAQVYB010000066.1, read as the reverse complement.
GCGCAGCAGCGACAATCAGGAGCGCATTATCTCCTGGTCCGGCATACAGAAATGCCCCATCCCCGGATGGGAAAAATGGAAAGTCGGGCTCGACATCACCCAACTTAAACAACTCGAACGTCTGCGTGACGACGTGGAATCCATTGTCCGCCATGATTTAAAATCACCACTTGGCGCCATCATCGGCCTGTCCTCCTGGCTGCTGGATGATACCAGACTCGAAGACCATCAGATCAAGGCCCTCAGGAATATTGAGCGCAGCGGCGACCTCATGCTGCGTATGCTCGAAAACTCTCTTGCCCTCTACAAAATTGAAGCCGGACAGTTCGTCTACAAGCCCGAGCCCGTCAACCTGGCCGAACTCCTGCGCGACGCGCTGGAAAATCTATACGGGCTCTCTCAATCGCACGGGGTTTCCTGGTGCTGCACAGTCGACGGCGCCGACCTCAACTCCTACACTGAATTTATCGTTCCCGGCGTAGAATCGCTTCTCGACAATCTCTTTACCAATCTCCTGAAAAATGCCGTGGAAGCCTCTCCGGATAATGAGAAAGTAACCATTCGCATCACCCACACCGACACGGAAGTCATGGTGATCATCCATAACGCCGGGGCCATCCCCGAACCCATCCGCGATACCTTCTTCGACCGTTTTGTCACCTATGGGAAAAGTCAGGGAACCGGACTGGGCACCTACAGTGCCAAACGCATAACCCTGGCGCACAACGGCCAACTTTCCTTCAGAACCTCGGACGAACGCGGCACCGACCTGATTGTCATTCTGCCGCTCTTTGAGGTAACCTGAACCAATCGGAACCTTATGTGCGGAATAGCCGGAATTTTTGGATTCAGCAACCAGGCGCCCTTCGATCCGGCGCCGGTTCAACGGGCCATGGACGCGATGGCCCGACGCGGTCCCGATGATCAGGGCATCTACCAAGCATCCGGCATCGCCCTCGGGCACCGCCGCTTATCTGTGATTGACCTTCAGGGAGGCCGCCAACCCTTCACCGACCCTCCATCCGGCATCACGCTCGTTTACAATGGAGAAATCTACAACTTCCACGAACTGCGGGAAATCCTAACCGCTCTCGGGCACACCTTTACCACCCATTCGGACACTGAAGTCCTTCTCAAGGCCTACCGCCAGTGGGGCGTGGAATGCCTCCACCATCTCAACGGGATGTTCGCCTTCGCACTCTATGACCCCGCCGCACAGACCCTCTTTGCCGCACGTGACCGCCTCGGGATAAAACCCTTTTTCCATACGCTCTCCGAAGGTCGCTTCCTCTTCGCCTCCACGCTCGCCGCCCTGCTCTGCCTTTCTCCCGAACGACCCGTGTTGAATCAGGCCGCCGCCGCACATTACCTCAGCACTATCCGAACCACGCTCGAACACCAAACACTCGTTGAAGGCGTATTCGCCCTTCTGCCCGGCGAATATCTCCTGATCCGCCGGGGCGAACCCCTGCCGAAACCCGTCCGCTACTGGAGCCTTCCCCTTCTCACCCCGCAGGAAAAGGAAAATCCGCCGCTGGCGGAGGCCGCGCGAGAAGTCCATGCCCTGATCGAGGATTCCGTTCGTCTGCGATTGATCAGCGATGTCCCGCTAGGCGGATTTCTCAGTGGCGGGCTCGATTCTACCATTCTGGCCGCACTCGCCTCCCGCCTCACCGAAGGAAACTACAATGCCTACAGCGTCGGCTATGACCGCGATGGTTTTAATGAATGGCCCTACATCGAAGAAGCCTGCAATCGCTACGCCATGCAATGCCGCCGGATTCACCTCGATGCCCAAACCTATCCCGCCGACTGGCAGTTCCTCATCCAACAGAAAGGGCTCCCCCTCTCCACCCCCAATGAAGTGCCCATCTATCACCTGGCACGCGCCCTGCGCCACGATTTTACCGTCGCACTCAGCGGCGAAGGGGCCGATGAAATATTCGGCGGCTACACTATTCCCTTCTTCTCCTCCGCCGACTACGATCGGGCGAAAGCCCTGCCCCTCGACCCATCCAGCCCGTTCGCCGAAGCCCTCCGCCGTCTCTATGGAACCGATCATTTCCCCGATCATGTCACGCAGCATTTTCTACTCAACTCCTGGATGCCCGCCTCCGCCCTGTGCGAACTCGCCCCGACGCTCAACGGAGGCTACGAAACCATGCTCACCCGCTACGCCGAACACTACGAACGCCTCAACCGCTGTTCCACACTCGACCAGCATCTCCACATTCATGCCGCCATCAACCTCGAAGGCCTCCTCTTCCGTATGGATGCCTCCACCATGGCCGCCTCCGTCGAAGCCCGCGTACCCTTCACCGATTACCGCATCGTAGAACAACTCTTCGCACTCCCCGATTCCACCAAACTCGACTGGGCTTCCGAAGCCGCACGCCACCGCGCCGCTCATCTCAATGTAATGGAAATAGACCAGCAAAACCTCGTCATCTCCAAACGCCTCCTGCGCGAGGCTTTTCGACACGAGGTGCCGGCCTCCATTCTCGATCGCCGCAAAATGAGTTTCCCCGTGCCCTTCATCGAATGGTTTTCATCCGACATGAACACCTGGATCAGCGACCTTATTCAATCCTCTTCCTGGTATGGCACACTCCTCAACCGCAACGCCGTGGACGCCCTTCTGGCACACAGCAATGACCCACGCTCCGCCATGCACCTCTGGCCCCTGGCCAACCTTTGCCTCTGGCAGCACCAGTTCAATATCGCCATACCATAAGTAAGAACGACGCCACACCGGCCCGCAAAGCTTTTGCCTTGGTTCGCTCGGATAAGTCATTCACAACTTCGCAGGGGCACTGCTGAAATGCGAATCCTGAAAGCTGATTCTCATTCTTTTTTCAGCAGTTGAAGGGTGTGATTGATGGCCTGTTCAATGGCTACACAGGTTCGAGTGGCCCCGCTGACTGCATCGACCCGGAGCTCTCCATTCCGTATAGGGATACCGCTAAGTTTTCGCATCAGCCCCTTCTTCAGCGCCCGCTGTACGTAGGGCGGTGAATCGCAGCTTTCAATAAGTGCCGCCTGCTTGACCGTTCCCATGGTTTGATCCAGCAGGAGCATAACGGACGACGGCCCACGATAGCCGACCGGGGCGGCATAGTCCCCGGTCAGCAAAACCCGATCCCCATTCGAGACCACCCCCATGCGTTGTCCATGAACCCGCCGGACTTCAACCAACTTCACGCCCAGCCGTTTGATTGCCAGTTCCTTAAACGCCGCATCATCCACCGCCTTCAGTTCAAAACGCTCTGCCCATGCCGTTCCGACCAACAACACCACACATAGAATCATTCCACCTCTGCGCATAACCACCTCTTCCCATGCAACCGGGATTTTCAACTGTTGAGCTTCGTCAAAAAGTCCACATCGCGATCATTTTAACGGAATAATCCGGCACAGCATTGGCTTTAGAGGCGTAAGGCATTGCTGCCTGCAAAATCAGTTTGCGTTTTTCATAATCGTGGGTCATCGGGAAAAACTGTATTCCCGCCATTACGTTGTTCTGATAGGCGTGTTGCGGATCGGACCCATCCAGGAGAACGTCATCTTTCTGTGTTCCATACCAGCCCGTTAGTCCAAGCTGCACTTCGAACCATTCGCCCAGCCCTTTTTCCACCACCATTTGATACTGTAAGACATCCGGAACATCCTCCCCGGATCGGTTGAAGGGGAAACCGGGGACGCCATCGCTTTCTTGAGCCTCCCCGCGCCACTCATAAATCAAATGAGCGGAATACTCGATGAAATTATCGTGCAACCCGCCATGCATCAGGGTGCCCAGTTGTGCCTTGTTACATCCCGGACTCACTCCGGCCACCAACTGCTCTGTGTCCTGTGAAAAACCATAGCCCAATGCTCCGCCCACACTGACTTTCATGTAGTTGAAGAACGAATCGGATGCCTGGTCAACGATGAAATACTTACCGGCCATCCATAGTTCTGTCAGCCCCGCCTCTTTGAATGACTGCCTTTTCCCCGTGGCATTCTGTTTCTCCGTTTCGACTGAAACATACTTCAATTCCACCCCAATGTCGCAACGGGAGTTCAACCCGTATCCCAATCGCAGATCAGTCTGAATCAATTTCTTACTCTTTAATCCGGCCCCCTCATCTATGTCCACCAGGTCGCCCTCTTTGGCATTCCACTTCTCTGTCATATCCAAATACTGCACACTCAAACGCGGCCACAATGTGCCTTCCATAATTCCCTTGGGGCATCCCAGGATGTCTGCCCCAAACGTGGAAACACCACACAACATCATCGCGATCACACCACCTGCTACGCCAACCTGCCTATTTCTCATCTGCTTCTCCTTTGATTATAATATGTCTAGCCGTATAGTGTTAGGGGTTCCTAATCCTTCCCGCAAAAAAAATACTTCCGTTCGGACAACGCCTTCAAAAGTATGTCCTGCCTAATTACTGATTTCCCCCGCCTCCGTCAAGCCAATCTGCTTCTCTTTTTTTTGAAAAGATTGAAAAAACGGAGCCCGTGCCGCAGCCGCTTTCCGCCACGGCGCCTGGATGGGATATTCTTACCCTCAGCGCCATTCGTGCTTGTGGTATTTCCGCTTTAATTCCTGTTTGATGGCGGGATACTGATTTTTCCAGAAGGAGTCGAGATCTTCGGTAATCTGCACCGGTCTTCTATTCGGCGCAAGAATTTCAAAGCGCACGGGAATGCGTCCATCCGCCACCAGGGGGGAGCGCTCCTGACCATACAAATCCTGGATAGTGACTGAAACGGTCGGCTTGTTTTTTTCATCGTAGGTGATACGTGCCTTTCTACCGGAAGGCAGTTCCAGCCGTACCGGTGCGCACCGCTCCACCAGGGCCTGCTGCGCACCGCTCAGCCAGCCCTTTACCGAAGGCAGTACCGGCTTATCCTTTAATTCACGCGCCGAATATGCGCCATGACAGAAGGCCTCCAGAATCGTCCGGCGCGCCGCCTCATCCATCCGAGGTAATTCCCAATCCGGACGCCACGCGGCCAGACAATTCACGCGCGTGATCCACTGTTCCACCTCGTCGTTCCAGCGGTTCAACGCGACATGCCCTTTCAGAATTTCTTCCGCAAGAAGGCGGCCCGCCTGCTCTGCATCGGCCTGATCATCCACCCGCTCCTCGAACGTCAAATCGCGAAATCGCATCATTCTGCGCCGCCGCACCCGTTTGGCCGCCGCATCCCAAAAGACGGACTCCTCCTGCACAAAATCATCCGGGAACAGTTCGCGCAGCCAATCCTCTTCCACGGCGGTCGCCTGACTCAGCACGACATTCACTTCATGGCGGCCCCGTTCAATTTCCGCTACATCCGCCACCACCAGCAACGGACTGGCACGCACCACACTCGAACGGGCCAACTCCCCCTTTCCGCCATGTACCATCGCGCAACGCAGCGAGCCCTGATCCAACCGTCGAGCCAGTCGGTCCATGAGTCCTGCCATGAGACATTTTCGCACGGCCTCCTCGGGGGCAGGACGTGGATTGATCTCCAGCTTCAGCGAGCGTGCGGCCTCCATAAACTGACGATACACCGCGCCGGCTTGACGAGCGCTACCCGCATGAATCCCGAGTTTATCGCACAGCGATACCTCAAAATCGTGCGCGCGTGCGTGTTCCCACGCCTTCATCGCCCGAAGCAGGTCGGAAGTCTCCTCCGACCCGAGCGCTTCCTCCCGACGCTCCTCCTGCGCGTTGCTCCGATTCCGCAAAAAGAGATCTCGCCCCTGAAGCAGTGCCGCAATCAGGGCAATTTCGCACACGCATCCCTGCTGCGAGGCTTCGAGCAGCATCCGCGCATAACGCGGATGCACGGGAAAGGTCAGCATACGCCGCCCGGCCCCGGTAATGGCCCCCTGCCGATCCAACGCACCGATATCACCCAAAAAGGCGAGCGCCCGCTCGAGAGAAACGGCCTCCGGAGGCTCCACCCATGGAAAAGACATCAAATCGTGTACGCCATACGCCTTGAGTGACAGGGCTATTTCCGCGAGATCATGCCGTTTTATTTCCGGTAAATGCTGGAGGGCACGTCCCTCGTGTTCCTGTCGGGTCCAGAGACGATAGCACCGTCCGGGGCGCGTCCGTCCGGCACGTCCGGCACGCTGATCAGCAGAGGCCACACTGATATTTTCAATGAGCAGCGAATCCATACCGCGTCGCGCATCGTAGGAGGCCATGCGCACGAGACCGCTGTCGATCACCGTGGTAACGCCCTCGATGGTAATGGAGGTCTCCGCCACATTGGTGGCCACCACCACCTTGCGTCTACCGGTCGAACCCACGGCTTGATCCTGTTGCTGCGGAGGCAACGATCCGTGCAGAGCAGCCAGGTCCATGCCCCTGGTTTCCGGTCGGGCACGCAAAGTCTGAAGCGTCCGATTGATTTCATAGACTCCCGGCATAAAGATCAGGACATCTCCCTGGTCTTCCGGATATGCACGCACATGACCTGCCAGCTCATCCGCCGCCGCATCCCAAATCGGTGTTTTACGGGAATCCAGCGAACGCGGCAGATACGCTATCTCTACCGGGTAGGTGCGCCCGGAAGAAGAGACCGTTTGACAGGGCGTGAGATAGTCGGAAAGTATGCGCCGATCAAGCGTGGCCGACATCACCACGATTTTCAAATCGGGACGTGCCCCGTTCTGCAGTGTACGCGCCATCGCCAGCGTGACATCGCCAAAGAGATGCCGCTCATGAAATTCATCGAAGACAATGGCCTGTACGGCCTGGAGTTGCGGATCGCTCACCAGCTCGCGCAGCAGCACCCCTTCGGTCACATACCTAATCCGCGTGTCGCGGCCCACGCACCGCTCAAAACGCACCTGGTAGCCGACCTCTTCGCCAAGCACTGACCGCCGCTCCTGCGCCACGCGACGCGCCAGCATGCGTGCGGCAATACGGCGCGGCTGAAGCACCACAATCTGTCCGGACGGTTCACTCCCCGGCGCATCGGCCATCATCTGAGGAACCTGAGTGGACTTCCCGGACCCGGTCGGCGCTTCGATCACCAACCGATTGTTCGATTCCAGCGCGGTGGCAATCTCTTTTTCCACTTCATAAATCGGTAATTTCATCGATCTTCCGTTTCCGATGCGGCGCCAAAGTTATCCCCCTGCTCCAGGGGTATCAGGACGCGATCCATCCACCGCCGAGTACTTCATCGCCATCATAAACCACGCCGGCCTGGCCCGGAGCGATGGCGAATTGGGGTTCCTCGAACTCAACCAGTGTCCTGCCATCCGCATCCGCTTCCACGTGTGCCCAAACCGGGCGGTGACGATAGCGAATCTGCACCTGAAACCGGCCCGTCTCCGGCGCTCCGCGTATCCAGGATGTTTCGATAAGCCGACAAACCGCCGCTTCCACGTCCCGGTGGAACCCCACGACCACCTCGTTGGTTTCCGGGCGCACCTTTTTCACGTAATACGGTTCTTCCGCAGCCAAGCCGAGTCCTTTGCGTTGACCGACGGTATAATGATAAAATCCGGGGTGCGCTCCCAGGACGCGGCCTGACTCATCCACAATATGCCCCGGTCCCGCAATTTCCGGATGAACCCGCTCAACGAATGCAGCGTAGTGACCCGATTCCACAAAACACAAGTCCTGACTTTCACCGGACGGCACCGATTCCAGACCTTTTCCCACCGCGTAACGGCGCACCTCGTCCTTGTGCAGGCCACCCAACGGAAACACCGCACAGGACAACTGGTTCTGGATGAGGCGATGCAGAAAATAGGATTGATCCTTGCGCGGATCAACTCCGCGCCGAAGGTGCCAAGTGCCCTCCGCAATTTCCGCCCGCACGTAATGTCCCGTAGCCACCGCATCACATCCGCGTTGTTGGGCCTCCTCCAACAGGAGTCCAAACTTGATCAGCGGATTGCAGCGGACGCAGGGCGACGGGGTGCGTCCGCAGGCGTATTCATCGGCAAAGGGTTTTACAATGCGTTCTTCAAAGGCGGCACGTGCATCCACCACCTCATGCGGGATGCCGAGTTGATGAGCCATAACCGCCGCGCGCTCGGCATCGGCCAGACCGACCCGCCGGGTCGATTCATCCCGCAGGCGCAGCGTCATACCGAGAACCTCGAAGCCTTTGTCCCGGAGCAGCAAGGCCGCGACGGTACTGTCCACCCCTCCGCTCATGCCCACGGCAATTTTTCTTCGTGTTTCCGTCATGTGCGCTCCCGTCCCGATTCATCAGAAGGGAAATCCATTCGACGTCCCGTTCGCACACAGTCGATGGCCGCATTCGCAAGGCGAAGGGAACACGCGGCCTCCTCCACCGTCACCCATATCGCCTCGTCTCCACGCACCGCCTCCACAAAGTTGCGGATC
>JAQVYB010000065.1 GCA_028708815.1 Kiritimatiellia bacterium | reverse complement strand
AGGCCTATCCTGAATATTCAAACACAACAGCGTATTCGCTGTTGTTAGCTGGCAGGATGGCGGGCCAAAGCCCGACAGCCTGCTAGTGATATGCGCGCTGTTCATCCTACTGTGATCCGAGTTGGCTGAGGAGGGTCTCGAGTTGTTTGGCGGTGAGTTTGTTTTGTTGTATCAGCGGTAGGGCCTGATCGCGGAACTGTTGCAGGATGTGGCTTCGTTCCGTTTGGTAGTCGGCGTCTTCCACTTTTCTTTTGCGGTGGAGGCTGTTCAGCCGTTCGAGGCTTCGCAGGGAAAACTCGTAGGTGGTTTTGAGTTCGTCGGGGATGTGGGTGATGCCAAGGGCCTGTTTGAGGCGTATTTGCTCTTCGGACGGGAAGATGGACAGGGGGTATTTTACGGTGTTCAAGGTTTCTGCGAGTTGGAATGTTATTTGTTTGCCATCCAAAGCAATGGGAGTGGCGTTGAGTTTCTGACCTGCGCAATTAGTCCATGGGCCATTCTCCGCCAGGAGCGGATAGGATGACAGGCAGAGCATGAATAGCAGCAGAAGTATATGCGGTATGGAACGAACGGGCTGACTATGTGTGTGATGCATACGGTCATGCTAGCAAGATTGAGTGACTTTGCAAACAGGAAGCTCGGTTTCTGTGATGGTATGTGAAATATGCGGACGTGATCGTGCCTTGCGCGGAGCAGGAAAAGTAGCACGGTGCTCTGCGCCGTTTATGCGGCAGTGGGGGGAAACGGCCCGGAGGACCGTTCTACGGCTTTAACCACAGCTGGACCCGCCTTCGCTGATAAGCTACGGCGCGGCATGCACGGATGGACACTGATTTTTTTGTGTTTTTTTGTGTTTTTTGTGGCGGTTGGATGGCGTAAAATGGCCGAAATCAGGCGTTTTTTGGTGAAATTGGGTTCTTCCGGATATTTCGTGAGCACTCGGTGTTTTCTTCAAGGCAAAGCGATGAATGAATGCTGCCGATCAGACGATCGGCGCTCCCGGGAGAGAAATTCTGCGTAATCTGCTGACAAAAAAGACCAACCCGAGTCTCCCCGCGATTAAGTTTGCATGTAGCAATCAATTCTGCTCTGATTTACGCCATGGTAGGGCCGCAATTGGGGTTTCCTGGATATATTACCGGGTGTGGAAGTCCTTTGCGTGTCAGGTTGTATTCTGGTAATGCCGGTCGTATGCGAGGGCTTTGATTATGTGCCGAAAGCATGTGTGGTCGATCTTCTTTTTTTCCCTTTTTGTTGCGGCTGCGCAGGCGCAGTGGATGCGGCAGACGGTAACACTGACGAATGGATGGAATGCGGTGTATCTGGCGGTTCAGCCGTATCCGCAGGATTTGGATTCGCAGTTGGCGGGGCTTCCGATTCGTGCGGTGCATCGCTGTGCTCGTGTTTTCTCGGTGGAGCAATTTTCGTCGGCGACGAATTCGCCGCTGGATCGTGCGGCGGAATGGCTGGTGTGGTATCCTCCGGATTCGCCGCATCACGTAGTGAATACGCTGTCGGCGTTTTTGGGAGGCACGGCGTATTTGATCGAGTGTTACGAGGATCAGGCGGTGTGGACGGTTACGGGCTATCCGGTGGCGCCGCAGCACACCTGGGTTCCCGAGGCGCTGAATTTTTTGGGTATGCCGGTGAATGCCACGAATGAGCCGGCCTTTGCGTCCTTTTTTCGCGGAGCATCGGGGATTGATCTGACGCCGGACCCGAACGGGGGCAAGGTGTTCGAGGTGCTGCCGAGCGGGGAGCAGTTGGATGTTTCCTCGCAGACGGCGACGTACAAGATGGAGGCGGGCCGGGCGTACTGGATTTGGGCGGAGGGCATCAGTGATTACACGGGACCGATCAAGGTGCACGCGCCGCTTGCGGGTTTGCATTTCACCGGCGACCGCCCGTTGCTTTCTTTTTCGGTGCGCAATGATTCGGCGACGAATCGTGCCGTTTCGATTCGCTTAACCGCCTCGGCGCCTCCTCCTGCGGGGATGCCTTCGAAGATCGGGGATGTTCCGCTGCTGCATTTTAATCAGGCGGATGGTGGAGCGTATGGATGGGTGCCGTTTACTCGCGACAGCGTACTGAACACGACACTGGCGGTGGGAGGGGAGGAGGTTTTCACGCTGGCGGCGGATCGGTCGGGGATGTCGGATCATGGAACGAATGCGGCGTGGCAGAGTCTGATCGAGGTGACGGACGATGCGGGCACGCTGGTTCGGCTGCCGGTATCGGCGGTGTGGTCGGAGGATAATCCGTACAACGCGCTGTGGCCGGAGGGGCTTTGGGTGGGTTCGGTGAGTGTGACGGGGGTTGCGTATGTGGCGGCGAACGGGGTGACGGCGCCGCAGCCGGTTTCGTCGCCGTTCACGTTTCGGCTGATTGTGCATCAGGGCAGCGACGGCGTTTTGCGTTTGCTTCAGCAGGTGGTGATGGCGTGGGATACGGTGAACGAGCGGTATGATTTGTGGGTTTCGAATGCGGTGCCGACGACGGTGGAGGAGGCGTCGCGCGTGAGTTCGGCGGTGTTTCCTCCGCGGTTGAATGTGGTGATGAGCGGGAACCTGCTTTCGGTGTGCAGCGCAACGTTTGCGATCGGGGCGGAGGACCCGTGTAATCCGTGGCGGCATGTGTTCAGTCCGAGTCACAACACGGCGGATGACGCGCTGAGCATTACAAACACGATCACGCTGACGCCGGATGCTCCGGAGGAAAATATGAACGGTGCGGCGCTGTGGAAACCGGAGGAGTATATGGAAGGCACGTTCGTGCAGGAAATCCGTGGATTGCGGAAACAGGCGGTGACGGTTTCCGGAACGTATGAGATCAAGCGGGTTGGCAAGGTGGGTTTTGTGCGATGAAGGCGAAGGTTTGGAACAATCAACGAAAACAGACGCATCTCCGATTTAGTGCACCATTTGCCGAGCAGACGCTCGGCGGTCCCGGGAGCGCCGATCGTCTGATCGGCTCTTCATGCGATGCACAAAATCGGAGATACTCCCAACGAAAACAGGACGCGGTATGAACAGGATACGAAGATGTGCGGGATATGGAGTGGTGCTGCTGCTGGTGGCGCTGTGGGGGTTGTGCGAGGCGGCGACGGTTCCGCTGATGTTCAATTATCAGGGGCAGTTGCGCCGGGCGAATGGGCAGCCGGTGGAGGCGGGAATTTATACGGTGTCGTTCCGGATTTATGACGCTGCGGCGGGCGGTCATTTGATCTGGGGGCGCTCGCAGGTGGTGCAGGCGGATGCCGAGGGCTATTTCAATGCGCTGATTGGCGAGGGCGGCAGTGAGCTGACCTCGGAAAAGCCGGAGAAATCGAACCTGGCGGATGTGTTTACCGGGGATACGGCGGGTGTGCGGTACCTGGAGATTCAGGTGGCGGGCGCGAAGCCGTTTTCGGTGCGTCAGCGTCTGCTTTCCATGCCGCAGGCGTTTACGGCGGCGAATGCGTCGGGTTCTGCAGGGGATTTTTCGGTGGGCGAAACGATGACGGTTTCGAGCAACACCACGGTGGCGGGGACGATGACGGTGGATCAGTATGCCGAGTTTGACGGGCCGCTGCAGGTGGCGGGCGATACGGTGATCTCCAACAGCCTGCTGGTGGATGCCTCGGTGGATTTTCAGGGCGAAAGCGATTTTAAACAGGCGGTGACGATGGGACACAACCTGCAGCAGGCGGGGTCGGCGTCGTTTGCCAAGCCGGTATCGGTGGGCGGGACGTTGACGTTGATGCAGCCGCTGGCCTGGTTCGGGAGCATGGTGGCCAAAAAAACGAGCTGGAACGGGACGTATACCACAACGCCGACCAATGATGGGTTTTATGTGGCCAATTTCTTCCTGGACCAAACCAATAACGACATGGACAAACATGATTCAACGATTACCACGCAGGGGAAGGTGTTTCATTTCAAGACGTGTTTCAAGGTGGTGCTGGCCGATCCGCAATTGAAATATTATCAGGTTTTCATGCTGCCGGCGAGGGCGGGTCAGCAGGTGGTTTTCAATATTAACAGCAAGCATACGCTGAACCTGTTTTGGCGGCCCATGTACCGGTGACGATTCGAACCATGAGCGGAGATTGTATGATGAACGATGAGAAGCGCGGGATGATGAGGGGAGTGACGGGTGCGGGGGTGTGGCTGCTCTGCTGGCTGGCGGGTGCGGCAACGGTCGGGGCCTCCGATGCGGCGGCGCCTTCCGCGATCAACTTTCAGTACCAGGTGCAGGCCGCGAACCTGGGGGCGGTTCAAAAGCCGCAGGCCGGGGTGAAGTATACCATCCTCGGCGCCGATAAAACGACGGTGCTTGGGTCGGGTACGACGACGACCTATATGGACACCAATGGTGTATGCAACATGGAGATCAGCGACAGCGGGCTGAAGGGTGTGCTGACCGGCAGTGGATCGGATGAGCGGTATATCCGGCTGGATTTCATGGGGACGTCCGGCAGTTATATTGCGGGAGAGGTGCTGAGGCTGGTGACAGCGCCGTATGCGTATATGGCGGACAAGCTGGAGGCGGCTTCGGGTAATTTCGCGGTGGGTGGGGATTTGACGGTTTCCGGAGGCGCGACGATGCGCGCGTTGTCGGTGGATGGCGCGACGGTGCTGTCGGGTGATCTGATTGTACGGGGCATGAACAACACGACTGACCCGGTATGGGTGCAGACGAATTCGGCGGCAAACAACACGCTGGAAATCGGCCAGAACGCGACGTTGGAGAGCGGCGCGACATTCAATGCGGATGTGACGGCGGCATTTAAGTCCACCTTCCATGACAACGTGACGGTGGGTGGGGATATGATGTGCAGCAACGGGGCGTCGGTGAAAGGGTGTTCGCCGGGCTTCGGAAGCATTCAGAATACGCAGGCCAGCGGAAGTCCGCCAAACGGGCGGGCGGGGTTTCTGCTGATCTACATGGAGTTGACGTCGAAGAGTACAAGCGGGATGACGGTGACGATCGATTCGACGACGTACTCCCTGCGCAACAGCCAGGAGGCGACCAGCGCGTCGGATGACGGCTATCAATCGGTGTCGTACACGTTCTTTGTGCGGGCCGGAAGTTCATGGACCGCCGCCGTGGTGCCGGATGATGACGATGATCACGTGAAGCCAACCTATTACTGGTGCGATATGTTTTGAGGAGAAAACCGGAGCGGGGAGAAGACCGAAGACCATAGACTTTAGACCTTGGTGTGTTGGAGTTTTAGTACGGGTAGTGGTTATGAAAATAATAAAACAGGGCCTACGGATGAAAATAAACGGATTGCTGAGGGTGTGGGTTGGGACGCTTTGCGTCGGGCTGGTGACGGCGGCGTTTGGTGCGTCGGACATTGCCGACGCGATGAATTACCAGGGTGTGCTGTCGCGGACGCTGACCGGCGAAGCGGTGACCAACGAGCAGGATGTGACGATACGCATCTATGACCAGGCGCAGGGCGGGGAACTGCTCTGGGGCGAAACGGCGCGCATTATTCCGAAAACGACGGACCCGCAGCCGGGGGTGTTTTCGCTGGTGCTGGGCAACGGTACGCCGATCAGCGGTGCGACGTACACTTCGCTGCGCGATGTGTTTGCCATCGGCGACGGACAGGATGCGCGGTATATCGAGTTTCAACTGGATGGCGAGGCGTCGCCCAATGCGCCGCGTCAACGGTTCCTGCCGGTGCCGTACGCGTTTCTGGCGGGTGATGCGTCGGAAGTGGCGAACGATTTTTATGTGGATGGGCAACTGACGGTGTCGGCGTCCTCGCTGGGCACGGCGACGCTGACCGCTGAGAGCGACCTGGTCATTGCGGAATATGCGGTGATGAGCGATGATGTGGTGCTTTCGGGCAACCTGCGGGTGACGGGCGGTGCGACGTTCAACGGCCCGGCCCAGCTCAGCGGTCCGGCCGATTTTGCGCAGACGGCGGCGGTGAATGGCCATATGACTTGCACTTCCTCCGTGAGTTTCAACAGCGGTGTCACCTTTGGAAGTCTGGATGCGGTGAGTTCGACTAATCAATCGATCAGCATCGGCACCCCCTACACGGCGGCGACGGATGGCTTTCTGATTATTCAGTTCAAGACGACCGACAAGCACAACGATGCGACGGGCACCGTGATGGTGCAGGTGGATTCGCATACGCTCAAGCTGCGGCAGTACGAGCATTACACCGGCAATGGCGATATGGATTATTATGATGTGGCCATGGCTCCGGTGGCCAAGGGCGAAACCTACAAAGTCTACACCGACGGCGATTTGGAGTCTTATTCCCTCTCGGCGGAATTTATTCCTTTGGGCAAATAGCAGACGAATCCATAGGCGCATGAACAGGCGGGAAAACGTATGAAAGAATGTGATTATCTCATGCAGTTCGGCGGGGCGAAGCGTTTCCTTCGGCGGGGATTGGCGCTGCTGCTGACGGGGCTGGGCGCAACGGGGGCTTTGGGGGGCGGGACCAATATGGTGTCCATCACGTTCCCGACGGAAATGCCGCTGCTCATCGGTGGGGCGGACCCGGCGTTTTCCTCGAACAATCCGACCGCCTATCAGCAGGGCGGGGGCAGCGCGGCGCTGGCCTATCGCAACGGAGCGTTACAGTATCCGGTGGCTACGAATGCGAGCGGGCAGAACGTGCTCTACACGCTGGCCTCATCGGATTTCGGGCAGAACATCGAACACGACAAGCCGGACAGCTATCTGGGCGAACCGCTGACACCGCCTTCCGTTTCGGGGGGGAGTGTGATTGACTGGACGTTTATGGCATCCAACGGCATTCCGGATACGAATCTGGCGTTTTATTCGGCGTCGGAGCCGGCGGTGTATGCGTCGGCGGGCGGGGTGGTGTATCTGAACTGGCGCATGGTGGATACGAACAATGTGGCGTCGACCAGTCAGGTGGTGTATGTGGTGGCCAATACGTCGACCGGGCGACCTTATCGCATCTATTGGACGGATGATCCGTATGATGCGCCTCCGGTCAGCCTGCAGGGGAAATTTTTCAAGATTCACTATACGGTGGATTGTCCGCAGGCGGTGTATGAGGAGACGACGAATGCCAGCGGGGCGGTGATCAGCAATGTGCTGTACGGGATTTATGTGGATGATTCGAGCAATCTGCGTGTGGCGGTGACGGATGATCACCAGGTGGAAGGGATGTTCCTGCTTCAGTATTTCAAGACGGGCAGTTACCAGGACCAGATCGGCGTGATTGTGGTGGAGGTGATGGAGCCGGATATCTCGACGGTGGATGCGGATATCGGCAGTCCGCTCTGGCCGGTGAGCGCGGGCTACGATACGACCGGGTTGCAGCCGAAAATCACCAAGGGTAACGGGGGGAATACGACGTATGTGTATCAGCAGTCGGGCGGGCCGAAGGATGGATGGGTTTTTGCCGTGGCATCGAGTGTGGCGCAGCCGTGGAATATCGAGATTTACTGGGAATCGCCTGACCTGATGGGCACCTACTGGCCGTTCGAGGTGGACTGGTATTCGGCGGACTGGCCGGACGATCCGCAGCATTATGTGCGCGGTGACGGCGGCAGCGACGGCTACGGGGCGGATGTGTATGTGCCTTCGAGCATGGTCGCCACCGTGATGTCGTACCAGGAACCGCCGGGGCATGGGGTGATTGTCTCGAACAATATTTTCATGACGACCACGAACAACGGGTTGTGCCTGCTTCAGCTCAGCACGTCGGATGATATCTGGTTTGTGCCTGTCCGTTCGGTGGGGCGGACGTACAGCCGGTTTGATCTGAATGCCAGGGATTGGATCATCGGCAATGAGATCGGCCCGTATGAATCGGCCTGGAGCCTGGGATTTCCCAACGCGCAGTCCTGCCTGAAAACCGAACCGCTGCTGCTGGGCGACAGCTTCACGCTGGAGGGCTGGTTCCGTACACCGAACCTGGCGATGGTAACCAACGGGACGCTGGTTGTTGTTGATCAGAACATGGACCCGACGGGCGCGTACCAGGAATACAACACGATTGTGCGCCTTCAGATCACTTCGACCGGCAATGCGGATCATCCATCCGCCCTGAACGGCATCATGTGTAACGGGGAGTCCAGCTCCTACGTGGTGGCGGATGCCTGGTCCGAGCCGTTGACTTCGTTCACCTGGTATTATTATGCGTTCTGTTTTGACGAATCGGAGCAGGAGGCCCGTCTGTATATCAACGGTACGCTGCAGGACACCGAATATATCACCAAAAACAGGCTGTCGGGCACGAAACCGCTGGTTGTCGGGCGGCAGAGCAACCCGGTGGCGTCGACCAATGCGGTGCGGAACGTGGCGGTGGACGAAGTGCGCGTCTGGGATGTGGCGCTGGGTGATACGGCTGTTGCGTCGATCTACAACGGGGAACTTAAAGACCGCAACGTGGATACGCTGAAGAGCGAGGGCCTTCAGGCCTATTGGCCGATTCGCCCCGAAGACGTGATTCCGATGACGAATGCTGAATTTCAAATGGACGATTGGGTCAGTGGTATTACGGCCACCGCCTATTCCAACACCACGCTGCTTCCGGGCGGTGCGGTGGGGCTCCAGGTGCTGGACGGCTATTCCAAACTGCATGGCACCATCTATCGTCCCTACGGCACGGACTATAATGCGGATCTGTACGTGGAGCCGTCGTCCGCCGTACCGAATGCGAATACCTATATTTTCGGCGTGCATACCAACAGCCAGTTGGAAATCTGGTGGGGACAGGAAGTGCAGCAGGCCGACATGCCGGACCCGCTGCACATCCCGGCGCAGGTTCAGCGGTATAAAAACGCCTGGCCGGTGTCGCCACCCGAACTGGTGCTGGCTTCATTCGCGGGCAGCAGCGCCGGAAACGTGGATGAAACCGGCAGCGCAATCTCTATCGACGGTGATCGCGGCAACTATGTCGAGCTTCAGGACGGCGTTTATTTCTCGGGCGATTTCACGGTTGAGGGCTGGGTTTTTCTGCGCGAAGTCACACCCTATGCGCCGATGCTGGAATTCGGTAATGGGTATCGCACCAACAGCGTGACGTTCGGGCTTTCACAGGATTCCGACAGCAAACCGTACCTGGAAATATGTGATGCGGAAGGACAGGTCGGCACGGCCTACGCCACGCAGTCTATTCCGACGGGGCAGTGGGTGCATGTGGCCGCAACGTACAGCGACGGCGAAGCAACGCTGTATATCAATGCCGACAGCGTGGGCAGCCAGATGAATATGCCCGCCGCCTCGGATGTGACCCGATACCAGAATTTCATCGGACACAGTGTGCGCGAGGATGCCGCGCGTCCGCCGATGAATGGGGTTCTCGATGAAATACACATCTGGAATGTTGCGCTCTCGCAGGACGAAATACAGGACAACATGTATGAGAACTATGAGCTGACCGCCAGCCCCGGCCTGGTGCTTAACCTGCCCTTTGATGAAGGTGCCGGCGCGCTGGCGCGCGATGAAGTGAGCGGGAAATATGCCTGGTGCCGCCGCGCGGTGTGGGTTTCGCCGGGCGCTCCCAAGGTGGAACGGCTGGTGTATTCGGCGGCCGAGAGTCCAGGCATTTATTATCGGAATGATTCGACGGCGGACGGCTTCAATCCCAACGAGGAACACGCGATGGTGGCTCAGTATGCGGGGGGGTATACGGTGTTTGCGCTGCGCGATGACCTGAACCGTGCCGGGGTGTCTCCGCCGTATGTGCTGGTCAATGTGCTGGACCCGTTGACGGGCAATTGGGGGATGGATGTGTTCAAGGTGGTGCGCACGAATGAACTGTATACGGCATTCGAACTTTCCATGACGGCGGGGAACGTGCAGCCCGGCCCGGTTCCGCTGACGCTGCTGCCCAATCACTGGAACGCGGAAACCACCTGCGAGCAGGGACCCGGCTGGCAGGACCGCACGCTGGCCTGGTGGGCCACGGCGGCCACCGGCACCAATGACTGGACGTACCGGACCAACCAGGTTCCGGGGACAATGATCATGCGCAATTATTATCCCATGCAGTCCTCGTTCTGGTTCCCGAACCTGGGCACCAACGCGCAGCCCGCCGTGCAGACATCCATTCCCTGGCTGTATGATACGCAGACCAATTTCTGGAAGGTGACGGATTATCCCACCAAATTTGATCCGATCCCGGTGTACTGGACGGTGGACTGGCCCACCAATGCGCCGGAAATGAATATCGGGCAAACGCTGACGGATGCCACGGGAGGACTGCCGGAAATCTGGAACCAGAACAGCGTGGATGTCCTGTATGATCAGTCGAAGCACCGTTCGGGATATTCCAGTGTCGCGCTGTACGATCCGGTACAGGCCCAGGCCATGACGCTCGGGTATTCGCTGGAGGAGTACGGTTTCGAGCCGGGCGGTGAAAATGCCAAGGTCTGTAATCGCAACGGGCACTATTATTTCAACGGACTGCCGCCCGATATGAGCGACCGACTCTACATTGATCCCGCCCGCACGGAAAACAACATCCGCTTCGAGGGGGAACGGGTCGAAGGGTTGACGCAGACCTATCTGCTCATCAATACGATGAATGGTCGGCAGCGCGATGCCATGTGCAGCATCCTGGTGCCGGACAAGGACGCGGAACTCACCGATGCCCAGGAAGACTGGGTGAATATTTCGGAGCAGATCGCCCAGAGCCTCGTGTACGTGCAGACGAATACTCCGTATGAGAATATGGCGCTGACGGCGCTGGGGCAGGGTACGGGCTATGTGACGCTGGTGATGAACAACGCGACCGACCCGGACACCGGCGTTTCGCCGTCGGACCCCATCACCATGACCGTGCTGCTTGTGGGAACGAATATGGAGGTCGGCGCGGTCATTCCGATCGAGGATCAGTACAATACGCTTTCGGATCAGATGACCATGCTGCATTCGCTCGATTTCGCGGGGACGGAGCAGCATTTCGAGTATGACTGGCGCTGGCACAGCCCCAATGCCGACGGCACCACGCCCTCGGACCCGTCGACCAGCCCGGCCTACCTTCAGGCAACCGGGGCCAATGCCGTGGTAGTCGGTGGCGATTCCGCGACACTGGATGACATGGTTAACCGGTTCTTTGCCGTGCGCTATCGAGCGGTTTCCGACGTGGCTGTAAGTATCTGCGGCACCAACTGGAGCCCCTTCACCTCGTTTGCTCTTTCGGAAGGCTGGGTGCAGCGCGTGCTCAATGCGCTGACGCCGTTCGAACAGCGCATGAGGGATCTGTACAACAACGAAGTGGAACGCGATCAGTCCATGATCATCCAGGCCGGTCCGCCCTACGAAGGGGATGTGGCGCTGAACATGGATAACGTTGAAAATGTGGGCTTGATTCAGCTCTATCAGACGGTGCTGAACCGCGCGATTGCGCTGAGTCTGGCGCAGGGGATAGACAGCATCGACGCCAACCAGCAGCTCATGCTTGCGGCGACGCGGCTGAATGATCTGTATATGATGCTGGGCAACGAAGCCTACAGCGATGCGCAGGATCCGACCATCGGTTTCGGCTCCACGCAGACACCGGCCAGCGGGGGCAGCCTGGATTACGGGCGGCTGTCGTCCTCGCTGTTCTGCTTTGACAATCAACTCGCGACGCTGCTCGAGGAGGAGCTGTGCCTGCTGCGTGGGACGGGCAGTACCAACCTGTCGCCGGGCGTCGGCGTTTCCCCGGTATACAACCGCCTCTGGTGGAATTTCACCAAGGGCATTACGGCAGGCGAAGTGGCGTATGCGGTGAATTACAACATCGTCGGCACCAGCAACGCCATCATTGATGCCACGACCGCCAAAGCGATGTTCCCGCAGGGCCACGGCGATGCGTGGGGCTATTACCTGGACGCGCTCTGGGGCTATTACCGCCTGATGCAGTACACGAATTTCAATTGGGGCGTGCCGTCGATCACCCCGATGCTCATGAATGACCTGACCATTGACGCGGACTATTACGACGAAGCAAAATTCGCGCAGGCATCCGCCGCGCTGGCCCGCACCGGCAAGGACGTGGTCAACCGAACCTATCGCAAAGCCTATACGGAATACCCGGAAGGCACGCTCTTCCCGGGATACTTCGACCGTGACGCCGACCGCGCCTGGGGCGCGGGCGAATGGGCCTGTCGCGCCGGTATGGGGGCCTTCTACAACTGGGTGGCCGCCAATACCCTGCTGCCGATTCCGCCGCAATGGACCAACACGGTCGACGCCGCTTACGATGAGGATGGTATCACAAAAATTGATCGCTCCACGGTTCCCGCGCTCCGCGAAATTGCGGCTACGGCCTACACCATTCAGCGCGAGCTGGACAACGTGGACCAGGGGCTGAACCCGCTGGGCCTTTCCCGGAATGCCGTGCCGTTTGATATCAGCCCGGCGGCGCTCGACTCCGGAGATTCGCATTTCGAACAGATTCTCAGTCGCGCGGAACTGGCGCTGTACAATGCCAAGGGTATGTTTGATGCGGCCGCCGAAGCCGGAAAAATGCTGCGTCAGCAGGAGGAGTCCTCGTACAACTTCGAGCTGGCGGATATCGCGCAGGAACGCTCCTACAAATACCAGTTGATCGAGATTTACGGTTATCCCTATTCCGACGATATCGGCGCGGGGTGCACCTATCCACAGGACTACGACGGGCCGGATCTTTATCACTATATGTATGTGGATATGGAGGCCCTGGGATGGAGCGGCACGGAACTGGAGCCGGTGAACGTCTATTCCCTCGAGTTCGAGTGGAACGACAAAAACTCGGAGCTGCTGACCCTGGGTTTTGCCACCAATGAGCCGCCGGGCGTAGAGGAGGAGGGCGTCACGAATGTCCTGTCCTTCACCTGGGCGGAAAACGGATTGCCGGTGGTGCCGTCGGAATGGACGGGGCAGCGGCGCGCACAGGGCAAACTGCAAACGGCCTGGTCGGATTACCTGAAGGCATATCTTGCCTATGAAAGGGCGCTGGAAGTCTATGAAAACAAATGCACCATCGTGAAAAATGCCGTGGATTACTATACCGAGCACTGGTACGGCAACATGAATACCATCAAGGGCGAGGAAGAAGCCCTGGCCGCCTATAAAATGACCATGAGCACATTGTTCTTCGCCGTGGAGTTAGGTGAAGGGGCCGCCCATATCCTTTCGAAAGTCACAGAGGAGTCCGTCCAGGATGCGATCGCTGCGCTGCCGCTATCCACCATTGCCGGTCTGGCAGCCGGAGGCGATGTGTTCTCTGCGGTGCGTGCCGCCCTGATGGCGGAAAAGACGGCAGCCAAGACGGTGAATGCCTGGACAACGCTGTTCAAGAATCAGTGGAAGGAAGGCGTAAAACTGGTGGCTGAGCTGATGGAACTGGGCATTGCGATTGACAAAGCGGACTGGGAATTCAACAACGAGAACCACGAGCAGAAGATCGAGCTGGAAGAAAAAACGCGCGCGGTGAATGAGGCGCTCTATGATTTGAAATCGGCCTTTGAGGGGATCAATGCCGCATATAACAACTACCAGACGATTCTGGCCGGGGGACAGCGCCTCCTCGAAGAGCGCGAATACAATCGCGGTGCCGGCGCGCAGGGCGTTGCGCTGGCGCGCTATTACGACATGGCTTTCCGCATCTGGCGCAGCGACCTCTTGCAGAAGTACGCCTCCTCCTTCGAGCTGGCCGCGATGTATACGTACCTGGCCGCCAAGGCGTACGATTACGAAACGGCGATGCTCTCGACCGAGGCCGTGAATGATCCGGGCAGCGAGTTCCTGGCTTCCGTGGTTAAGGCGCGCACCCTCGGACAGATCAATGACGACGGCGTTCCGCTCGTGGGCGGCAGCCACGGGGATCCCGGACTGGCCGATATCCTGGCCCGCATGAAGGCCAACTGGCAGGTGCTTGATGGACGGCTGGGATTCAACAATCCAGTCCGCGAAACCAGCGCCATGTCGCTGCGCACGGGATTGTTCCGTATTCTGCCCGGCGCCGAGGGCGATGAAAACTGGCGGCAGGCCCTGCGCCAGTGCTACGTGGATGATCTGTTTGAAAACGAAATATTCCGGCGGTACTGTCTGCCGTTCGACAGCCAGACCGGACTGCATCCGAAAGAACCCGGCCTGATCATCCCGTTCAGTTCCACCATTGACTTCGGGCGCAACTTCTTCAACAAGCCGCTGGCCGGCGGCGATCATGCGTTTGATTCCTCGCACTTCGCCACAAAAATCCGCAGTGTGGGCATTTGGTTCAGCAACTATAACGCCAATGTGTCGGCCGGCGGCGGGGGGCTGTCGGAAACCCCGCGCGTCTATCTGGTGCCCGCCGGACTGGACGCCCAACGTTCGCCCACGGCTTCTTCGGGCGCGGTGCGCTACTGGAATGTGGTGGATCAGGCCATTCCCGTGCCCTATGCCCTGGATGCCGATGACCTGGAAAGCAGCGACTTCATTCCGCTGTTCGATTCGCTGAGCGGCAGTCTGTACGCCATACGCCGCTATCCTTCGCTGCGTGCGTATCACGACAGCGGAACGCTGGGCGCCGACGAGATGAACAGCAGCTCGCGACTGGTCGGACGCAGTGTGTGGAATACAAGCTGGTATCTCATCATTCCGGCGGGTACGCTGAACAACAGCCGCCTGTTGGCGATTGAGTCGTTCATCAACGGCGTGCATCTGGATGGCGAGGGCGTGAAAGACATTCGAATCCTTTTTGAAACCTACTCCAACGCGGGAAACTGAGGGATGACCCAATGAAAAATGTAAAAAGAACGGTGCTGATCGGAGTGAATCTGTTGCTGGTGGCGGTGGCGTGCCGCGCCGGCGTGCCGGAGCCGTCGTTTCGCTACTATGGACTGGTGCGCAATGAATACGGATGGCCGGTGACTTGCGAGGATGACGTGACCCTTGAACTGCGCGTGTACGGGCGGCTGATTCACAGGGCCAAGGCCTGCGAACGGGAGGGTACCGGCGTCAATTTTATCCTGGAGGCGCCCTGTGAATCGTCGGGCGGTGAAACAAACTATGCGACCTATGCCGTGCGTGAAGGCGATGCGGTGATGGTGACGGCCACGGCGGGAAAAACCGTGATTCCCGTGATGCAGGCGGAGGCCGTGCCCGTTGTCGGGCGCGCGGGCGATTCCGTTCGGCTGAACATTCAACTCGGAACGGACCTGGATAACGACGGCCTTTCGGACAAGTGGGAAATGCTGATTGTGAACCGCCACACGAATGACAATCTTCTCGCCATTGAGGATGTCCATCCCGGCGATGATTTCGATGGCGATGGCGCAACCAACCTCGAAGAATTTCAGTCCGGCAGCAGTCCGGTGTTCGAGGGCGATGTGTTCGAGGTGCTGGAGTTCATGAAAACGGACACAGGGTTCATTTCGCTCTGCTTTTTGACCATCAAGGGAACCACGTATCGGCTGGCGGCCACGGAATCGCTGGATGCGGCGGATTGGCAGCCCGTGGCGTTTCGTCTGTCGCCCGGCGGCGCGGAGATGGAGACTTATACCGAAACGGAAAATGTCGGGCGTTATTTCCATGTGGAGCCCGGACCGGCGATGCGGATGTTTCGTCTGGAGCAGTTGTAACTCGCGCGCCTGTTTCTTACGTGAAAAGGGCGTGTTGAAAGCAAGGCATGAGATTGAACCAAAAATGAACACCCACTTAAAAACGGACTTCCTGCAAAATGATGACCGAGCACCCCGGGGTCATTCGACCCCGGGCTGTATTCCAAGACCCCTCCGGGGTCATCACAAAAAACAAGGTTGCATGAATCAAGGTAGTTTGATGGGACGCAGGGATCCCGCTTTTTAAATAAGGAACCAAAGTGATGAGCAGATGGACTCGTGGATGGTGCGGAATGCTGTTGGGCGCGTTCTGCGTGTGCGGTGGTCAGGGTTTTGCCGCGGGATTGGGGACGTTCTATCGCGGGCATACGTTGAGCGGCGATCTCCCCGGCTATGATGCAGTCCTCGCCGATTTCAACGGCGATGGCGCGTGTGATATTTTCATTGCCAATGCCGGTGAAAATGCACTGTATCTCAATGCCGGAAGCGGCGCTTTCACGAAGACGGAGCAGGTGTGGGGCAACGCCGTTTCGCGCGGCGCGGCAGCGGGCGATGTGAATGGCGACGGCTTTCCCGATCTGGTCATCGCCAATTATTCCTCGGTGGATGAGGTTTGGATCAACAACGGAAGCGGGCAGTTTGCACAGCGCGCTCAGCCGGGATTCACCAATCAGTTTTACAGTCAGTCAGTGAAGCTGGCGGACCTGGATGGCGACGGGGATTTGGACCTGTTCACGGCCAAATCGGCACTGGAGTTTGGATTGCGAAGCCGGGTGTATCTGAATGACGGTCAGGGTACGTTCACGGAGGCCCCGCAGTCGGGCCTGGCACTGCTGCATTCGCAGGACGTGCTGCTGCAGGACATGAACGGTGATGGCGCACCGGATGCCATACTGGCCAACAACGGGAATAATTCATTTTTGAACAACAACGGTGCCGCCTCGTTTTCCAGTTATGCCACCGAAACCCGGCTGGACGATTCCATGCATGTGGCGGGGGGCGATCTGAATGGCGACGGGCATCCGGACTTCGTGATGGCCAACGCCTGGCCGGGTCCGTGCCGCGTGTATATCAATAAGGGGGATGGCTCGGGAACCATAATGTCCGCCCAGGAGTTTGGCGCAATGGACGCCACCGGCGTGGCGGTGGGCGACATCAACAGCGACGGAAAGCCGGATATCGTGTTGGCGGACTGGGGCGGCACCGCCGTCGCCATGACCAACAGCGGAAACGGCGTGGACTTCGGAACCAACGGACAGGTCCTCTCCACCAACAACAATCAGCAGGTGGTGATGGGGGATTTGAATGGCGATGGATCGCCGGACCTGGTGTTTGTGAATTACAATGCGCCGCACGAAATCTGGTACAACGTGTTGAACAATCTCGTGATCATCTCGACCAACGGGATTCAGGTGAAGGATGATGATGCCGCCTCGGAACGGAACGGGACCTGGTTTCTGAATGTTCCCTATAACAAGGCGGTGACGAATGGGTTCCTCATTGGAAATATGAGCGACACGGCGATTGCGATTTCGGGCGTGACAACGGGTGGGGCGTGCGCCGCCGATTTTCGCATGGAAGGGATGCCGGCCACGCTGCCGGCCTTCAGTTCCACCTCGTTTGAGATCGTTTATTGTCCATCGGTCATCACCTCCTGCGCGGCGGAGATCAGCCTGCTGTATTCCGGCGGCGCGCAGCCGTTTGTCGTGAATCTGGCGGGGAGTTCCGTGAAGGCTGCTCAACGCATTGATTTTCCGAATCCGGGCACGCAGATATGGACCAATCACACGATGCTGACGGCTACGGCGGATTCGGGGCTTCCGGTGTCGTATCGTCACATTTCGGGGCCGGCCGTTTTTCAATCGAGCAATGAACTGGTGTATACGGGCGTGGGGTATGTCACGATGGCGGCGGATCAGGCGGGGGACGCGCACTACAACAAGGCCTCCTCGGTGACGAATACGTTCCTGGTGTCGCGGGCGCCGGTGGACATCACGCTGCATGGACTGAATCAGGTGTACAGCGGCTCGCCCTGCGTGGTCACCGCAGCCACCATTCCCGTGGTCAGCGGGACCGTCATCACCTATTCGGGTGATGATTACGTTTCGCAGACCAACCCGCCGATTCTGGCTGGTTCGTACAGTGTCTTGGCGATTCTGAACGACTCCGAATGGTACGGCGAAACAGCGGGAACCCTGCTGATTACCCCGGCGGCACAGAGCATCACCTCGTTCACGCCGACGTCCGGCGTGCAATGCGCGACGAATGTGCTTACGCTGTCGGCCACGGCCTCGAGCGGGTTGAGCGTCACGAATTTCGAGGTGGTCTCGGGTGCGGGTGTGCTGAGCGGCGGGAATGTGCTGCGCTTCACCAACAGCGGCGTTGTGCGGGTGCGCACGATGCAGTCGGGTACGCGCAACTGGCAGGCCACGCCCTGGGCCACCAACGAATACACCGTGGAAAAGGCGGTGGCGCAAATCACGTTTTCCGAGACACAACAGGTCTACAACGGAGCCGCGCGGGTGGTCGCGTATACCACGGTTCCGTCGAGTGTGAGCAACGAGGTGCAGGTCCTCTATGGTGGCTCCGGCAATGCGCCGGTGAATGCCGGACCGTACGAGGTCACGGCAGTGATTTATGACCCTCTGTGGATGGGTGGCGCCACCACCACCCTGGAGGTCGCGCAAGCCGATCCGGGGTTGGCCTGGGGTGCGTCGCCGATGCAGGTGACCACCAACGTGGTTCCACTGGATGCCGCTTCATCCTCCACCGGGCTCATTTCCTACGCGGTGCTCTCCGGTCCGGCAACGCAGGTTTCGAACACACTCGCGTTCACGGGTGCAGGCACCGCCGCCATCCGGGTGGAGCAGGCGGAAGCGCTGAATTACACGGCTTCCGTCATCACACAGCAGTTTGTGGTCGCCAAGGCAACGGGAACCATCACGCCGGATCAGGCGTTGACTTCGAAGATGTACGATGGGCTGCCTGCGGAGATTTCATACACCACGGCGCCGGTGGGTGGCATGGACGTGGTCTGGGTCTGCAACGGCAGCACAAACCTGCCCCGTGATGCCGGGACGTATGCCGCGACGGGCACACTGAATGATGTGATGTATCAGGGCAGCACGGTCGCCGCCTTTGAAATTACGCAGGCCGTGCAAACCATTTCCTTTGCGCTGCCGGATACGGCGGCGGCCACGTCGACGCTGCCGTTGTCGGCCACGGCTTCGTCCTCGCTGGCGGTCACGTTCCTGGTCGACAGAGGTCCGGGCGTGCTGACCGGCGGCACGAATCTGTCGTTCATTGCGGAGGGTGCCGTGGTGGTTCGGGCGGATCAGGGCGGCAATCGAAACTGGAGCACCGCGCCGTTCGTCCTGCAAACCGTGCAGGTATCCAAGGCGACGGCGACGCTGACGATTGCCGACACCAATCAGGTGTATGACGGAACGGCGCGGACGGTCACCGTTTCCACGGAGCCTGCCGGCCTGGTCACGGTGACGACCTACGACGGAGCGAGCGGGGCGCCCGCCACCGCCGGAACGTATGCCGTGACCTGCACCGTGAACGATGCCCTTTATGCCGCCACCGGAACGGCCACGCTGACCATCGCTCCCGCCCCGCAAAGCATCACCTTCACCAATGCGGGTGTGGTGGATGCGGCGGAGTGCGTCATGCTGACCGCCACCGCCCAGTCCGGCCTGGCTGTCAGTTATCGCATTCAGTCCTTTGTGCCCTCGAATGCCCAGAACCGGGTTTGGCTCACCAACGGAAACCAACTGGCCTTTTCCGTGACCAGTCTGGTGTCGGAAGCCTGGGTTGTCGCTACGCAGGGCGGCGATGCCAACTGGCAGGCGGCAGCGGAAGCCACGAATGTGTTTCTGGTGTTCGAGGAACACTCATACGTCACGCTGACGAATCTTTCCGCCGTGTATGATACGCATCCTCATGCGGCCACCTGGAGCAGCACAAACCCGGCGATCACCAATGTGGTGATCTATTACGACGGGTCCGCGCGCACGCAAACCAATCCGCCCACGGAGAGCGGAACGTATCCGGTCTGGGCGCTGATTGAGCAGCCGGATTATTTCGGGGGAGCGGCAGGCGAGTTGCAGATTGCGAAAGCCACGCAGGCCGTTTCCTTTGTGGATTGTCCGGCCACGGCGCTGACCACCAGCACCGTGACGCTGGCCGCCACGGCCACCTCGGGTTTGACCCCGGAATATGCCGTGGGATTCGGGCCGGGCGTGTTGAACAGCAACGTACTGACCTTCACGAATTCCGGGGCGGTGCAGGTGATCGCCTCGCAGTCCGGCAACAGCAACTACCTCGCCGCATCGGTGGCCCGCATCATCACCGTGTCCAAAGCGACGGCGCAGGTAGCGTTCGTTGCAAACACGCTGACGCAGGCCTATGCCGCCGTTGGATTATCCGTGACGGTGGACACCGTTCCGCCCGGAATGGATGTGGCGTTTACCTATGGCGGCACGACGAATCTTCCGGTGTATGTCGGCTCGTATGCGGTGACCGGGAACGTGGTGGATGCGATGTATCAGGGAACCATCACCGGATGGATGACCATTGTGAAGGGCGCAACCACCGTGACCCTGCATGGGCTGACCGGGCAGGTCTACAACGGCTCGGCGCTTGAGGTGACGGCGACCACTGCGCCCGCCATTTCAGGAAGC
>JAQVYB010000064.1 GCA_028708815.1 Kiritimatiellia bacterium | reverse complement strand
CGGGCGAAGAGGGCGGATTGCTGATTGGCATTTTGCACCTGACCCTCGGAATCCACGGCACGCGGACTCAGGGCTTTCATCGCGATCGCGGGCAGGGCGACGCTTTCTTTTCCGGCGCGATACTCAGAGGGCCCGATGGCATAATGATCGGCCTTCAGCGGGAGTATTTGATAGGTGAAGATGGTGGCGCGGTCGGTGGTGATGCGTCCGTTGACGATGGAAGAGTTGAAGGAGGACCCAACGCTCGGTCCGTTGATCTGAAGGCCGTTGACGGGTGTAACGGGCGGTGCGGGTGGATTGTCTGCGCCGCGCACGGTGAATCGCAATTCGGCGGGTTCGCCAACCCGTATGACGCGCGGCTGCACATCCATCTCCACCGTCATGGCGGCAGAGAGATTCCCGCCCGCTGCACTGAGGGTGAGCAGTATGATCGGCAGTAGATTGTTTATTCGCGTTCTCATGATGAATCGTGTGGTTATATCGGCAACCTGCCGGTTCTACCAGTCTTTTCCATTTTGCGGCGGTTCGGGTGCTCCCATGATCATGCGCATGGCGTCGCGCTGCGCTTTTTCATCATCGCGCATGGCATCGAGCAGGAGTTGCGCTTCTTCCGGGGTCATTTCCTCGGCTCGGCGCTCCTGTTGATCGGTTGGTTGCTGTTGCGCTTGATCCGGATCCTGTTTGTTTTGTTGGTCCTCCTGTTTTTTATCGCCTTTGTTTTGTTGGGGCTGTTCTTTTTGTTGGTCCTGTTCTTTTTTGTCTTCTTGGTTTTGTTGGTCCTGTTGCTGTTGTTGGTCCTGTTGCTGCTGTTGATTTTGCTGTTCCTGTTCCTGCTGTTGCTGCTTTTCGAGGAGCTCCTTTAATTTGACGAGGGGGAGGTCGTCGGGATGGCGTTCGAGGCCCTGTTTGGTGAGTTCGAGTGCTTCGTCCGTTTTTTGATCGGTGTATAGAAAGGCGGCTTCGTTGAAGTAATTCGAGGCGCTGTTCGGTGTGTCGGCGGCCGCAGCCGTGTGTTCGAGCGCGTGAGTCAGTGAGAGAAGGAGGCTGCAGAGGAGGAAATGTTTCATGGTTTAGCCTCCGTCGACGGGGTGAGTGATTCGGCCTTTTGTTGGTGTTGGCGCAGTTGAGTCATCATTTGTTTTGCTTCTTCATCCACGCCGAGGATTTCGGTGATCTTGGTGGAGAGGTCGGAGGAATCTTTTTGGGAGGTGGTGTCGAGGGAGAGGGCCTGTTGGGTGTTGGGTTCCTGCTGATATTTTTGCAGAAGCTGAGCGGCCTCGTCGAAGCGTCCCTGCCGCACGAGATTTTTCGCCTGCATCATGATTTGGCGCAGATACTCACGGGCGGCCAGAAGCATCTCTTTCTGTCGCAGGGTGAGTTCATAATTGATTTTGGAGTCCTCCTGTTCGGTGTTGAGCAGGATGGCCTTTTCGTAATTCTCGAGGGAGGAGTTTAGGGCGTTCATGATGGTTTCGAAGTCGGCGGTCTGGTTGGTCATGAGGGTGGCGGTGCTCAGGACCCCGAGGTTATGGTAGAGGCGGCTTTGCAGGTTGAGATCCCGGGTTTGCAGGGCGCTTTTCCAGGCTGATTCGGCCTGGGCATAATCCTGCAGACGAAACGAAGCCGCGCCGGCATTGCTGAGCGGTTCGGATGGATCGAGTTTTTTATTTGCCCGTGCGCTCTCGGAGGCCTGGAGGAAATTACTCGATGCACTTTCATAGAGTGACGCCATCTCAAGGATGCGGTTTTTTACGTCTTCGTCCTGCTGCACATCCTGCACGTTTTTATCGGCGAGGGTGTTTTGAATGGACTCGGCGTTCTGATAGTTCCGAAGGCCTTCATTCATGTATGAGCGGGCGGATTCTCCGGCCAGGCACGGAGACCCGAGGCAGAGGGAGGCCAGTAGGATGATCGGAAGCATCCTGATTGCGGGTATTTTCCTGATCGGCAATCCCTGCGAGACGGCGCCCTCGACCACCAGCAGCAGAAAGGCGACCAGCAGAAACCAGACGTAACGTTCTTCATAAATTTTCATCATGCGGGATTCCCGTTCATCGCGTTGGAGTTGGTCGATGCCGCGATCGTATATGCGTTCCATGCCGAAATCGCCGGGGGCGGAGCGCACGTAGATGCCGCCGGTTTCCATGGCCAGTTGCTGGAGGGAACCTTCCGTCAGTGCCGATTTGATGACACGGCCTTCGGCATCCTTGATGAATCCGGTGCCGCCCTGTGGTTCCTGCGTCGGGATGAGGTCGCCTTCAATGGTCCCCACGCCAATGGCGAAAACACGGATGCCGCGTTTCTGGAGTTCGGGGATCAGGCGGGTGGGGTTGCCTTCGTGGTCTTCACCGTCGGTGATCAGCAAAATGACTTTGTCGGCGTTGGAGCGGTCGTATTCAAAGCTCTCGACGGCCTTTTCGATGGCCTTTCCAATGGCGGTTCCTCCGCGCGGAATGATGCCGGCATAGACATCATCCAGCGACATCAGAAAGGCGGGATAATCCATGGTAAGGGGGCATTGGAGGAAGGCGCTTCCGGCGAAGGGAATGAGCCCCACGCGGTCGCCGCGCAGTTTCTGGAGCAGGTCGCGCACGCCCCATTTGGCCTGCTGGAGTCGGTCGGGTTTGATGTCCTCGGCGAGCATGCTTTTGGAGGTGTCAAGGACGACCATTACGTCGAGTCCGCGCCGCCGCACTTCGTCCCAGTGGAACCCCCATTGCGGGCGGGCGAGGGCAAGCAGGGCAAGCAGGACGGCGCCGAGCCAGAGGAGGTTGCGCGTGCGTGCGCGGCGTCGGTTGTATCCAGGTGCGAGCAGGGGGAGTGCCTCGGGATGGATGAGCCGTTCGAGCTTCTTTTCGGTGCGCCGGCGCAGCTTGAAAAGCAACCAGGCCAGCGGAACGATCAACCAAGCGGCTATTAACATGTGGTATGCGCCCCAGCGTATCATGGCAACCTCCCCAGCCGTGTGCTTGAAAGACATTTCTCTGCGAGCAGCAGAAGCAGTGCGGCGAGAAGAAACGGAATGAACCGCTCTTCATACCGGGTGAATTGCTGCATGGTGATTTCCGTTTTTTCCAGGCGGTCAATTTCCTCATAGACTTTTTTCAATTCACCCAGGTCGCGCGCCCGGAAGTACAGCCCGCCGGTGGTTTTGGCTATTTGAGTCAGCGTGGCTTCGTCGATATCGGATTGCTGTTGGATATACTGGGTGCCGCCGAAGGCCGAGGGGACCGGGTAGCGGACGATTCCGGTGGCGCCTGCGCCGACGGTATATACGCGGATGCCCAGCGCCCGCGCGGCTTCGGCGGCGTTTTCGGGCGAGAGTTTTCCGGTGTTGTTCATGCCGTCGGTGAGGAGAATGACGATTTTGCTTTTGGCCTCGCTGTCGCGGAGGCGGTTGATGGCGGAGGCGAGGGCGTCGCCGATGGCGGTGCCGTCTTCAAGCATGCCGGTCTGGAGATCTTCGAGGCGTCCGACGAGCCAGGCATGATCGAGGGTGAGCGGGGCGACGGTGTAGGGTAGGGCGGCAAAGGCGATCAGGCCGATGCGGTCGTCGGGGCGGTCTAGAATAAAGCGGCGTATGACCTCTTTGGCGGCATCGAGCCGGTTGAGATGCTGTTGCGTGAGGGTGGCGAAATCCTCGGCACGCATGGAGGTGGATACATCCACGGTGAGGACGATGTCGAGGGCGGAGGTGTTGACCCTGCTTTCGCTGAGGCCGCGTTGCGGGCGGCAGAGTGCGATGACCAGGCAGACGAGTCCGAGTGCGTAGCAGAGGGGCAGGATAAAGCGGAAACGTACCGCCCAGCTCTGCGGAAGGGCTTGAAGAAGAGTTGCATCGCTGTAGGTGATTTTGGGTTTACGGCGGTGATGATGGCGCAGATAGAGCAGCGCCGGAATCAACAGCAGGAACAGCAGGAAAAGCGGATAGGCCAGTCTCATGGCTGCACCTCCTCCGGTTCGGCGGGTTTGGTTTCTTCGACAAAGTTTTTGGCGGCGAGATAGGCGTTTCGCATGTCGTCTTCATCGGGTGCGGCGCGTGCGAACTTCACCAAGTCGCTTTGTTCGAGAAAGGCGTGCAGGACTACCTGTTGCGTGTCGGAAAGGATGCGGGAGTGAGCGGCCTCGTGAATGAATTCCTCGGTGGTTCGTTCGGGGGCACGCAGTCTGAAGCGGTTTTCGAGATAGGTTCGGAGAATGGCGGAGAGTTCCACATAGTATTGTTCGATGTGGCGTGCTTCGATCCAGCCTTTGTGCAGGAGGAGGTCGAGAGCCTGGAGTGCGGCGATGTGCGGTGGTACGGGGGGTGTCGGTGCAGCCAGGGCATGTTGGTGGTTCCGCCGCAGAATCAGGAAGAACAGTGCAAACAGGATGAGGAGACCCACAAGGGCGGCGATCAGGATCAGGCGTTGGGAATGATTGGGCCAGTCGACGGGGCCCAGAATGCCGTGAAGGGATTTCTCGTTTCCTGTTAAAACGGAAAGGACTTCGATGCGGGTGTCCGGAAGGGGTTTTCGGGCTTCCCGTCCGTCGGCCAATACGCAGCGCACGTCCTGGGTCCAGAGCAGATGGGTTCCGGGTTGGAGCGAGAGGAGATCGAAGGCGATGGTTGTTTCGAGGGTCTTTTCGTTGAGGGCCTTTTCGTTGCGGGTGATGTTCCGCTGGATGATTGCCTTGCCGCTCTCTGGGGAAGGGAGGTCGATGGAGGAATGGATTGGATGGTGTGCGGTGAAGTGTACGGTAAAGGGGGTGCCCAGCGGCACGCGGTTGGTGCTGATGGAAAGGGCGATGGGCCACGGATCGCCCTTGGTCGGGGTCAGGTTAGGTTCGTTTCTGCAGGCGGTAAATAAGGAAAGAATGAGGAGAAAGCATAGGCTTTGAATCAGGATCGGTTGGCGTGGGTGGCTTGTTCTGTGCTGCGGCTCACCGGGACGGTTCGCCCTGTCGTTTCGCTCTTCTGGCGGACACGCCAGTGGTAGGGCGAGGCGTCTCTGCCGAGCCGCGCGTCGTTCCGCTGTATTTATGAGCGTTATATTTTGTCCTGTTTCATTCATGAGTACTTCCTAAACGGACTACATGCGCAAGCGCCGTTCTCTCATTTTGAAAAATCGGATGAATTCCTTTTCGTAGGGTTCTCCGGCGTATACTTCGATGGAGTCGATGCCGGATGAACGCATATTTTTCAGCAGTTCGGCGCGGGTGTTTTGGCTTCGCGCGGCGAGCGTGGTGCGTGTGGCGGAGTCGGAGGTGTCGATCAGGACGTGTCCGCCGTGCTCGGCGTCCGTCCAGTCCACGAGGCCGACACGGGGGAAACTGTTTTCGAGGCGGTCGCCCACGATAATGCCGGTCATGTCGTGGCGCTTGGCGGTGATGCGCATGGAACGCATGTAGTCTTCGTCGGGGAAGAAAAAGTCGCTGATCAGGAAACAGACCGATTTGCGTTGGGTGACGTGGTTCATGAATTCGAGCGCGGGCAGGACACGGGTGGTGCGGTGCTTCGGCTCGAACTGAAGGACCTCGCGGATGACGCGCAGCACGTGGCGCACGCCCTTGCGGGGCGGCACGTATTGTTCGACTTCGTCGCTGAACAGAATCAGTCCGACCCGGTCATTGTTTTTGATTGCCGCGAAGGCGAGCACGGCGGCCAGTTCCGCTGCCAGATTTTTTTTCATCTGGGGGGTGGAGCCGAAGGAGAGCGAGGCGCTGATGTCCACCATCAGCATGACGGTCAGCTCGCGCTCTTCCACGAATTTTTTAATAAAGGGTCGTCCGGTGCGTGCGGTGACATTCCAATCGATGGCGCGTATATCGTCGCCCGGGAAATATTCGCGGACCTCGTGAAATTCCATGCCCTGGCCTTTGAAGACGCTTTGATACTGTCCGGCAAAGACGTCGTTCACCATGTGGCGCGTCCGAATCTGTATTTGCTGGACTTTTCGAAGTATCTCTTTGGAGATCATGGGTGACTCCCTGTTGTGCGTTTGGATCAGGGCACGGGCAGTTCATTCAGGATGCGTTTAATGAGATCGTCTGCGGTGAGTTCCTCGGCTTCGGCCTCGTAGGAAATGATGAGGCGGTGCCGGAGGATGTCGGGGGCGATGGATTTGACATCCTGCGGGGTGACGTAGCCGCGGCCTTGCAGGAAGGCGTGCGCCTTGGCGGCAATGGTCAGGTTGATGGTCGCACGCGGCGAGGCGCCATAGCGGATATAGTCGGCCAGGTCCAACTTGTAGTTGGCCGGATTACGTGTGCTGAATACGATGCTGAGAATGTATTCCTTGATTTTATCGTCGAGATAAATCTGATCGACCACGTTGCGTGCGGTCAGGATGGCGGAGGCCTCGACCACGGGGTGGGTGTCAAATCTCTTGTTCGTGACGGACATGGCATCGAGAATTTTCCGTTCTTCATCGAGCGTGGGATAGTCAATCTGGAGTTTGAGCATGAAGCGGTCGACCTGGGCCTCGGGCAGGGGGTAGGTGCCTTCCTGTTCGATGGGATTCTGTGTGGCCATGACCAGAAAGGGTTCGGGCAGTTTGAAGGTCTGGCTGCCGATGGTGACCTGATGTTCCTGCATGGCCTCGAGCAGAGCGCTCTGGACCTTGGCCGGGGCGCGGTTGATTTCATCGGCCAGAATCACATTGGCAAAGACAGGCCCCTGCTTAATGGTGAAGGAGCCTTCGCGCGGGTTGTAAATCTGCGTACCGATCAGATCGGCGGGCAGTAGATCGGGGGTGAACTGGATGCGCTGGAACGACGTGTTCATGGCGGCGGCCAGCGTGCGTACGGAAAGTGTCTTGGCCAGCCCCGGTACGCCTTCGAGCAGGATGTGCCCGTTCGAAAGGAGCCCGATGATCAGTCGGTCAATGAGATAGCGCTGGCCGACAATCACCTTTTCCATTTCCGCCTTCAGGGCGGCGACGAATATGCTGTGCTCTTTCACCTGATCATTGATGGCCTGGATTCCTGTGCTCATGGTTTATCCTCCCTTTCGATTTTCATGAAGCCTGTTTCGACTCCAACTGATCGCTTTCAACGCCGACTAACATAAGTGGGTTGGGGAAAAAGTTTAAACCAAAAAGGTGCGGTATAATGACGCAGAAAACTGCGCAAAAATGTCGCGGCGCGTCACGCCAGAAAAACAGGAGTATATATTTACGGTATGAGCCCGGCTATTCGGGATGATTCCTGAATTTGGAGTGCGTGCGGCAACGACGAGTCTTCGAGGAGGCGGCGCCGCTTTGTTTTCAGGAAGACAAGTCCGCTAGTGCGGGCGCGGCTTCCGGGGTATTCGGATGTTTTTTAATCGCCGCCGTGCTTTGCTTGTCGGCTTTTAACAAAGCGGTGCCGCGCGTTGCTTGTCGCCGCACTCCAGAACGCTCTTGTTTCTCATCGCGACACCATCAGCCCACATAAAAAATGATTCTGCTTTTCTCTGTTCGTCTGCTGCTCGTCCTGGCATGGAGGCCCATGCCGCTCCCGGATTTGTGAGTATCCATGCCGCCGCGCGTTGCTTGTCACTGCGGTCCGAACTGGCGCAGGGCTTCGTAGAGGACGATGGCGGCGGAGTTGGCGAGGTTGATGGAGCGGATGGCGCCGGGGAGCATGGGGATGGTGAGGGTGGTGTCGGCAAAGCGTTCGTGCAGGGCTTCGGGAAGGCCGCGCGTTTCGCTGCCGAAGAGGAGGGCGTCGCCGGGTTGATAGCGTGCGGCGGTGTAGGGCGTTTTCCCGCGCGTGCTGAGCAGAAAGAGCCGTCCGGCGGCGTGTTGTTCCATAAAGGCATCAAAGTTTTTGTGTCGGAGGAGGGTGACGGCGTCCCAGTAGTCGAGTCCGGCGCGTTTCATGGCCTGATCGGTGAGGCGGAATCCGAGTGGTTCGATCAGATGCAGGATGGCGCCGGTGCCTGCGCAGAGTCGGGCGATGTTGCCGGTGTTGGGCGGAATGTCGGGTTCAAAGAGTACGATGTTCAGCGGGGGTTGAATGAGTGGCAGATCCATGGGCGGCCTCAGGATAGGGTGGGGAATTGCAGGCGGAAGGCATCGGGTGTTTTGGCGATGCGGGCGGCGGAGTAGTCGAAGAAGGCGAGTCCGGTGGTGAGGTGTGCGACGTCGGTTCCGGATTGATTGGTGAAGCGGTAGGTGAGCTGGAATCCGGTGCGGGTGATTTCGGTGACGGCGATTTCGATGGTCAGGGTGTCCCCATGGAAGGCTTGTGCACGGTAGGCGATGACGGCCTCGGTCATGATCAGGCCGATGTTCCCGTCGATTTGTTTTTCGCTCCATCCGTATTGTGCCAGAAAACGCAGGCGGGCCTCCTGGGCATAGCGTAGAAAGGCGTCGTTTCCCATATGCTGCCCGTAGTTGACATCGCCGATGGTGACGGGCATTTCGGTTTGGAAGGAAAATTCGGTCGGCATTTCTATTTTGATACGCGGCATGGGAACCTCTCCTTTTTGAAGAGGTACTATATCATTCACGGTAAAGAGCGCCTAGATCACAGAGACGTTTTTTTGCATTAAAAACCGCATCCTTTTTTGCGGTGTTGTATGTGCCTGGCGGCCTTTTGACGGGCTGTCGTGGTGGGGTGGAGCGATGGCATAGCGAAAAAGAGGTAAATCGTTTTACGAGAAGGGAGATTTCGGCTATTTTATGGTCTAATCATGAATAAAACGGGTTGTTTTCACCTTTTTTGCGGGATTTTTCGAAAAAAACGTCATTTTGGCGTATTTTTCGGTCATTTTTGTATTTTTTCGCTGTTTTTTTGTATTTTTGCGCGAGGCCAGTCGGTGCATTCGGGTGTGGGGGCGTTTCCGTATGCGGATTCGACGGGTACGGGGTATTCGTTTCGGGTTTGGGCGCCGAATGCGTCCAGTGTGTTGGTGGTGGGTGATTTTAACTACTGGCAATACAACACGCCGCTGATTCGGGAGAGCGGCGGTGAATACTGGTCCTGCGATGTGCAAGGAGCTCAAGCAGGGGATGAATACAAATATTATTTGAACGGGAATCGTTGGCGGAAGGACCCGCGGAGCCGGTTGGTGACGGAAGAGAACAATTGTGTGCTGGTTGATCCCGGGGCGTATTCGTGGGAGGATGAGGGTTTTGTGCCTCCCGCTAAAAACGAATTGGTGATTTACGAAATGCACGTGGGCAGTTTTTATGATCCGGTACCGGGTGACATCGGGGTGGCGACTTTTTCGGATGCGATGGAGAAGCTGGATTATCTGGCGGATTTGGGGATCAACTGCGTGGAGTTGATGCCGGTGGCGCGTTTCCCGGGTGATCGAAGCTGGGGATACAATCCGATTGATCTGTTTGCGGTGGAAAATTCGTATGGGGGTCCGGACCAGTTCAAGCGTTTTGTGGATGCGTGCCATCAGCGGGGTATTGCCGTGCATCTGGACGTGGTGCATAATCATTATGATGCGGCGAATTCGGCGTGCGATCTTTGGGAGTTCGACGGATGGTACGGCGCCGGCAATTACGGCGGCATCTACTTCTATCAGGAAGACGGCAAGTGCTGCACGATCTGGGGGCGGCGTCCTAATTATGATCGGCAGGGTGTGCGTGATTTCATTACGGACAACGTGCGGATGTGGCTGGATGAATACCATGTGGACGGCTTTCGCTGGGATTCACCGATGAATATAAAATATTACGATGAGTCCTATTACAATCCGCAGGGCTACTCCCTGCTGTACGGGATTAATCAGATGGTGCGGGATGAGTATACGAATCGCTTCAGCATCGGTGAAGACCAGCAGCTCAATGTCAATTTCGACAGTGAGTGGTACGATTCCTTTCACTACAATGTCGTCGGCCAGCTCACGCCCTCCGACGATACCGAGCGCGACATGTGGACCATCGCCGACCAGATTGCTTACAATTACGGTCAGTACCGGGTGATCTATACGGAATCGCACGACAAGGTCGGCAAGCTGAACAATGATACGCGGCTGGTCAGCAAGATTGATCCCGCCAATCCGACCGGCTACTGGGCCCGCAAACGCGCCACCCTCGGCATGGTGCTGACGATGACTTCGCCGGGCATTCCGCTGCTTTTCATGGGGCAGGAATGGTTTGAACCTCAGGCCTTTGATGATTTTGATCCGTTGGATTGGAACAACGCAGAAAACAATTTGCGCAGCCGCCTGCTGAACAAACACCTGATTCATTTGCGGCGCGATTTATACGGGACCAGCGCAGGGCTGAAAGGGGGGAATGGTGCTATTCTTCATGTCAACGATTCCGCGAAAGTCATCGCCTGGTCTCGTTATGATGAGGGAGGCGTTGGCGATGACGTGGTGGTGGCCGCCAATTTCTCGGTGCAGACCTGGGGCAATTATGAAATCGAATTTCCGCGCGCGGGCACCTGGTATGCGGTGTTCAACTCGGACTGGTCGCTCTATTCCACGGAGTACGCCAACGTCGGGCCGACATCGGTTTACGTCGCGACCGCCGGAGGCAAAGCCGCGATCTCTCTGGCCCCGTACAGTGCGATGATCTTCTCCCAGTCGCCGCCCGCACTGTTTGATGTCGATCAGGATTCCATGCTCGATACCTGGGAAAGCGCACACGGGCTGAATCCAAACGATGCCTCCGATGCCCTGCTGGATCCGGACAGCGATTTGCTGACCAACCGGCGCGAATTCGAGTTGAGCACCGATCCGCACAGCTATACCGCGCTGCACGACTACGACACCATGAATCTGCCGGGCAGCGCCAATGGATGGAACCTATCGTCCGACGGGATGAAGTTGACCTCCCATTACACCTGGGAATATGTCGTGCAGGTCGTCACACAGGCCCCGTGGAGTTTCAAGGTCGCGGCCAATCAGAGCTGGAACACCTGCTGGGGCGATGCCGATCAGGCCGGATTCACACTGCCGGTCAGCGGCACGGGCGATCCCGGCGGCGATGAAACGCCTGTTGAGATTCAGCAGACGGTCACCAATGCGACGCTCCACGTGACGTTCTGCGAAACCAATCTGCACTACACCGTGGAGATCCTGCCGTTTCAGGACCACGATGGCGACTTGATGAATGATGCCTGGGAATCCTTTTTCGGTCTGAACACGAATGATCCTTCCGATGCCGACACCGATCTGGATGAGGATGATTTCACCAATTACGAAGAGTATCAAAACGGCACCAACCCGGAGGTAATTACGCCGAAGCTGCACGATTACAACACCATGGCGCTGGTGGGCACGTTCAACAACTGGGATGTGAGCCATGCCAATATGAAGCTCTTTGAAAATTATGGATGGGAGGTCGTGCAACCCGTCTGGACGCAGTCCGTCGCCACTTTCAAATTTGCCGGAAATGCCTCCTGGGATTTTACGTGGGGCGACAACGATCAATGGAATACCACGCTGCCGCTCGATTCCTTCGGCGATTGGCAGGGGGCGGACATCCGCATCGCTTCGGCGATGAATGGCGTCTATCGATACCGCTTCAATCAAAAAACGGTTGCCTATTCCGTGACCTATCTTCCGTTCATCGATCATGACGGCGACCAGATGCACGACGCCTGGGAGGAATTTTACGGCTTCAATACCAACACCGCATCCGATGCCACCGCCGATCCCGACGGCGATGGTTTCTCGAATCTGGAAGAATACCGTTATGCCACGGACCCGTATCGCGCCGACCCGAAGCGCAAAACATACGGCTCCATCTCGGTCTGCGGAACGTTTAATAGTTGGTCCCCCTCCAGCAACCTCATGACCCTGGCCGATAATTATCTCTGGGAACACGTGCTGACCATCAGCAACGAGGGGCCGGTCAGTCTGAAGTTCACCGCCAATCAATCCTGGGGCACCAACTGGGGCGATAACACCGCGGCCAACAATGTCCCGTTGAATGGGATTGCCGATCCCTACGGCTCGAACATTTCCTTCACGGTGGAAAACACGGGCGATTATCATATTCAGTTCAACGACCGCACGCTTCAGTATCAAATTACCTTCAATCCGCGCAGCGCCTATGCGGGTATAACCATCCCGGGCACCTTTAACGGATGGGATCCCACGGCCAATGCCATGAAACTGGTGGGCAATTATCTGTGGGAACGTGATGCCTTTTTCAGCCATGCCAGCAATGTCTATTTCAAGTTTGTGGCCGATCAGGACTGGTCTGCGAATTGGGGCGCCGCCGATCAGAGTTCCTTTGACTTGCCGCTGGCCGGCATCGGTACGCCCGATGCCGCCAATATCCGCATCGCTCCCGTTTTGAACGGGAAGTATCGTTTTCGTTTCAACGAGGAAACCAGTGCCTACACGGTCTATCTGCTCGCCGAGGCCGACCACGATGGCGATGGCATGCCCGATGACTGGGAGATTCGCTATGGACTGAATCCGACCAACCAACTGGATGGCGCGGAGCAGTCCGATGACGACGGGGTGAGCAATGTGGAAGAATATCTCGCCGATACCGATCCGACGAATCCGACGTCCTTCTTCGGGTTTGATTCGGTCTCCTGCCTATCCGATGGGCAATTCATCATTCAATGGCAGGGAGGAACCGGGGTGGTGCAGTATCTGCAAGCCGCCATTCCGGGTGTGAATCCGACCTGGGAGACCGTGTATACCAATCAGCCGCCCATGGCGTCGCGGGTGGCGATCACCAATCTGCCGGGAGGAGACCATCGCTGGTTTCGCTTGAAGGCCGTCCGTCCCTGACCGGACGGAGGGCTTTGGCCCGTCCTTTCGTCTGTGCCCATCCGGGGCGCCCCGCGCGCGGGGGCTTGCCGCAGAAAAAATCACATGACAGGGGTGGGTAAAGGTGCTATTTAAGGGTTTGTGACTATGTTATTGACCAATTTATGGCGTCTTTGGATGGGGTATACAGCGCGATGGACCCGGTGGTTTTTGTCGGTTTGTTTCTTGTTTCCCGTGTTGTGGTGCGGGGCGGTGCAGGCTGTTGCGGAAGAGCAGGAAGCGGAGGCCGAGATTCAGCTTTCGGTCATGGTGCAGGAGGGGCGTATCATCCTGCTTTGGACCCCTCCGAATGAAGCCCCTTCCGATGGCGTGAAGATTTCCCGTGCGCTGGAGCCGGATTTTGCGCCGGATTCTCTGGATCAATATACGAAATGGCTTCCCGGCACGGGCTACAGCCAGTGTGTGCTGTTTCCAAGCGCCGTCAGTGACAAGACCTATTTTTACCGGGTGGCCTCGGTTTCCACCGGGGACGAGGCGGTTTGCCTGGCGATTTCCAATCCGGTGAAGGTCGATGCGATGAAGAAAAGCGACAAAAAGCCGGAGGAGGAAGACCCGCTTTTCTCAGACGCCGGCTATGAGGTTGCTCCATGACCAGGCGGCGTATCGGCATCTTTGGCGGCTCATTCAATCCGATTCATCAGGGCCATCTGATTGTGGCGCAGGATGCGATGGAGCAATTCGAGTTGGATGGCGTGCTGTTTGTACCCTGCGGTGTGCCGGTACACAAAAATCCGGATGCCTTGGCTCCATTTGAGCATCGTTACGCCATGGTGGAGGCGGCCATTGAGTCGGATTTGTGTTTTTCGGTGTCGGATGTGGAGGGGTTGCGTTCGGGCGGTTCCTATGCGGTGGATACGGTGGCGGCGTTACAGGAGAAACATCCGGAAGAAGACTATGCCTTTATCCTTGGCGCGGACACCCTCTTTGAACTGCATACCTGGTACCGGATTTACGAGCTGCTCGAACGGTGCGAAATGCTGACGGTATGCCGTCCCGGTGCGGAAATAGACGAGGCGGCCCGCGCGCGCATTCAACTGTGTGAGCCGTGGCCCGAACGGCTCTGTGAGCGGTTGGCTGCTGCGCATTTGATTGATATATCCTCCACCAACATCCGGATGCGTATTGCCGAGGGTATGCGGATCAGCTACCTTGTGCCTCCGGCGGTGGAGATGTATATCGCGGAGCATCATTTGTATTGTTCATAAGGTTTAACGTAACGGTAAAGGGAGGTTTCTCATCGACTCATTAGAGCTGGCAAAAAAAATCAGGGATATTTTATCGGAGAAAAAGGGCGAGAACATCGTCATCATGGATGTGGATAAAATATCCAGCATTACGGATTATTTTGTGATCGCATCGGGCACCAGTGCCCCGCACCTCAAGGCGTTGGGCAGCGAGGTGGAGCGGATGTTGAAGAAGGAGGAAGACATCCATTGTGCGCATCGTTCGGGTACCTTCGAGAGTCATTGGATTGTGTTGGATTATTTCTCCGTGGTGGTTCACCTCTTTCTGCCGGA
This sequence comes from Kiritimatiellia bacterium, assembly GCA_028708815.1. Taxonomy (GTDB): domain Bacteria; phylum Verrucomicrobiota; class Kiritimatiellia; order RZYC01; family RZYC01; genus JAQVYB01. Next base: position 6,121 of record JAQVYB010000064.1, on the reverse strand, counting down.
GGTGCGGGAGTTTTACAGTCTCGAACGCCTGTGGAGTGACGCGCCGACCGTGGACTGACGGGGTGGGGCGCAAGGGAGAAAGCGCGGATGAATGAGAAGAATCGATCCATTCCATCGCCGGTGAAAACATCCGGTGAACTGCTGGACCTGTATTACCTGGATATGCGCTCGGGCATCCTCGAAGCGGCGGCGGCATTCGACCGCGTGCAGCGCGCGCCGGGCGGCGAGACGATGGCAGAGGATCGGCGTATTCCGTTGCTGCGCGAGGCCTGCCGCATTGCGGCGGACGATGAGCCGGACCGGGCGGAACGGATCCTGCGGCTTTTCTCGGAGGAGACGTCATGAAGGTGATCGAGCCGCATATTCACATGATCGCCCGCACCACGCAGGACTACGAACGCATGGCCCGCATGCATACCGTGGCCTGCTGCGAACCTTCGTTCTGGGCGGGGTACGACCGAACCTCCGCCTTGGCCTTTCACGATTATTTCACGCACCTGACCACCTTTGAGCCCAGGCGTGCCGCGCAGTATCTCATCGAGCATTACTGCTGGATCTGTCTGAATCCCAAGGAGGCCGAAAATCGGGAATTGGCCCGCGAGGTGCTTTCCTTCATTCCTGAATTTCTGGACAAGGCGAATGTGCTGGGCATCGGGGAGATTGGTCTGAACAAGAATACGCGCAACGAGATGAACGTCTTCGAGCGTCAGGTGGAAATGGCCCTTGAGCGCAGGCAGCTCATTTGGATTCACACGCCGCACCTCAACGACAAACTCAAGGGAACCCGCATGATGTTGGATTATCTGAAGGGGCACGGCGGGGTCGAGCCCGAGCGCGTTTGCTTTGATCATTGCGAGGAGCACACGATTCCCATGTTGCGCGACGCCGGATTCTGGACCGCCATGACCATCTATCCCGTGACCAAAAATTCCGCGCAGCGCGTGGTGGACGCCATCGAGCGCTTCGGGCTCGATCATCAGCTTGTGGATGCCTCGGGCGACTGGGGTCCCTCTGATCCGGGCACCCTGCACGACGCCCTTTTCGAGATGCGTCGACGCGGGCACACCGAAGAGCACGTCGAGACGGTGTTTTACAACAATCCCTGCTACTTTCTGGGTCAATCGCCGCACTTCAAGCCGCAGCCTACGCGTCTGAAGGAGGCGGCGTGGAATACGGTCGCCGAGGAGCGGAAGTGAAGGCGGCAATGGTGGCCTACGAGGATCAAACCGCGCCGATGGAATGCCCGTATGGTCATACCACGCGGATTGTAACCGGTGGCGCGGGGGGCGTGGCCAACGTGCATGTGGTGGAAGTGACCGAAGGGCGCCCTCATCTTCATGAGGGCTACGACGAGGTGTATTATGTTTTATCCGGCACGGGGGAGCTGGAGCTGGACGGGATGCGGCATCCGCTTCGTCCCGGCGCGGTGGTCGTGATCCCAGCCGGAACCCCGCATGCCCTCGAATCGGATTCGGAGACGCCTCTGAAATTTGTTATCTTCGGTACGCCGCCGGTGCCGCTCGATGATGTGCGTGCTGCGCCGCGAGCCGTATAGGGAAGACCCGTGTCCCCACGGGCCGTGCGGAGAATGAGCGCGGAGAAAGAAAAAAAGGATTGATCTGTGGAAAAATATAAGGACGTTGGGGACAACGTCCCTCCCGGAAGGTAGGGCGAATGCCTCCGGCTGAGCCGTTCGTGGACGTTGACTCACCTCCGTGGTTTTGCATGACCTCTAAGACGGCTCACCGTGACGGTTCGCCCCACCACGGCTCGCGGGACGCTCGCCCTCCATCTTTTTCTTTACCACCACTGGAGGACGAGCGTCCCGCGAGCCGTATGGGTTCGGGATATATCTTGTCGTGCATCGATGCGGGCGTCACTGGGTGATGCAGATGCCGCCTTCAGGGGTGATGACGAAGGTGTTTTCCGTGCCGACCATGCCCTGTTCGGGTATCCAGGCCTTGGGCTCGAGAGCCATGACCATGTTGGCCTCGAGGGGCTCATCGAATCCTTTGGCTATCACGGGGTATTCATCAATTTCCAGGCCGACGCCGTGACCGAGAAAGCGTACCTGCTCGGCGCCGGAACCCATGAAGCCGGCCAGAAAATCCGGTTCCAGATCCGCCAGGATTTCTTTGTAGATAATTGAAGGAATCTGACCGGGCCGCAGGCGTTCGGCCGTGCGACGCTCAATTTCGAGGCAGGTTTGATGCGCCCGTTCGGCCTCGGGAGAGAAGCCGCCCTGAAAGACCATCGTGACGGTTTTATCGGAGTGATAGCCCTGTATGTTGCATCCGGTATCCACGGAGACCATGTCGCCGGGGCGCAGGAGGCGGTCGGGGCTGCCGAAGAAGGGGGCGGAAGGTCCGATGCCGCGTACGCCGCCGGGACTGGTAAAGGGATTGCCGTAGAGAGCGCTCTCGCCGAAACAGACCTGGCCAAGCATCAGCTCGGAATTAAAGGCGTGTACGCGCGAAATGGCGTGATGCCCGCGTTGGAGCAGGGCGTGAAAGACGTCGGCGGCAAGCTCCGCCTCGCTCATGCCCTCGCGCAGCAGCGGGGGGAGGTCGTCCTCAAGCACGGCCCGATGAATGGCGCCCGCCTGCCGAAGCAGAGCCAATTCATAGTCGCTCTTCACGGAACGTACGGCGGCGATTGAACCATCGAGCGACTCGGTTCGATGAAAGCCGAACGCCTTGTTGAAGCGGGTGTAGAGGGCCAGTGGCACGGTTTCCATTTCGAGCAGAATGGTGTCGCCATACGAGGCGGCGTCGTGAGCGGTATCGCGAAACGATGCCATGGGGCGGATGTTCGGGAAGGTGGATTCTTCGCAGGCGCGGGCATAACTGCGTTTGACCCAGAAGACGGCCTCGCCATCGCGCGGAAGAAGAAGGAGCCCATTCTGCATGGTTCCGGTGAGATAATACAAATTGATACGGCCGAGAAAGGCGGCGCAGCGCCACTCGGGGTGGTCGAGGTCCAGCCGTCCGCGCAGGCGGCTCAATCGATGGCTTAATTCTTCTTTATGTACGAGGGTGTTTGAGGTATTCATGCCGCTGAGCATAACGGAAAACAGTGTAAAAAAAAGTTCCAACGATTGGAAAAGTGATCCAAAAAGTTTCCAATGATTGGAAAAACGGTGAAAAAAGTTTCCAATGGTTGGAAAAATCGCGGAAAAAGTTTCCAACGGTTGGAAAAATGGTGAAAAAAGTTTCCAATGGTTGGAAAGGTTAACTTTGAACGGAATAAGGCATTGAAGAAGCTTTCATGGTCATACGGCGGGTTGTTGGGGGTATCGCTGGCGGTGGCGTTGCTGCTGAGCCTCGGCAGTGTGTTGTTCGGGAATTTGAATCAGGATGAGGGGTGGTATCTGTATGCGGCGGGGATGATGGCCCGGGGGTTCGAGCCGTATCGTGATTTTGCCTTCACGCAGGGGCCGATGCTGCCGCGCGTGTATGCCTTGTTTTATGACGTGGTGCGGGCGCAGGGGGTGCTGGGTGCGCGGGTACTGACAGCGCTGCTGGGCCTGACGGCGTGCGGATTGGCCTCGGGGCTGGCGGCACGTTTGGCCTTGCCGGGGTGGAAGCGCTTCGCGGGGTTGGCGGTGTTCCTGCTGCTGGGGCTGAATGCGTATCACGCCTATTTTTCGGCCCTCGTTAAAACGTATTCCCTTTGCAGCGTGTTGCTGGTCGGGGGTCTGCTGCTGATCGCCTGGACGGATGGTGCGCGGCGTCTGCGCGATTCCGTGCTGTGCGCGGCGGGAGGTTTGCTGCTGGCGCTGGCCGCGGGGACGCGGCTTTCGGCGGGCGTGGCGTTGGCTGCTGCGGGGATTTATCTGCTGGTGCGTGATCGGTCGAGTGCGGCGCGCTGGGTGTCGTTTGGCGTGGGTGGTTTGGCGGGGTTGGCGTGGGTGTTTGGGCGCGGTCTGTTGCAGGCGCCGGAGGCCCTGCGTTTCGGATTGCTGGATTATCATTCCCTGCGGGAGGCGCCGGGGCTCGCGCAGTCGTTGATTTTGAAGGCGGGATTTCTTTCGCGTCTGGTGCAGGGCTATTATCCTGCGGCGGTACTGACGGCGTTTCTTGTGATCGTTTGGTTGGTCTCGCGTAAAAGGCAGGGGCCCGCCCTCGGGAAGCGGGTCGGCGCGGGGTTGCTCTGGTCGGCTGGTCTGGCGATGACGGCCGTGCATTTGGCGGCGCCGTTTCCATACGATGATTATCAGGTGATGGTGATGCCGGTGTTGACGGGGGCGGTGGTGTGTTCGCTGACGGGTCGGCTGGCGGAATGGTCATTTTGGAATCCGGCGCGGCGCGTCTGGTTGCTTCTTGCGCTGGGATTCGCCTGTGTATTGTCGGCGGGTTCTTCGCCGGTGCTGCAGGATTGGATGGTGATCGGTCGCGATCGGATTTGGTGGCGGATGAAGGATCGGCCCGACGTGCTGAAACTGCGCGACGCGGGCCGCGAACTGAAGGCGGACCTCGGTGGCGACAGGCTGCTGCTCACGCAGGATACGTATCTGGCGGTGGAAGCGGATGCGCGGGTTCCGCACGGCATGGAGATGGGTCCGTTTTGCTATTATCCGGAGTTTACCTCGGCGGAGGCGGCTGCGGCGGGAGGCGTGTTGAATCGGGAGGCACTGCTGACGATTCTGCGGAGCGCCGAGGCGAAGGTGGCGGCGTTCAGCGGCTACGGGCTGTCCATTCGGAGTCCGGACGTCACGGAATTGACCCCGGCGGAACAAACGGAACTGCGGGGCGCCCTCGAGGCGTTCTATGAGCCGGTGCGAACGGTGCCCGATTTTGGGCAGGGGCATACCCCGCTCACGATTTATCAACGGTCAGCCCCCGGCGCGCCTCTGGAAAAAAAGCAGCCATGAAAATCTCCATCATTTCTCCGGCGCACAATGAGGCGGAACGCATCAGGCCGTTCCTGGATTTGTATTGTTCTTATTTTGCCGAAAAGCAAACGGCGGTGCGTGATGTGGAAATCATCGTGGTGGTGAATCATTCGACGGATGCGACCGAAGGTATTGTGCGCGAATACATGAAGACGTGTCCGTTTCTCCAGTTGATTGTAGAAGAACGCAAGGTGGGGAAGGGCGGTGCGCTGCTGCTCGGATTTGATCAGGCGGATGGCGATTGGATCGGGTTTGTGGATGCCGATGGCGCCACGCCGCCGGGCGCATTCATGGATTTGATTCAGCATCTGGATCAAGCCGAGGTAATCATTGCCTCGCGCTGGATGCCGGGAGCCGATGTGCAGCCGCCGCAGCCGCTGAGCCGCCGCGTGGCGTCGCGCATTTTCAACACGATGGTTCGGTGGATGTTCGGGTTTAAAATCAGCGATACGCAGTGCGGCGCCAAACTGATGAAGGGCGATGCGCTGAAGGAGGTTCGTCCGGATGTGGGGATTACGCAATGGGCGTTTGATGTGGATTTGCTGTATCAATTCAAGCGGCACGGATTCCGCATTGTGGAGTATCCGACGCGCTGGCACGATGTGAGTGGGTCGAAGGTGGAGGTGGTTCGGGCATCGCTTGAAATGACGGTTGCGCTGGTGCGTTTGCGTCTGATTTATTCGCCGTTTCGATTTATTGTGAAGCTGTATGATGGTACGCTCGGGCATTGGCTTGGGCGGCATTGATGGAGCGTGATTTGCTCATGGATGAAGAAGAAAAACAAAAAATCCGGGAGGCCCGCGAACAGGAGGACCTCGATCGTTTTCGGGCGCGTGTGAAAGAGCGGGAAGCGCAGCTGGGCGCCGTGAAACGACGTTGGGATACCAGCCGCAATGTGAGCAACCGCAGAAATATGCTTTTGCTGATTTTCGCCCTGCTGCTGTCGGGTGGCGCCTGGGCCGTGGCGCGTTTTCTGGCGTCCGGCTATTTCCGGCAGATGATCGGGGCGGGAGAGTAGATGCGGGTCGCCCTTCAAACCCATGAAGATCCTTCCGACCCGGACTGCGGGGTGCGGGCGGAAACCGTCCGCTCGACTTCCCTGATCCGGGAAAGTGTTTTTCTATCCATCATCATGGGCTTGGCGAATCTGGCCAATGTGATCTTCCAGATTCTGATGGGTCGCTGGCTGACGGCATCCGATTACGGGGTGCTGATGGCTATGATCGG
>JAQVYB010000222.1 GCA_028708815.1 Kiritimatiellia bacterium | reverse complement strand
AAGAGCATGCGCTGATGGCGGAGGTGAGCTGCTCGGCATTCGGTCGGCTTATCCTGGAGCCGGGGAATGATGAAGTCGTATTCAGTCAGGGGTTCGGACGCTCCATGGGCTGCGCCATTCAGGTATCCAATACCAACGGTTATGATCATTTACGTTATCTCGGATGCCTGTACCGGCATGCCGATGATCTTCCGGCGATCATTCCCGGCGCAGCAACAAACGGGACGGTGATTTCCAATGAACCCGTGTGTTTCAAATTCAATGCATCCACCGGTGTGACCTATGTGTTGGATCTGGAAACCACCAACACCCTGCGGGCGGAAGTGTTCAGTCCGGCATTTGGATTGTCGGGCTCGGCGAACGGCAGTCATGCCTTCCGGTTTGAGCCCGCGGTGACCGGTATGCATTATGTTGCGGTCAGTCGTGATGGAGAGGCGCCCGGCTCCTTTCGCCTGGCACTCTCTACCAATGCCATTCCCTTTTATAAAAATGTGCCCTTCGATCAATGGCCCGCCGAACTTCTCGCCCGTTCCAACCTCTACCCGAACACAGATTTCGGCTATGTCTTCGTCGAGGAAAACCGAACCAATGCCGCCTCCGGAAACGTCCTGAAGATTGCCGTAGCCCGCATGAAAACGTCGGCCCCAGAGCCGAAGGCGCTCCTCTTTGCCCATGGCGGACCCGGTGACAGTGGAATTCGTTCCGAGTATCAGTATTATTTCAAGGCATATACAAACGCCTATGACGTCTATCTGGTGGACCAGCGCGGGATTCATTTCTCACAACCCGACCTGATGCCGCGTACCGACGAAACCATCGCTGATTTCGAGTATCGTCTGACCATGCTGCAGAAAGCCGATCTGTCCGCGGTCAATACCATCGAAAACGCGCACGACTTCAATGATCTCGCCGCAGCATACGGCCTGACCAACGCCAATCTGTATGGTCTTTCCTACGGAACGTTACTGTCGCAAGCCATCATGAAGCTGGAGCCCGAATGGCTGCGGGCCGTGGTGCTGGATGGCGTGGTGGCGCCGAATATCACGCCGATCAGCCAAACCGGCCCGATGCGAAACGATGCCCTGCATGCGCTGTATAACAGCATCGCTTCCGACCCGGATGCATCCGCCTGGTATGACGATTTTTCACTGGAGATGTATTCCCTGGCCACCAACCTGGAAAACAATCCGGTCCCCATTGAATACAACGGCGAAACCAACGAAATGGATGGCCTGACCGATCTCGACCGCGTACTGCATCAGATGACCATTTCCGATCTGGGATGCCGCGAAAACATTCCCAATATCACCTGGCGTGCTTTGCGCGGAGAATCCGCCGCCCTGGCCGAACTGGAAACCGACCGCGTGGATACCCACATCATGATGCGCAATTTCTATTGCCCGAATATGCAGGTGCTGGTGGTAAAACATGATATGCTGCCGTTCGATTCACTGGAAAACGCCTCAAATGCCTGTGCCTCGCTGCCGCCGCTGCTGGCGGAGCTGAATATTGATTTCATGCAGGATATGGTGGACCGGGCGGATGCCTTCAGCGATTACGGGCAGGTGGATGCATCGTTCACGAATGTGGTGACGAATCCCGTGCCGACCCTGGTTATCAACGGGACATTCGATACCCAAACGGGTACCAACTGGGCAGCCGAAGTGGCTTCGCACCTGCCGAATGCATATTTAGTGTATGTTCCAACGATTGGGCATGGCGTACAGAAGGGCGGAGAATGTCCGCGCAGCATCGTTCGCGCATTTATCGATGATCCATCGCAAATGCCTGACACATCCTGCCTGAGCAACATGACCATTTACTATCCGCCGCCGTGGTCCACAAATACGGAAGAAGCCGTTTTGGATGAAACGTTCACCAACACCTTCGCGGCACCGAACAGCGGGGTGTGGTGCCGCTTCACGGCCGTCAGCGGTTTGGTATACTCCGTGCAGCAGCTTCCGGTCCAGTTGACGCTTTCCGTGTTGAACGGTCAGGCCGATCTGATTGCGGCGGGCAGCGGCGGAAGCCTGAGTTGGCAGAGTCCGTCCGCCGGCGAAAACTATCTCTGGCTCGTGGCCTCGCAAACCGGCGCCGTGGAATCCACGCTGGAAGTGCCGATTCTCCTGCGTTCGATGGCGCTGACCAACGGGCAGCTCACGCTGTGCTGGCAGTCGCCGACCAATGAGCCCGTGGATCTCTGGTACACCACGAACCTGCTCGATGCCGCCGCGTCCACGTGCCTGCAAACCAATCTGCCCGCCGAAGGCTGGTTCGGCGTGACGCCGGTCCATCCGGCGCCCACCGGCGGTCCGGTGAATGTGTTTTATCTGAAAACACCGTAAAACAGGGGGAAAGAACCGGGCGCTCAGCGCCCTTCCAATCATCTTGTCCCGCCACAGCCTTGGCGACGGCGGATGGAAACTTTTCCGCCGGTTTTTCCAATCATTGGAAAGTTTATTGACGTTTTTTCCAATCATTGGAAAAATGCGCGTCCGCTGGATCAGCCGGGTTGTGCCGGTTCGGTTTCGGCATAATACTAAACAAGGAGAGGCAACAGATGAAGTGCAAGGCATGGTTTGGAATCACATTGGCGGGGTTGGTCTCGGCAATGATCGTTCAGGCAGAGACGGTGGACGTCGTGGAAGCCGTGGTGGCAGAAACGTCCGCTGAGTTTGCGGTGGATTATTTTTCGGCCTATGTGTGGCGCGGCCAGGTGTGCAACAGTGCGGCTGTGGTGCAGCCGGCCATTGCGGTTGAGATGCCATTCGGTCTGGCGCTTGGCGCCTGGGGCAATATGGATGCCACGAAGAAGAATAATCTCGCCGGAAAATTCAATGAAGTGGATCTGAGTGCCTTCTACGCGCTGCCGATCGAGAGCCTCGTCTCGGTGGAGCTGGGGATTGTGAATTATCTGTATCCATACAACGATGAGCAGACCACGGAAGAGGATGGCGAAGTGGTGGTGGAAGCGGCGGATGAGACCACGGAAATCAGTGCCATTGTTTCGTTTGATGTGCTGCTGAATCCCACGATTGAGCTGGTGCGCGATGTGGATGATTGCGGCGGGTTCTATGGAAGCGTTGGTATCGGCCACAGTTTGGCTCTGACGGATCAGCTTTCCCTCGATCTGGCCGCATCCATCGGCTGGGCCGATAAGAAATACAACGAATTCTATTTCGGGAACGACAACGACGGATTCAATGACCTGAGCCTGTCCATCGGAAGCAGCTATGAAGTGATGGAGAATGTTTCCGTTGGAGCGACGGTGGCCTATTCTTATCTCCTGGACTGCGATGTCCGCGATGCCGCTGAAGAAGCGTTCGGTTACAAGGATCACCTGTATGGCGGTCTGAATCTGACTTACGATTTCTAACCGTTGCGATCCGGATAACGACTCCGGCGCCCGCCCCCCAAAGGCGGGCGCCTTTTTTTATGCGGCAGGAACACGGGGCTGTGGGCTGAAGGATATCAGTGGTGCAGCGTGACGGGGCAGGTCCAGGCATATGGGCCCGTGCGTGGGAAGGGGGCGGGAATGATTTGCGGACGGAAGGGGAGATTGGCGTCGGTCATGATGAGCTGCAAACGATATTCGCCTTTCGGGAGGTCGGGCGGAAGGGGGATGCGGCGGATTTCCACGAAGTCTTCCTGATCGGTCTGGCAGGTGAGTGCTTCGTTGCGGCACAGGACGCCATCGTTTTGCGCGCGTGTTTTTTCGCGGGCGTCTTTCAGTTTGAGGCTGATGGCCCAGTTGCGCATGGTGACGTTGCGCGGGACGTGCCAGAAGAGGGTGACGGTGATTTCACCGCCGGGGGAGCATTGCTGCGGTTCGATCCGAATACCGCGCAGGCTGATGCCGTTGCGGTAAAGGATGTTGGTGCAAAAGTCGGGTTCGGCCAGCCGGTGAAGCTCTTCGTGCAGTGCTTTGGCGGCGGGTTCGTCCTGCCGGTGTTCGGCGATGGTAAGGGCGAGACGCAGTCCGGGTACATATTCGGGCCAGATGGCGGTGAGGCGGTCGGCGGTTTGTGCCGCGGCATTCCAGTCGCCTTTCTGCATGGCGGTTTCGGCGCGGTGGGTCATGGCGAGTGCCCATTGTTCCGCGGGGTTCGGATCCCGGGCGTGGGTATGGCCATTGAGGGTGATGCCGTCGGCCTGCGGGTGTTCGGGTTCCATTTCGATGAATCCCCACGGCTTGAGCCAGGTTTCGTGGTAGGTCCAGCCGAGTCGATCAGCCACGGCGCGGAAAAAGGGCGTGCGTTCCATGGGTATAATCACGCCGGGACGCTGCAGGGGGAGTTCATAGAGTTCGGGTCCATCGGCCAGGTAATGTTTGCGTTCCGGATAGAGGGTGGTCATGAGGCGGTTTTTGTCGTGCAGGTCCAGCACGTAGAGGATGTCGCCGTCGAGGGTCGGGGTGTTTTCCGGGAAGGCGCAGGCATAGTAGGAGTTGAGATAGACGACGGCATTGGTGATGCCTTGCTGTTCAACGGTGTTAAGCACCTGCCGGTTGACGCACCAGTAATCATCGGCATAGAGGCGTATCAGGGGCGGGAGATTCAGGAGCCATGCGCAGAGGGTCATGAAGGCAATCCAACCGGCGGCGACGCGGTGAATGCGAAGAGGCGGGATGCTGACGGCGAAGGTGTTTTTCAGGAGCGTCGGGAGCATGTGAAGCCCGCGGGCCGTGAGCAGGATGGCGGCGCAGGAGGCTTCATACATGAAGCGCGGGCCGAAACACCAGTCGTTGAACCAGTAGAAAAAGTAGGCGATGGAGAGAGAGAAGAATGATGCGGTGAGCAGGCGGTCCCATCGGTTCTTGAGTGTCAGCGCGATCGGAATGAACATGAAGAGCAGGCCGGGCATGGGCCACTCGAAGAGGTACAGATTCAGGGCGTTCAGATTGGCCAGCAGGTGTTCCAGGCCTGCCCGCGGGGTGTGTATGATGCGGTCGATCCCGGCTCCGAAACC
>JAQVYB010000221.1 GCA_028708815.1 Kiritimatiellia bacterium | reverse complement strand
CCGTCGACAGCGTAATCGTCAGCCATTTTTTCTGCACAACCCGAAGCAACCTTTGAAGAGTGATTTCACCGAAAAAATTGTTTTCCGCCGGACCACCGCCGTAATACGTCCCTGAATATTCCTCGCCGGTTTGCGCATAGTAAGGCACATCCCTTCGCGTGAAAGCACTCCAGCGCTTCTTCCCGCAACGATCTGCCGGCACATTGTTTTCGTCGCCCATATTATCCGTCATGAATCTGTCCTCGTTGATAACCCAAAACATGCTGCCCGCACCCCTCACCCACCAACACCAGGAGCATCAACCAGTAATACAGGTTGGCGGGACAGCGAAAAGGCAGGTCAATAATACTGTGCGCCACCACGCAACCCAAGCCCAATATCAGAAAAAGGAGAAGCGGGTTCCGCCTGAAGCAACTCCTTCGCCTCAGCGGGAAAACAACGATGAAAACCGCACCAAGCAGACAGGAAAAGCCTATTGCCCCGAATTCCACCAGAAAATTCAACGGGTCGTTATGCACATTGGCATATCCCTTGGACGTCTTCCACGTCTCCCGCGGAATGTATATTTTACGCAGGTAACGAAAGCCCCAACCTCCACATCCGAACAAGGGGTAATCTCTGGAAATACCCACCGCTGCCTTCCAGAACGGGTATCGGATGCCCGTCAGAGAACGATCCGGCGGATTCACCAGGCGGGTAATACTCAGTTCTTCATAGGTCCGCTCCACCTCGCGTACAATCCGAGCGCCCGCCACAGAATACAGTGTCCAGAGAACCAAGACCGTCACAGCCAAAGCACCCAGTCCGACATTCAATCGCTGAACAGGTGTGCCTCTCCTGAAAAGATGCACCGCTCCATACGCCAACACAACCGCCATCATCCCAAAGGCCATGGCGATTCCGGTACGGCTGAGCGAAAGAAGCGCACCTGAAAAACAAAGCAGGATGCATCCCAGCGCGATCCATCTCCACACCCGTGGGCCATGGTGACTTACCCCATGAAAAAACAACCCGCAACCCAGACAGAAATTCAACACAAAAAAACTCGCCGCATGATTTGGATACCCGAAGGTACTGAAAAAATAGCCCGGCAAGCGATGAAACCAAAACTGGTTCGACGTTCCGGACACAAACTGAAGGATGCCAAAAACAGATAGAAGCCCTGCATTGATAAGCAGGACATAAAGCAGCAGCAGAATGCCCTGCTGCGTCCATTTTAAACGCCGAACCGTCAGGAGCATGATCCACGCCGGGAAAAACCAGCATATCATTTGAGAGGCTTCTCCCCGACGAAAGGAGGAGGGCCACGCAGGATAAGGAGGCGGTCCGTATTCCCACTTCCAGGAATCGTGATTAAACACCAATTCTCTTCCAGCATTATACCACTGGATCAATAGCAGCCCCATGAAAATCAGGGCCAGATAAAGAAGGGGATCCCGCCAGATCGAGCGAAACACACCGTGTTCATGCCCGTATTTTTTCTGCAACACCCACGCAGTCACCCAGGTGGCAATACCAAGGAACAACAGCAGCCAACGCTCCTCAAATCCGCGTCCGGCACGATCCCATGAAGTGACCACCGGAAGAAGAGCCAACAAAGCAACAAACCAGCGTTCACGATGACTCGGAATGGTTTTATTAAACGACGTCATGACAAAAAAGAAGGGCGTTTTTCAACGCCCTTCATAAAACACTTTTCACAATAATTACGCCTGGTAAGGCGGATCCGGAACCGGCGGAACCGGGGTCGGCACAGGAACTGGGGTCGGCGCAATCGGGCGGTTCTCGTCAGTCGGCTTATCATCCTGGCCGTCCAAATCACCTTGAAGCTCATCCGTTGGCGTGTCCTTGCCCGTCCCGGACTTGGCTTTTGCGGCATTCTTCACACCGGCAATCGCCTGCTGAATCTGCGTTGTTGCACCCGGCACAGCAGCGATCACGGACGCTTCAATGGCGTCAGTCGCTTCGGGCACCGCGCTCGCCACGGCGGCGGCAATATCCGCCGCAGAAGCCTGCACGGCTGTTGCAACGGCCGCAGCAATGTCCGCCGCGCTGGATGGAACAATCTCCGCCACGGCAGCAGCGATCAGGGCGGCTCCTTCTGGAGAGAGCTCAGCAGCGGCGGTGGCAATAGCCGCCGCCGATTCAGGCGCGGCGGAAGCCGCTGCCTTGGCGGCATCTAGCGCCGACATTCCTTCACCGACGGCCTTTTGAACAGCCTGTTCCGGAGTCATGCCACCCGCAATGTCCGAAGCGATATCCGCATAACAGGCCAAGCCTGCAAAAACCAATCCCGTTACTACCAAGCTCCACATTCTATTTTTCATAATTCCTCCTGTATAATCTTAAACCATCGGCGTTCTGATTAGTACCTTAACTGCAAACCGAGAGCGGCCTTCCACTGATCGTAATCTTCGATGGTGGAATCCGTCGTTGAAAATGATATGGCGGCATACACATTGAAAAATTTCACCGGGGGGTTGTAATCCACACGCAACTGCGCGCCGTAATGCTTGGCATTGTCATCCTTCATCTGGGTGCCAACCTCCACTTTCTCCAGATAGTCATCTTCGGAATAGGAACCCGAAAGGGCCATTTGAATAGCCGGGGTCATCGCGAGATAACCACCCAGAGCCATAGAAGTAACCTCTTTCACGTTATTCGCATATATCGAAGAAGGAAAGATGCCGTTCTTTCCCGTAATTCTGAGAGAGAGCTTCTCGGTCGCCGCCCAGGAACCACGAAGCATGTAATTGAATATATCCTTATTCTCGGCACCCGCCACACCACTGTTGTAGTGCTCATAGCCGGCTTCCGCCCTGAGTTGCGTCTTGGCGGTCAGCTTGTGCTCCACGCCCAGACGGGCAATGCCCAGTTCCGACTTGTCGCTGAAACCATCGCTGTCCTGTACACCATAAATGCCGACGAGCAATGCCGCGGTTTTATCGGTCAGCATATGGCGGACATCCGCTTTGCCACGGTGTTCATTCCAGTTGTAGTAACCGGCATCCGAATAATCCACATTGTAGTATTTATAAACGGCATCGGCTTCCAGCTTGTCTGTAAAGGCCTTGCCCAGTCCGGCATCCAGATTGAAAACGTCGCGCTTCGCTTTTTCCGAGCGGTCACCCGTCAATTCCAGCGCCACTTCTTCCAGATTCATGGAATCGACGAGACCTGGAGTGCGATCATAGTCATCCAGCTGGGCGTACTTCTCGTAAATAGCCAGTGCAATCATATCCCGCATGCCCAACACCATGCCCAGACTTTCGCCCCAGTCATCGGAGTTTTTGTCGTCGTGATCAGCATAGCGTCTCAGTTGCCCCCAAAGGCGCCCTCCGAGGTCCAGCATATCCGTCTTGTTCGCAACGGCCACACCGATATCCCCTTCGCCAATATAGTCATCCTTTGTATTCTTATCGGTCTGGTATATGTTGGAGTCATACTTTGCGGTCAGATCCATAAAAGGAACGATCGTCAAATTATTGATCCGAATCCCTTCTCCCGGCTCTGCACCAGCCATCTGAATGAAGGCCGGAATGAAAACGGACGCCGCTACGATTACGCTAATTGTCTTTCTCACTGCATCTCTCCTATTATCTAATCCTTTGCACCCCTGACGGACAGACACTGCCCTAACGATCCAAGGCAACCGCTAAACTATGCGGGAATGTAAAACCACTTTGCCCCGACAATCAAGCCTTAATTTTATATAATCAAAACATCATTTCCGGCACGTAGATGATATCTCCCGACTGCAGAATCATGTCGTTCTGAACCTCCCCTCGCGCCCCCACACTTCGCAGGTTGACATCAAAATGCTGTTGCTCCGCACTGTTCTCTCCCTCAGCTGGACGGGTCACACGGATACCCGTATCCTTTGCACTCGTGTCAAAACCGCCGGCCTGCTGGATGGCCATGCTAACCGTCAAATCCTGCGTAGGCGGGATATCCACCTTACCGGGGTGCTTGACCTTGCCCAACACCGTGACAGAACCCCACGGCGAAGCAGACTCGGATTCTTCATCCACCACATACTGCACCACCAACTGCGGATCCCGAAAATACTCCTTGTAGCTTTTTGTCAGCATCTCCGACAACGCATCCAATGACAAACCCGCAACCCGTATGTTCCCCAAAAGCGGTAGAGACAGCTCTCCCCGGCTGGATATCCGCCGAAAAGGCTCGTCAATTTCCTTCTCTCCGTTGATCAGGACAGAGATTTGCAGCACATGCCCCGGCTTCATCCGAGGATGCGACGCCTCTGATAACGCCGGAATCCCCTCTTCGCCACCGCCGGCCAAAGCCGCTCCTTCCTGCGCGGGTAGTTCAACTCCGGCAGGCGAGGGATTTCCCCCATCGAATCCCTCCGGTTCATACCCACCGCGAAGCAGCCCCTGTATATCCTTCCAACGGAATTCATGCGCCTGACCATCGCAATAAGCCAACCATACAAGAGCTTTTTCCTCCGGCTGAAAAATCCCGCGCTCTTCTGCGAAAAACACCTGCCACCCCTCGGATACCGAACTCATCGCCATGATGTCGGCTGACACAAGGCTGCGAATCTCCCCCGAGGCCCTATCCAGAATCCGGATAAAACCTTCAGGGGGCAGCCCGGACAACAAAACCCCGTCCGCCTGAAGAAAAAGCACTTCGGGAAAAGCATCTTTCTCCTGTGCCCTTGCAATAAACCGAATGCTCTTTAAATTACGCAGCTTCAGACTGATTTCATCGGCCTCCCCTCCCGGTGGCAAAACCGTGATGGTCGCTTGTTCCAGATTCCCCTGGATTTGGTCGCCCAAAACCGTCTCCACCATGGCCAGGCCGTTTTTCTCCAGTTGAATGGAGCTAATAAGAGGCGATGGAAGCAGATAGTTCCCGTCTGAACGCCGGGAAAGCTGTATCACGGAAAACGGGAGTTGGGCTCTTTCTTTGCGACCATCAAGCATCTCCAGCTCCACCTGCTGCCAGACGCCGCTGATTGCCGGGGCGCCGGAACTCCG
>JAQVYB010000003.1 GCA_028708815.1 Kiritimatiellia bacterium | reverse complement strand
CCGTCGAAGACCTCCTCGCGCATACCCCCCTCGCCCACGCACGCCTCGTATCACACCCCCTCGACGACTCCCCGCGCCTCTCACCCTACGCCAACCGCTTCCCCTCCTTCCGCCCGCTCACCCTCTCCACCGAAGATCTCGGGCAAGCCCAACGCAACGACATCTACTCCCAACCCCATCTCGATCAAAACGGATGGGAAGACAAGGGCTACCGCTGGTTCACGCTCGTCCCGCCCTTTGATGCCGGACTCCCCGGACCCCGAAAATTAACCATCCACGCCACCCACACCGGCCCCGTCGATCTCTACGCCGTCGTAAAAGAAGGGGCGCATCCCCTCTGCTACGAGCACATTCCGCTTGGCACCCCCAAAGGCAGCTTCAAATGGTCCACCATCATCCACACCGGCGCCCACCGGGGAGACACCTACCTCCTCTTCCGACTCGAAGGAAGCGGCACCGTCACCTTCGACTCCGTCACCTGGACCCCCCTACCCGCCTTTGAAACCAATCCAACTCCGAACACCCCCTGAATCGGGAGGGGAGAGAATCTCTTCTATCCCCTCATTTTTTGAGTTCTACACAATCTTTGAGTGGCAGTCGGAGTGGGGATGCCTGCAATTCCCGCTGTACAAACCCTGTTGTATTGTATTATGCACTCAGTCCTATGAACATCAAACGCATGCTGCTCATTTCGTTTTTCGTGACCCTTGTGACGTCCGCCATTTTCACCTGGCCGCTTCCGCGTTACCTCTTCAGCGGCATTCCCGCCTCCTCCACCAACGTTGAAATCGGGGGCGTACGGCGTATGATCGAAGGCGACCACCTCCAGATGCTCTACAACTACTGGATCTTCTCCGATATGCTCACCGGCCAGACCCCCTTCTGGCACAATATCTATGAATTCAACACCGGCGACGATTCCGCCCGCCGCTACGTCGGCCCCGATCTCCTGCCCTACTCCCTCATCTTCACCGCCGGCTACCTCGTCGGCAACCGCGCCTTTGCCTGGAACCTGCTCTGTTTCACGTCCCTCTGGATGAGTTACTTCATCTGCTGGCTGCTGGTGCACCGCTATACCCGCGAAACGTACGCCTCGGCCCTCGGCGCGCTGCTGATTCTGTATCTGCCCTACCGCTGGGCCAGCCTGCTCGGCGGCAGCCCCACCGGCCTCTCCATGCTGCTTCCACCCCTGCTCTTTCTCGGGCTTGACCTGGCAATTCGCGACGCACGTCTCCTCGGCGGCATCCTGGCCGGATGCGCCATGATCGTGGCCTCCTTTAATGACGCCCACATCTTTTTCATGGGCATGCTCGCCGCTCCCGGCTGGTGCCTTCTCGCCCTTGCCGCCAAGGAGAACATGCGATGGCTGCACTGGAAAGACTGGTTCCGCATGGCCGTCGCCCTTCTTCCCTTTGCCCTCATTGCGGGCATCCCCGTGATTCAATCCCAACTCGCCGTACACGGTGGCGCCATCGAATCCACCACCATCGAAGACGGACGAAGCCTCCGCGAAGTCAGCCTCTTCAGCCCGCGGCCCGAAGGTCTGTTCAACTGGATTTCAACCGGCCACGAAAACAGCATCTTCATCGGTTGGCTCATTCCCGCACTCCTGGCCCTCGGACTCCTGCTTCTCCTCTGGGCCGCCCTGCGCCGCCCCCGCCGATACCTGCCCGACCTGATCGTCTACCTGCTCCTCGCCGCCGCCTCGATCGTACTCATCATCCTCGCCCTCGGCGTCAACGGGCCCGACCACGCGCACTGGTTCAACCTCTGCCGCGCTCACATCCCCCACTACGACATGATACGCCAGCCCGCCAAAATCTACGCCCTCTTCCCCCCGCTGCTTGCCATCCTCACCGCCCTGGCCCTGCGTCAAATCCTCTCCCTCACCACCCGCTGCAAACCCGCCGCGCGCATCGCCGTTCTGCTCTTCATGGCCGCCGCCGGCATGGCCTACGCCCTGCAGGTCCGCACCACCGTTTGCCTCCTGGATGAAGAACAGGGCGCCTACGCCGCCGTGGCCGACGATGCACGCGCCGCCGGCAAAGATCCCCGCGCACTCATCATCCCTCTGTGGCCCGGCGACTCCGCCTGGTCCTCCCTCTACGAACACTACGTCTCCCTCTACCGCATCCGCATGCTCAACGGCTACCTTCCCGTCGTCCCCCTCAACTACATCAACGACATCGCCACCTTCCACGAATTCTCAAACGTCGCCATCATTCCACCCGCCCAATGGGACGACCTGCGCGAGCGCGGCATCGACTACATCCTCTTCCATGAAGACGCCTTCCCCGAGCAGGTCAGCAACTTCCCCGCCGCCTTCACCCTCCGAAATCTGCTCCTCGATCCGCGCCTCCAGCTCCTCCGTCAGGACGGCAACGTATGGGCCTTCAAACTGCTCGAGGCCCCGCACCAAAAAACACCTCCACCCGCCCTGGCCACCTGGACCCTTTTCCTCCCCACCTACAACTGCTCCTGGGAAGCCGAGTGGGGCTCCCCTGATCAACCCCTCGAACCCCTGCGCGAACCCTCCGCCTCCGGACAGGCCTGCCTCCCCCTCTCCACCGGACAATCCTTCCGCATGCACCCCTTCGCCCACTGCGAAGCGCCCGAAGCCGCCCTCCTCCTGCGCCTCCGAGGAAACGGAACACTCCGTACCGATCTTCTACTCGACGAACATCAAACCAACACCTGCATCCACTCCGTTCATGCCGACAACTGGACCTGGCTGCGCATCCCCGCCGCTCCCCTCGAAGGCACCCGACTCATGCAGCCCGTATTCACCGTCACCGAAGGCCAACTCGATCTCGACGCCGTCATCTCCTTCGCCGGAATCCTACCCGACCTCTCCTCTCCCGGCGCCTTCTGGCTCATCCCCGCCCCCCTCTTCTTCCGTGCCGGCTACACCGACCTCGAACACAACCAGATCATCCTTCGCCCCGACTACCAATCCGACGGCGGCGACTGGGGCATCTTCTACGGCCCCAAACTCCCCATCCCCGCCGGAACCTACGACATCGCCTTCAACGTACAAACCGACGCCCCCGAAGGAACACCCCTCGGACACTTCCGCCTCATTCAGGAAGGCTATGAATCCGACACCTTCCCCGTCATCGCCGGCACGCCCGCCACCGCCACCGTGACACTCCCCTCCAACCTCCCCGTCAAACTTTCCTTCAACTACGCGCGCACCGCCCCACTCGCCATCCAATCCGTCACCTTCACCCGAAAATAAGCGAAGCGCTGCGCGACCAGTAAAAAGAAAACAATAACGACACCCGACACCGACTTGGACGCTTTTCACAAAGTTTCCAATGATTGGAAAAATGCCTGAAAAAGTTTCCAATGATTGGAAAAACGCTCGGAAAATCTTCCAACGGTTGGAAAAATCGCAAGAAAAGTTTCCAACGGTTGGAAAAATGCCTGAAAAAGTTTCCAACGGTTGGAAAAATCAGGAAAAAAGTTTCCAATGATTGGAAACTTTTTACCCACGGCCCAGGGGCGCCTTCCAAGGATTGGAAAACCAATCAGTAAACGAACAGATCCAAGCCCGCCATCGTGAACAGCTTTTTAATATCGGGCGACGTATTCACCACGTGCAACTGATTGCCGCCCGGCTTTTTCGATGCCTGCATGCAGAGCCGAAGAAACCCGGAAGAAACATAATTCACTTCGCCCAGATCAAAAACAATCTTCATGGCGCCCGCCCGGTCGCCGCGTTCGTTCTGCGCCGCCTGCCAGGCCGACTCGAACACCTTCGTATCCGCCTGTCCCGCTTCGGCATCCAGACGCCCGGCGAACACACACAGCAACTCATCACGTTCCATCTCATACTTGCTCGATATCATCAAACTCTCCCGTTCGTTCTGAAGCATGAGCGCCCATGGGGCGCCCACGCCCAATCTGCTCTACCAATTCCTGTTGTAATCCCGCAACACGGCATCCACATCCTTCGTTTCATCCAGAAACTCGTCCTTGTTGAACCGTGCCAGCCGTTCGTTGATGCGGAGACGGCACAAGCGCTTGATATTGATCAAATGCTTCGCCGTCACATTTTCCGTCGTACTGTTCTTTCCGCCCGATCCGCATCCAAGCGTAAACGACGGATGGAGCGAGTTGTAGGATCCTCCCACCGCCCCCTGCGACGACGGCGTATTCACCAGCACGCGCCCCGCATTCATCAGCCGGCCAAACAGCGCAATGCGTTCCTCATTGTTCGAATAAATCGCCGCCGTATGCCCCACGCCGCCCAGATAATTCAGATCAATGCAACGCTTGATCGCCTTATTGAAATCAGCTTCCTCGTAAAACGCCAGAATCGGCGCGAGCACCTCCCCCGAAAGCGGATGATCCAAGCCTGTTCCCGTCAACCGGGCAAGGAGCAAACGCGTACCTTCCGGCACCGAAATTCCCGCCATCCGGGCCACCGCCTCGGCGGGTTGTCCCACCACATCCGGATTCATGTTGCCGTTCGGAAGCACCGCGCACGCCTGAAGTTTTCGAACATTCTCCGCATCCAGCATCACCCCGTTGTGCCGCTCGAATTCGCGGCAGACATCCGCTGCAATCCGTTTCTCGAGCACCACGGCCTGTTCACTCGCGCAAATAGTCCCGTTGTCAAAGGTCTTGGAGGTCATGATGCTCTCCACCGCAAACGGCAGGTCGGCGCTGTCATCGATCAGCACCGGCACATTGCCCGGCCCCACACCGATCGCCGGCGTGCCCGAACTGTAGGCCGCCCCCACCAACCCCGTGCCACCCGTGGCCAGAATCAGGGCCAGCTTCTTATGCCCCATCACCGCCTGCGTAAGCTCGCGCGACGTCTCAGGCATCCACTGAATGCAATCCTCCGGAGCACCCGCCTCCATCGCCGCCTCATAGCAGATACGCGCCGCCGCCTGGCAGCATTTCACCGCCTTGCGCGTCGGACTGATAATAACCGGATTGCGCGCCTTCAGGCAGATCAGAATCTTGAACAGGGTGGTCGACGTCGGATTCGTCACCGGAATAATTGCAAGCACCGGTCCGAGCGGCTGCGCTATTTCCGTGATGCCCATCACCGGATTTTCCGACAACACCCCGACCGTTTTCTCGTCGCGAATGCTTTCATACACCAATTGCGTGGCCAGCATGTTTTTCATGACCTTGTGCTGCCAAACCCCCATACGGGTCTCCTCGGCAGCCATCTTGGCCAGCTCCACTCGCCGATTGAACCCCGCGCGGAAAACCCGTTCCACAATGCGGTCCGTCGCCTCCTGATCATACGATTCATACACCGCCGCCGCCATCAGCGCACGTTCCATCAAATCATCCGCCATGCCCCGAACTCTGGCGTCCCCTCCCTCTGTCCCTTGCGAAACTCCCATAACCGACTCCTTTCAGCTCAACTCCGAACAATCCGCCATGCCGTCAAGCATGACCCCGCAGCGGGAAGGATACTATTGGAAGAAACATCACCGGTCAAGCCGTACAACAACCCAAATGAACGGCAAACCCAAATCCCCCGAACCATTCCGTATCCAGCAAATCCGCTTGATCCTGTCAAAAAATGCCTTTTTTCCACCCCGCAGAAAGCAGCGGGCTATTTTCCGGCATTTAGCGCTAAATTAACCGATCCCTTCTGCGTATGTTTTCAGCCATGAATCCGTTGCGCTCCAGTTCAATTCGAGTCTTCCTCCTGTGGAGCATTCTCTTGACCGCCTTTGCCTCGGCTGACGAACAAACCTACTCCTTCACCTGGACCGAGGCCGATATCACCTTCGAGGAATTCGCACCCGGACAATGGATTCCACACATCCCCGAAGGCGTACTGCCCCTCGACGACCCCGGCGCGCCCTGGCTTCCCGCCCGCTACGTACACATCCTCCTGCCGAAAGGACTCCGCGCCACCGCCATTCAAACCCGCGCCGACACCACCACCCTCCGCGACGACATACGCATCGCCCCTCAACAGGAACCCCAGCCCCTCAGCCGCCCTGAACCGTCCCTCCCAACGCCCCCCAACGATCTCTTCGCCGCCAACCGGCCCTACCCCGCCCAATGCGCCGTGCTCCTCGAACACCAAACCCTCCGAGGCCAAACCTACCTTGCCATCCGCCTCAACCCCCTCACCTACGAACCCACCTCCCAACGCCTCCTCCTCGCCACCAACCTGCTCATCACACTCCAACTCGAAACAACCCCCGACATCCAACGCGCCGATGCCGCCACCCCCGACCCCAACGCCTCCCTCTTCGCCTCCCTCCTCAACGGCCTCGTCATCAACCCCGCAACCACCATCCCCAAAACCGACGCCTTCGAAACCGATGAAACCCCGACCGCCACCTGCGACTACCTCATCATCACCTCCGACACCCTCTCCAACTCCTTCCAACGCCTCGCCGATTTCCGCACCTCGCAAAACAACCTCACCACACGCGTCCTCACCCTCGAAACCATCGAAGCCTCCTACAGCGGAACCAAACCGGCAGGCGGCTCCGACACCCAAACCAAAATACGCAACGCCATCATCGACTACGTCGCCCGCTTCGGAACCGCCTACGTCCTGCTCGGCGGCGACAACACCATCCTGCCCGACCGCGATGCCGCCGTCAGTTGCGGAAGCTATTCCGAATCCGCCATGCCCACCGATCTCTACTACAGCGGACTCGACGGCACCTGGGACGCCAATGCCAACGGAACCTACGGCGAAACCGACGACAGCGTGGATATGGCCTACGATGTCATTGTCGGACGCCTGCCCATACGCACCACCACCCAGGCCGATGCCTATATCAACAAGCTCATCGACTTCGAATCCAACGCACTCCCCGTCGCCTTCATGCGCAAAACCATCCTCCTCGGCGACAAACTCTGGAACACCTACACCGGGACCGTCCGCCCCACCGATACCTGCTCCGACGGCCTGTCCCAATTCAACGCCCACGACCCCGTCGCCGACGACGAAATCTGGTGCCGCCGCCTTTATCGAACCCGCCTCTCCCTCTGGACCAACCAGCACATGAGCGCCTTCTTCGACACCCTCACCTCCTGGGACTCCTCCACCGCAGGCGACTATCTTCAAAGCGCCGCCAACGTCACCGCCCGCTTCAACGAAGGCTGGAATCACGTCTTCTTCGCCACCCACGGCAACACCACCATCTGGGGACTCGAAAGCGGCTCCTTCAGCTCCTCTCATGCCGCCGCCCTGACCAATCTGCAAGCCCTGGTCTACACCATGGCCTGCCTCACCGGCGCATTCGATACCGCCGACCCCAGCCTCAGCGAAGGCTTTCTCCGCAACGCCAACGGCGGCGCACTTGCCTACATGGGATGCTCCCGCTACGGATGGGGCTCCCCCGGCTCCTACTCCGGCGGAACCTCCATCTCCTATGCGGATAAATTCTATGATCAGGTCTTCACCAAACTGCGCAACCACATCGGCATCGCCTTCGCCGAACACAAACTCGCCATGGCATCCAGTTCCACCTACAACGGAGCCAACCGATGGGTTCAGTTCGGCATGAACCTGCAGGGCGAACCCCTGGTACCCATCCGCCGCACCGACATCATCCCCGGCGACGATCCCTTCTGGTTCCGCGCCTCCGCCCTCACCAACGACGTCCTCCTGCGCTGGCCCAATCCCATCCAATGCGGCATGAGCAGCGACCGCGTACGCATCGATTGCAGCACCGCCGACTACCCTGCCTCCCCCTCCTCAAGCCCCATCTACGAAGGCACCAATCAAATCTTCCTCGACACCGACCTTCCCCAAAACCAACCACGCTACTACACCATCTGGGTCACCCACGACGGAGTCACCTGGACCAACCCCCTGCCTTACTGACCACAGCGCTGCGCAGCACGCATCGGCACCAATCAAATTGAACGGCCACCCATAAACGACGAAGAGCCTGTTATTTTGCGTTCAACTCTTCGGCGATGCTCGCAAACTGTTCCAGAGCCGCTTCGAGATCGGCGGTAATGTCGGCGGCGATGATTTCCGGCGCGGGCAGATTGGCGGATTCTTCCAGCGCATCGCCTTTCAGCCAGAAAATGTCGAGGTTCACCTTGTCGCGCTTCGTCAGCTCTTCGTAGGTGAACGCCTTGAACCGTTCGCTCTCCTTGCGCTGGTGGCGGGAGGTAGGGCGAGGCGTCCCTGCCGAGCCGCTCTTTGATTTCGGCTCACCGGGACAGTTCGCCCTACCAAAATCCGGCCCGGGGTCATCCGGCCCGGGGTCAGCCCTAAAATATTAAGTCCGGCCCGGGGTCAGCCCTTAAATATTAAGTGAAGAAGCGAGCTCGGGTTGGTTCGGGGATTTTTTCGAGGTTAGAATTCGATTCCTTCGCGGGCGGGGTATCCCTGATCGTAGTAGTGTTTTTCTTTGCGCATCTCGGTGACGAGGTCGGCACGGGCGATGAGCTCCGGCGGCGCGTGGCGTCCGGTGAGGATGACTTCGGTGTGCGGGGCCTTCCGTTCCAACAGACTCAGCACCTGGGCGGTGTCCATCAATCGCTCATGAAGGCAGACATTGATTTCGTCGAGGACGATCAGGTCGAACCTGCCCGAGGGCAGCGCCCTTTCTGCATGAGCCAGCGCAGCCTCCACAAAGGTCCGTTGGGCGGAGGCCTCGGTCATTTCACGGGCCTCACTGCCATATTGAAACAGATCACATTCCGGGAAGCGTTCCCGCAGGGCAATGGTTTCACCGGTATAACCGCCGCCTTTTAGAAACTGAATGATGCAGACGCGGCGATGGTGTCCCAGCGCCCGCAGCGCAAGTCCGAATGCGGCCGTGGTTTTGCCTTTGCCGCTTCCCGTATAGACCTGAATTTTCCCCGTGTTTTCGTTTTTCAAGATTAAATCCGATGTGTTTTTTCCAACGAATGAAGAGAGCAACGAATGGAAGACGTGTGAAAAAAAACACAGGGGCTTACGGCACCCCGCAAGCCCCTGAAATTCAGACGCATTCGCCCGAGACGGGCAGCACTCAGATGGAGACGCCTTTTTTCTTCGCCTGTTTCGCCAGTTTCTTTTCCTTGGCGGTCTTCTGAGGAGCTTTCTTCGTTTCCTTCTTGGTATCTTTCGACTTACCCATGACGACTTTCCTCCTGATTCTTGTTGGTGTCCACGCCTCTGCGCGATGCTTACGTTTGGATAGTGCCGCATCCCTGCATTTTTTTCAACAGGAATTTCAGCACCCTCGATCATAAATAAGTTTTCAGAACTCGCCGAATCCATTACCCTGTGCCTGTCCGATAAACACAACAAGCGTCACGGACAAGCCATCGCCGCCGCGACCCTGCCCCGCATCGGAGAGAAAAATTGATATGAAAAGCTATCACGACTATATCAACCGCTATGCCGCCCTCCTCGACGAAGCCCGCAGCATCCAGCCGGGAACCGCTGAACCGCCCATACGTCCAAGCCAAGTCCATTCCTCCTGCGCCCTCCTCTTCGCTCCGCACCCCGACGATGAATCCATCATCGGCGCTCTCGCGCTTCGCCTGCTCAAAGAGACCGGTTGCCGCATTATTAACGTCGCCGTCACTCTCGGCAGCCACCATACCCGCCGGGCCGCCCGCAAGGCCGAGCTCGAAAACGCCTGCCGCTACCTCGGTTTCGAACTGGTCCATCCTCTCGAATCCGGCCTCGAACACATCAACCCCACCGCCCGCGACGAAGGAACCGGCGAATGGATGGACGCCGTCCTGCGCATACGGTCCCTCCTCCGAAAATACAGCCCCGACCTCCTCATCCTCCCCCACGCCAACGACTGGAATTCCACCCACATCGGCACCCATCACCTCGTGATGGACGCCCTGCGCGAATCCGGCCTCATCTCCTGCCGCCTCGTGGAAACGGAATTCTGGCATCCCATGGAAGAACCCAACATCATGATTGAATCCAGCCCGGAGGACGTCGCCGAGCTCGTTACCGCCATCTCCTTCCACCTCGGGGAAATCGAACGCAACCCCTATCACCTCGCCCTTCCCTCCTGGATGCACGACAATGTTCGCCGAGGCGCCGAACACCTCGGCGGCCAGGGCGGCGAAATCCCCGCCTTCCACTTTGCCACGCTCTATCGAATTCGACAATGGCACGACCGCATGGTATCCCGAATCACCCCCGCCACCCCCTTCATTCCAGCACAACAGAACATTCAAACCCTGCTCAACCCATGAAAGGAAAACAGCCATGGAAGTCATCATTCAACCCGATCCCGCATCCGCAAGCCGAGTCGCCGCTCAGATTTTACTCGCCCTTGTGACGCGCAAACCAAACGCCGTACTCGGCCTGGCCACCGGAGGAACACCACTCGCCCTCTACCGCGAACTCATTACCGCACACAAAGATCGCGGCTTCGACTTCAGCCGCGTCACCACCTTCAACCTCGATGAATATATCGGCCTACCCGAAAACCATCCCCAATCTTATCACGCCTTCATGCACGAAAACCTCTTCCGCCACATCAACATTCAACCCGACCGCATTCACATTCCCAATGGAAACGCCCCTGACATTCAGGCCCACTGCCTCGCCTATGAAGAAGCCATTCGTAATGCCGGAGGGCTCGATCTTCAGCTCCTCGGTATCGGCAGCGACGGACATATCGGCTTCAACGAACCGACCTCCTCACTCGGATCCCGTACCCGCACCAAGACGCTCACCCGCCAAACCATTGAAGACAACGCCCGCTTCTTTGAAAACGATCCAAACCAAGTGCCCCAACACTGCATCACCATGGGCATCGCCACCATCCTGGAGGCGCGCTGCGCACTCCTCCTCGCCTTCGGGAAAGGCAAGGCCGACGCCATCGCCGCCACCATCGAGGGCCCCCTCTCCGCCATGATCCCCGCCTCAGCCCTGCAGCTCCATCCCAACGCTATAATCATCATCGATCAGGACGCCGCCGCCAAACTCACCCTCGCCGACTACTATAAAGAGGCCGATGCCGCCAAACCAACATGGCAGCAGGATCACGCCACGGCTCCCTGAAAGCCCCCGCACGTTGCATCCGGGGGTCCTATTGATTTTGCATTGCGTGATTACCCGGATGATTCCGGATCGTCAGGCGGCTTGCGGGGGACGTTCAGCCTCCGCAAGCCGTATAAAGGGTCTTGGGGCTTTACCCCTCCTTCTCAGCATTCTCCGAGAAGACTCTTTTCCATTCACTTGGGCCCACCACTCTTGTTTCCTCCTCCTGTCAAAAAAGGCAGGTATGAAACATGCAGAAAGGGGTGAATGGCCGGCGCTAATTCAGCTCATCCAGCGTCAGCGAGAAACTGGGCGTAAAAGTTTCCACGAAATACGTCACTTCGGGCAGGTTCATTTTCATCAGGGAGGCCATGATCGAACGCTCCGCCTTCTGGAAACCGCTGTTCCCGGCCTGCAACTCTTCGAGGCACTTCAGATAGGCGCACAGCTTGTCCGCCGCCTTGACAAGTTCATGCAGCTCCACATCACCGTCCGCCGCAAAAAAAAGATCCCGGTATTCTTCGGCGATTTCTTTCGGTATCATCTGAAAGATTTTCTCGGCGGCCAGGTGTTCGATCTTCTTGTATTCTTTTTTTATCTCCGGATTGAAACATTTGATGGGCGTGGCCAGATCGCCGGTGATGACTTCGCTGCAATCATGATACATCGCCAGCAGGGCCGTCCGATTGGCATCCACCTTCCCCCCGAATTTTTTATTGCGAAGCACCGCCAGTGCATGGGCCACCATGGCCACCTGCAAGCTGTGCTCCTGAATATTCTCCGGCAGGGTGTTGCGCATCAATCCCCAGCGCTGAATATATTTCATCCGCGATAAATAAGAAAAGAAATGACTCATGCCTCGCTCCCGTGTTTAGGTTGGTTGGAAAGCGCGGCATCCTAGCACATGCGCGAGGCGGGGAAAGCCCAAAATGCAGAGGGACGCCTGCCGGAATCACCAATGAGGCTGATTGCCGATTTCCACGCCGGTCACGTCTTCCGCATCCATGATGGCCATGAAGGCGCTGCCGTCCTCATCCAGCACGGCACGCTTTACGGCGGATACTTTCCTTCGGGGAATGACGGTGTACAGAATCGTTTTTTCGGCCCCTTTGTAGGCGCCGTATCCATTGATCAGAGTCGCGCCGCACAGGTGCTTGTGCTTCAGGGCCTCTGCAATAGCGTGCCATTTTTCCGAGATGATCAGAATGGCCTGCCGCTTGGACAAACCATGAAACGCCATATTGGTGGCCTGCATGCTGACGGCGATGTATACCAACGCATAAAGCACCCATTGGATCGGGAACATGAGGAGCGACAGCACCAGTATGAGCACATTGATAATCATCGAGCCATGCCCCAGGGTGATGTTGAAATATTTGTAGAGGATGACGCAGATGATTTCCACCCCGCCGCACGAACCGTACGAACGAAGGAGAATCGCCGTACCCACCCCCGATATCGCTCCGGCGATGGCGGCGCTCAGCATCATGTCGTCCACGTTCGGAACATACGTGACCACTGCAAGCATGAACGAATAGATCGCCATCCCCAGGGCGGAGTAAAGTACGAAACGGAGACTCACATAGCGCCACCCCAGGACAAAAACCGGGATGTTGATAAGGAGATAGATAATGCTCACGTCCACAATCGGAAATTTATAGTAGATCAGGAGTGCAAGCCCCGTGAATCCACGCGCCACGAACCCGTGCGGGAACAGGAAACACTTCACAGCCACGACACAAATAAAACTTCCGACGGTAAGCAACATCAACTGTTTTAAAAAATCCGCCACTTTATGCTTCATTCTTTCTCCATCCTTTAGCCGCTTGTTTTGTTTTTTTTCTTTTCACAAAGGTGCCTGAGGCTCTTTGGGGTCGAGCACGTCCAACACTTCCGCCGGGGAATGTGCCTTCAACAAATCCTCCCGCACTCCCGCGCGCAACATGCGGTGAGCGATCTTGCCCAAGACGGACAGGTATTCGTCGCAGAAACCATCCGAGGTGATAAACAGGAAGAAGAAGTGCGTCAAGCTTCCATCCTCGGCGCCATAGGCCATTCCCTCGGGGCAGATGGCCATACTGGCGGCCATGCCGTGAAATCCCGGCAGGCGGATGTGCGGGAAGGCCGCTTGACAGCCTACCGCCGTGGTCATCATCCGTTCTCTGCGAAGGGCCCGTTCAACGAGGTCCGGCAGGGCGGAAAGCGGGGCTTGATTATGCCGGACGAGGGCGTTCACGAGCGTCTCGACCATCTCCCGTTTGTCGGCGGGCTGTATGCCGGTTTGAATCAACTGCCCCCAGAAAAGATTGCGCAGTGTAGTGAGCTGCGGGCGGCGGGCGTGCAACAAAATAACAGGTCCGGCGGTCTGCGCCGCCACGGCGGAGGGAATGGAACTCGCGAAACCGCCGGCCGTGTCAAACAAACCCGGCGTACCCATGACCAGCAAGTCCTCGTCCGTGACATATTGAACAATGCCGTCGGTAATATCTTTTGTCGCAATCTGCTCTATCTCGCGTATACCCAACAGGTGCGAGGTCCAGTCTTCAACCACGCCTTCCCGTTCCATGTATTCCTGCTCGTGACCTGCCTCCGCGTTAACCGATCGAACCAGACGAACAATCTTGATGGGAACGTGGAGCGCATCGCTGATTTCTTTGGCGACCCACATCTGCTGAAGGGTATGCGGGCCGCCCGCCGTGGCCACCACCACGCGACGAACATGATCGAAGCCCGACTGCCGCACAAAGAGAGCCGGCACATCCAGGTCCGCCGCAAGCTCCGACAATTCCTGAAGGCACTCCGGGCTCATATCCCATTCCACCAAAAGCAGGCCGATGGATCGCGACTTCGCCAACGCAGAGAGTTCTTTGGGTAGCGTGTGCTCTGAAAAAGCGTGGTCCCGCCCAAGGGCTGCCGTCGCACCGCGCACAACCTGAATGCGCGAATGATGGCGACCATTGATAACATCCGCATACCAACGCAGACGGGTCATATCGCCTTCGTTCGCAGGCACGGCTAAAATAATTTTTTCGTGCAGGGGATGTGGGTGCATATCAGACTCTATTTGGACGGCAAGCTTGTTCATGGTCATGGCGGTTCCCTTTCTACTTTTTCGCGCGTGCTTTTTTATTGCTGGCGGCCTCCGGTTGATAGATGATTTTCGCAATGCGATACCGCCGCATACCCGCAGGCACCGCCCATTCAATTTCATCGCCTGCATGCGTTCCGAGAAGGGCCACGCCCAGGGGTGCCAGTACGTTGACATGCCCTTTCGCAGGGTCTGCCTCTTCAGGCCAGGAGAGGGTTAAACGCAACACCTCTCCGCCATCCATATCCTCCACATCGACCACGGTATTCATGGTAACCACTTTTTTCGGGAGGGCGTCCAGCTCAACCACGGTGGCGCGTTCAATCTCGCCGGCCAGTTTCTTGAAGGCGGCCCTGTCGAGCGCGTTTTTCGGGTGCGCAGCCAATTCAACCAAGGCCAGCAGTTTATCTTTGTCTTCACTGGTTAACACAATATGCTGTGCGGTCATCACGAACTCCTTCTAACGGTGGGTTTATCTGGTGCGGTGTCTGGATCACAATGAAACTCCAAACGCCGCATTAAAGACAAGGCAGCATCCGTGCCAACATTACGCAAGACATCGGAATGAGGAGGCTGCTCGCGTCAAAAAAGCCAGCGAAAGACATATCTACCTGATTACATTAAGGTTATGCTTTACGTCGAGCGGGTGTTTATTTACGAAGAGCCGCATGCAGATGCCACGTATTCCCAACAGTTCAAGTCGCTTTTCGGGGAATTTTTACCCGGGCGGGGCGATATTCCCCGGAGGGAATCAGTGTTCTTTGATTTTTTCGCGAAGGGTTTTTCGGTCGATTCCCAGAATCTGTGCGGCGCGGGTTTTGTTGCCGTTCACACCGGCCAGCACCGCCCGGACATGGGCTGCCTCAGCCTCCGCCAGGGAGGAATCCTGCTGCACATCACCGTCCGCCGAAAAGCGCATGAGGGCCGGCAAGTCCGCCGCATCGATCACGTCGCGTTCGACCATCAGCACGAGCCGCTGAACTATATTTTCCAGCTCCCGGACATTACCAGGCCAGGAATACGCCTGCAACAGGGCCAGGGCCCGCTCTGTAAAGGGGGGCGCTTTCTTCCGCATTTCTCCCGCAAATTTTTCAGCAAAATGTCGCACCAAGATCAACACATCATCACCACGTTCCCGCAGGGGCGGCAAAACAATGGGCAGCACGTTGAGCCGATAATACAGGTCCTCCCGAAACTTCCCCTGCTCCACCAGGCGCTGTAAATCCCGATTGGTCGCCGCCAGGACGCGCACATCCACCGCAGCCGGTTGCCGTACGCCGATCATGTACACCATTTTGTCTTGAAGAACCCGCAGCAGGGCCGCCTGCATCGGAAGGCTCAACTCCGCCACTTCATCCAGGAAGATGCTCCCGCCTTCCGCCGTCTGAAAAAATCCGGCGCGCGATTCGGAGGCCCCGGTAAAGGCCCCCTTGCGGTAGCCGAACAACTCGCTCTCGAGCAGTCCGTCGGGAATGCCTCCGCAGTTCACTGGAACAAACGGCGCGGCACGGCGCGGCCCCTGATAATGAATCGCCCGGGCCACCAGCTCTTTGCCGGTTCCGCTTTCTCCGCTGATCAGCACGGTGGCATTACTGGGCGAGGCCTTCTTCATATCCCGAAAAACCCGACGCATCGCCGGCGAGGCGCTGAGAAGCCCCCACTCGGAAGAAACGGGCTCGTCCGTCGGAGCGCCTGCACGCCGCAGACGAAGCCGGCCCAGCGCCGATGTCACGGCGTGCAGCAGCTCTTCTTCGGTAAAGGGTTTGGCGAGGTATTCGTCCGCCCCCGTCTGCATGGCCTCGACAGCGTTCGGAATAGACGCATAGCCCGTGAGCATGACAATCGCCGTTTCGCCCAAGTTCTCGCGAACGTGGCGCACCAGTTCCATCCCATCCGAGCGGGGCATGCGCAGGTCCGTAATCACCAGGTCCACCTTCACAGTGCCCAGCGCGCGGACCGCCTCCGCCACGCCCGGTGCCGTAATGACCTCGTAGCCGGCGGCAGTCAACTGACGCTGAACGACCTCCAGCGTGTCAGCCGAATCATCCACCGCCAACAGGCGTACGGTATTTTTTATGGTCGCCATCTCATCGTTCTCCGGAATCGCCGACATCCGACTGGGCCGCCAATCGTTCATGCGGAATAAACACGCGCATCGTGGTCCCCTGCCCCATCTCGCTTTCCACCGAAATCACCCCTTCATGACCCGATACGATACCATGTACCACCGACAAGCCAAGTCCCATCCCCTGATCCACCTCCTTCGTCGTAAAAAACGGATCGAAAATTTTTGCAGCGATCCCTCGGGTCATACCCATCCCCGTATCGCGCACCGACAAGGTCACACCGCCCTCCACCCGGGCGGTGGCAAGGGTCAGAAGGCCACCACCCGGCATGGCCTGTACGGCATTGATCACGAGGTTGGTGATGACCTGGCGAATCTGCCCCTCATTACCCAGGACCGCCGGCAGATGGGCATCCAGTTCAAAAGCAACCCGGATGCTGCCATCCTCACACCGCCAAAGCCAAAGGTCCGCGCTCGATTCAATCAGCTTATTCAGATCGAACGAGCCATGCTCCGCCGGTGAGTGCCGGGCAAAGACCATTAACTTGCGGATGATGTCGCGTGCCTGAAGCGCTGCCGCTTGTATTTTTTCGAGGTCTTTTTGAGCGGAGGGAGAAGACGACTCCTCTTTCAACAGCAACTGGACAAAGCCCAGAACGCAGCCCAGCGGCTCATTGATTTCATGGGCCAGGCCGGAGGCCAGGCGTCCGATTGTGGCCAGTCGGTCCGCATGGCGCAATTGTGCCTGCAGGCCCTCGCGCGCCCGCTGAGACTCGATGCGCTCCAGAACATAACTCACCTGACGAGCAATCTCATCCAGCAGGCGCTGCTCCTCCTGCAACAAAAAAGAGGCGTCATCCGCCAGCGGCGGCACGCCAGGGTACCCCGCCACGATCCGTCCGCGCTTTACTTTATTGATGATCAGCGTCGACTGCTGGCAACACGACTCGTCAAGCGTCGCCGCGCCCCCTGAAAAACGGCGGTTGTCAAACTCAATGCACGCACCGGCCTGCCGCGACCAGCGCCAGGCCGCCGGCACAAGCCCGGCGACCTGTCGCAGAAAGCCGTCGAATTCCAAATCCTGCTCCGAGGAGAGGCGCGCGATAGCGTAAAGGCACTCCAGTTCCTTGACTCTCTCGGCCAACGGGGAATATGTTTCCTGTTTCGTGTTCATCTTCCTTCTTTCCACACACGCCGGGCCCACCCGGCAAGGCCTTGAACGCTGGACGCGGGCGGGAACTCATTTCCGAACAACCATCTCTCGTCCTGTTGACGCTCCCTGCGCGGTGTGCTATACATCCCAACGCTTAAACGTGAATTTCTTTAACGCAAAGGCCGGCGTTTCGCAATCTTAACCGGGAGAATATGGCGTGTGTCTTGTTCTGACAGCTATCGTAACCGCACTGGCCGCACTGCTGCTCGGCGCGGCGTTCTATATAGGCCGATTGCGCCGGGAAAATGACCGCCTGCGGAAGGTGGCGGAGAACGAGGCTTTTCAACGGGCCCAACTGGCCGAGGCCATGGAATGCACCCGGCCTCTGCGTACGACGGGCCTCCTCTGCAACGGCGTAACCCACGACTTCAACAATTCCCTCACCGCCATTCTCGGCTACAGCGACATGGTGCGCGAACAACTTGCCGACCGACCCGAACTGATCGCCATGGTGAAAGAAATCAGCAAAGCCGGCCAAAATGCCCGGGACATCACCCGTCGCCTGCTCACCTTCAGCCGCCACGACAAAGTAGAAATCCAACTTCTTCCGCTTGACCTGGTCCTGCGTGACCTGCACAACCTGCTTCGCTCAGCCATGCCGTCCTCTGTGGAAATCAAGACCCCTGTGGTGCAGGAAGAGGGATACCTGCTGATCGACTTCAACCAACTCCTGAAGGTGCTGATTGCCGCCGCCAACTTCCTCCTCAGCCAAATGCAGGGGCAGGAACGGGGCGCTATCACGTTGGCCTTAACCCCAAACGTGGGCAACGAAACACGTCAACGCCACCACCTGACCGAAGAGGAATACCTCGCATTGACCCTTTCCGCAAAACTGGACGGGCTTTCTCCAAATATGTGCCCCGAACTTTTCACGCCCTTTTCGGAGGCACACCGGAAAACGCCGGACGGGGGGCTTGATCTGGCGGCCACGAGGGACCTCCTGGCCGAACTGAAGGGTGCCATACAGGCGGAGATTCTGCCGGAAACCGGGCTGACCTTCAGCTTGTATTTGCCCTGTCGGACGAATCAATCAGTCTGACGCCGGCGGCAGATGAAAAGCTCCCGCCTTCAGGACCTCAAGTAATTCCTGATCCGTAACCACCGGCTTATCCAATTCGATAAAACCATACCCGACACGATCCACGTGATGCGCATCTGAACAGTAGACCGTGGCACAACCGATCCGCTCGATCAATGCGCGAATGCGCGGGCGAAGCTCATCCCGGATATTGCCGGAGCGAAGTTCAACGGCATCGGGCGGCAGCCCTTCCACATCAATGACAAGATCCTGAAAACGATAGGGATGAGCCAGAATCAGGAACGCCCCCGCCGCACGCACGAACGCGTGCAGACGTGCATAAGACCACGCCTTGGATTCCAGGCGCTGATCCGGCAACCCGAGCACCAGCACATGCTCTCCTTCCACCGTGCTCACTTCAATCCCCGTGAACAGCCGAAACGGCGCATACCGCTCCCGAAGGCGCATCAATTCACCTCGCGCGACCAGCCGATCATGATCCGAAATGACCATGCCATCCAACCCCGCATCACGCGCGGCTTGAATCATATCCTCGGCGGAGTGAACGGCGCATCCCGACCGCTCTTTGGTATGCATGTGCAGATCAACCTTCATCAAAAAACAAATCCAATCCCCTCGGCATTCACCGCCACCGGCGAAGAACCCAGAACGAGTACCGGGCTTGCCCCTTCCTCCGGAGAAGACCCCGCGCCCTCCGCCGCATCGCCCAAAAAATGCGGAGGTTCTTCCAGGGTGGCATAGGAATAATCATCCAGGTCGGACTTGAAACCCAACCAGAGCACCACGCCGACCACCACCACGAAGAGCCCGATCAATGCACCCTTGTTCACATTCGAATCATCCTCGGCCCGCGCCGCAGGAAAAGGAAGCGTGAGAAACAAAACCACGGCCAACAGACAAGCCGTACCCGAATAAAAAAACCGATTCATTAAAAAGCTCCAAAGAAAATACTGGAGAACGAAGTAATGGGTGTAGACTCGCGTATGTCATCCAGCGTGGCGATCGCCTCTTCCACCAGCACCTTGATCTCATTGTAAAGCGCATCATCCTTCGACAGCTTGCCCAAGGTGCCCTCGCCCTTTGCCAGCCGGTCGCTGACCTCCATCAAATTGCTGGAAATCGAGGAAACATCCGTATACAGCGAGTCCTCGACCAGCAACTTACCGATCGTCCCACGGCCTCCCGCCAGATCTCCGGTAATTTTTTTCACGTCAGCCGAGATGCCCTTGATCTCATCATAGAGCCCATCATCCGCCAGCAGCTTGCCGAGTGTTCCGCGCCCCTCCGCCAGATCGGCACTGACCGTATCCAGGTTGGACGCCACCGAATCCAACTTGTTGTAGAGATCATCCTGCATGAACAGTTTACCCAGGGTACCCCGCCCTTCCACCAGATTGTCTCCCAGCATTTTCAGATTATCCGACACCTCACGGATATTCGCCACCGCCGCCTCGAGATTAGTAAGAATACCGCCTTCCCCCAGCGAGCGTTTGACCATGGAGAACGTCTCCGAAGCATCGGCAATCAGGCTGATCGGCTTGGCCCCCTGCATAATGGTGTCGCGCGGCACAACCGGCTTATTCTCGCTGCCCTCATCCAGACTCAGGTAATGCCCACCCAGCACCGACGAGGCATCGATCTTAATCTGATAGTCCTCATAAAACTCCACGGGATAATCTATGCTGGCGCTCACCAGTACCCCGTTGCTGGTAATGGTTAACGACTTCACCACGCCGATTTTCACGCCGTGGTAGAGGATGTTGTCGCCATCGGAAAGACCCATGACATCCCGAAACGTCACCCGAAGCGGATAGTAGGTGCGGAAGATGTTTTCCCGACTGAGAATGATCGTAAATACACCCAACGCCAGCAGGATCATGAACATCACCACCCCGACGGTTACTTCCACGGTCAGCTCGCGCATTCTGCTTCTTTTCATAACTCAACCTCACATCATGACGGATGGGTTTCCCAATCCGGTTTCTTGGTGATAAAATTCGCATCCAGAAAATCACGCACCGCCGGATGCTTCGAACGAATGAACTCCTGCGGCGTCGAAATTTCCACCATCTTTCCCTTCTCCAACAGGGCAATCCGCGTACCGATGGACAACGCGCTGTGCAGATCATGCGTCACCACTACGCTCGTCACGCCCAGCTTGACACGAAGACTTTCAATCAGCGCATCAATCGTCCGCGAGGTCATCGGGTCCAGGCCCGATGTCGGTTCGTCATAAAGGATGATCTCCGGATCCGTAATAATGGCGCGGGCCAACCCCACCCGCTTCTGCATGCCGCCCGAAAGATCACTCGGGTGCTTATGAAACACATCCGACAGATCCACCAGCTTCAGTTTCTCCTCCGCCAGGCGGTCCACGTCCTCCTGCGGCATGTTGCTGCCCTGGCGCAACGGAAGCCCGACGTTATCACCCGCCGTCAACCATTGCAGCAAGGCCGAACCCTGAAAAAGCAGACCGAACCGCAGCCGTATGCGCGACAACTCCTTGCCGCGTGCCTCACTGACCAGATCATCACCGATCCATATCCGGCCCTTGTCCGGCGACAGCAGGCGCACCATGTGCTTGATCGTTACGCTCTTTCCCATCCCCGAACGGCCAATGATCACAAACGTCTCGCCCTTCTCAATCTCGAACGAGAGATCGTCCAGCACCTTCTTGCTGCCGAACTGCTTGCTGACATGCTCAAAGCGTATCATTTATAAAACACCCTTGTAATGATGTAGCCCAAAACCAGAATCGTCAGAAACGAAACAATCACCGTCTTGCGCGTCGCGAGCCCCACCCCCACCGCACCATCCTTCGTGCAGAATCCCTGATGACACGACACCGCCGTAATGACCACTCCGAACACCATCGCCTTAAAGAGCCCCACATACAAATCCTTGTTGTGCGCAAACGCCACCGCATTATCGAAATAGGCCCGAAAGGAAACGCCAAGTTGTGTCTTACCCACGATGGCCCCCCCGATAATACCGATGATGTCCGTATACACCGTCAACAGCGGCATCATCACCAGCAAAGCCACCAGACGCGGCATCACCAGAAAACGAATCGGACTGATCGACATGATTTCCAGCGCCGACACCTCTTCCGACACCGTCATCGTCCCCAATTGCGCCGCAATCGCCGAGCCCACACTGGCCGCCACAATCAACGCCGTCATAAACGGCCCCATCTCGCGCGTCAGCGAAACACATACCGCCGTACCGATATTCACCTGCTGCGAAAACCGGCGCAGCTCCAGGCCCGTCTGTAACGCCAGAATCATCCCCGTAAACAAGGCCACCACCGTAATCACACCCAGGCTCTTCACGCCGGTGATATACAATTGATACATCACGTCAAATCGGCTGCGCGTGGAAAACATCGTCCGCATATGCAGGAAGGCCTCCCCCGTCATCAGCAGCGCGCGCCCGCTCTCCCGGCAGGAAAGCAGCACCGCCCGCCCCAACCGCGCAAAGACATTGGGTGTTTCCGGCAAAAACTCAGGTTCCCTGGTAATAATCACTCTGTCGCTCGCTTTCCACCGAAGGTGATCAAATACAAAAATCGATAACGGCGAATCCCATATTCGCGTTTATAACCTATCAGTCCCTTCAAAAAAGACCATTCTTTTTTGCCGCCGTTGATCTGCTCGTCCCGCTCATAATCGTACAGAGGAAAAAGGGCGTTGTATCGGCGTTCCGTGCCCTTGCGCTGCTGCCGATACAACCCCCACAGGATTTCCGTATCGTACCCCTTGTCCTTAACCACCGTATGCGAAAAAAGCGTCCAGAACGGCGCCCACGAGAGCAACTCTCCCTGATGGTCCCGAAACGGCCACAACTCCAGCACCCGCGTCTGGCGCACCTCCTTGTCGCGCCGATAGGTAAACAACGGCCAAAGCTTCGCATAGCGATGCGTGACTTCGCCCAACGTGCCATCCTCCCGCCTTTGCGTCATGTGATCCCAAATAAAAAACGGCACCAATTGAAAACCCCACACCCGGCTCTTTTTGAACTCCACCGACCGCTGCCATCCCAGCGGCCATAAAAAATAGCGGTTCATCAGCGGCCCCACCCGCCGTTGGCTGTACAGCGGCCACACCGTGAATTTCTTCATGTACTTCGTATTGCGATATTGAAAAAACGGCCAGGGGCAATTCACAAAGCTCCCGTCCCGCCCATAAGAAAACCGAATAAACGGCGGAAGAAACATCCACCCCTTTTCCGACTCCCGATTGATCCGCCCGAACAGAGGAAACAATACATACGCATACCCCTTCGATCCCTCCGCCGTATAATGCGACATATTCCAGATCGGCCACAGGATCGACCGCTTGTCGTAATGCCCCTTCTTCACCGAATGCGCGTAAAACGGCAGAATCCGAAAGCGTCGAATGTCCTCACTCTCCATACTCTTCGTCCAGGAAATCAGCGGCCAAAGCAGATTCTCGCTCAACACATCATTGGACTGCCATTCTGTCCACAGCGGAAACAGCACAAACGAAATGCGATCATAAAAAAAGAAATCCCGAATCGTCCCGCCAATCGGAAAAACCGCCACACTCAGCTTCCCGGCGTCATCCCGAAACTGAAAATAAAACGGAAAAATGTTGAAGCGCATATACGGCGAATCCGCCGAACCCGGATGCCGCTTCCGACCATACGCCATCAACACCCGCCATTTCAACTCGTGCTTGAAATGCGTCTGCGCGGCCAGCGGCCAGACGTAATACTCGTGCTTCATCTCATCATTCTTCGATAGAGCCTGCACATAAAACGGGCGAATCGCCCACATCGAAGTTCCGTCCGGCATCTGCACCGACTCATAAAAGGGTCCCAGCGCCGTGGTCCGTTTTGCCCCCGTAATCGTCTCCTGATGCGATGCCAGAAAGCCCAGGTCGAACGACGGCGCCGCCGCGGCACAAGGCACCCATACCAG
This sequence comes from Kiritimatiellia bacterium, assembly GCA_028708815.1. Lineage (GTDB taxonomy): Bacteria > Verrucomicrobiota > Kiritimatiellia > RZYC01 > RZYC01 > JAQVYB01. The sequence continues at coordinate 50,560 of JAQVYB010000003.1, read as the reverse complement.
CCACCCGCAACACACCCAGAAGATCGTCCGACACCACGCCTCTTTCATAACCACATCAAGACCCTTTCCAACCGTTGGAAAACTTCTAAATTCTTTTTCCAACGATTGGAAACTTATTGTACGAATTTTCCAATCATTGGAACTTCTTCAGATTATTCTCCCATGAGTAACGATACCGATTGATCCGCTTTCCGCAGCAAAAATCGCTCCAGGGTGAAATAGGCGGCTTAGGCAAAAAAAGAGCGGGGGAAACCCCCGCTCTTTTCCATAGTGTAAAAATCTGTCGGCGCCCGTTAAACCAGGTCAATCAGGTCGCTAACCGCATCCTCGGAATCATTCTTGGGAGGACGCGCAGGAACCGTTTCTTCCGTCGGTCGCGCAGAAGCCTCCCCTTCCTGACGATTAGGCCGGCGATCGGATCCGTCCGCCTGCCCACCCGACCTCGGCGGGCGGCGTGAGCCGGATGAACCCGAACGGCCTCCCCGCCGTCCCGAAGAACGGTCACGCCCCGAAGAACGGTCTCCGCCCCCGAACGATGACCCGCCATCGGCTTCCAACGCCTTCCTGAAGGTGGAGCAATGCATCAACGCCGCTCCCTGCCGCAGTGCGGCCTGTTCCACGGTCTTATCCGATGTAATCACGAGCGTCCCGCACGCTTTTCTGCCGGCGCACATTTTAGCGACAGCCTGAGACACCTCCGATGCCTTCGGCACATAGGAAACCATCACATCCATGTACTTCTTGCCATCCGGGACATCCCGAAGCTCCTTGCCGTCAAATACCGCCCACAGATCAACCTGCTCCTTCTTAACAAACCGCGAAAGGCGCCGAAGCAGGTCCAATTGATTACGCGGAGCCATGCGCATTCGCTCCCCCTTGGAGGACTCCATCATCGCACAATCCACAATATAACACCGTTTTCCGCGGCTGGACGAACCGCCGCCACTCTTCTTTCCGAATCCGAATAGGCCGAAGAAACTCATGTAGTCTCCTGTGATCTCCTGGTTAATGTATACCCCGGGCGGCATGCCGCCCCGGCAAGGACGCACACCCCACCCATGCAAATGCGGAATCTTTCCGGCACCGGGATACTTTACCGGCCTGAACGAATGTTCCCGAAAAAAAAACGGCACTTGCCCGAATGAATGCGGCAACGTACCCCAACGTATGGTCAACTTCAAGGAGATACCGTAATTTCTTCCATTCTGCTATTGATCCGGCCTTTTTTGCCCTCTACTATCCCGCACATGTCACAACTGAAAACATATCCCATCGCCTGTCCCAAGTGCAACCACCCCCAAGAGGTGGATCTCTATGACGCCATCAACACCGTCGAAGACCCGGACCTGCGCAATGAGCTGATAGGCAACAAATTAAACGTGGTCACCTGCGAAGAGTGCTCGTTTGTCTTCTCCGTAGACAAGCCCCTGCTTTATCACGACCCCGAACTCGACATCATGATCTACTGGATGCCTTTGCACGACCAGACCATCGAAGAGGGCGAGCAGCAATTCCGTGAGTTCATCACCACGCTGGCGCATGCCCTGCCCGATGATATTCCGGCGCCTCAGGTGCACCTCGTATTCACCCGGTCCGAACTCGCCGAACGCCTCTTCATTCTCGAGGCCGAACTCGATGAACGTATCATCGAATACATGAAATACATGATCTACGCTCGGAACATCGAAAAAGTCCACCCCGCCAAAAAATACGTTCTCTTTAACTCGCACGACTCCACCGAAGATCAACTGGCTTTCATTATTCAGGACATCGAGACCCGAAAAATTGAAGGACTCCTGCACTATGACCGGGCCGCCTATGATTCGCTCGATGAAATGTTCGACGACGACGAACAAACGCCCGACCTCTTTGAGTTTTTCCCCGGCCCCTACATCAGCGCCCGTGAACTCATGCTCAACGAACTCAATCGCGAGCCCTAGGAACTCGGGAGGAACATGGCCCTCAACCTCTTTCGTTCGTGGTGACGTCCAGCATGGAAAGATACTGTTCTGCCCAGCGACGTGCCAACTCCGGACGATCCAAGCCGGCATAGGTAATCGCAAGAACTCCAGAGGTCTGAATCAATCCCTCGCGATCATTTGACGTCAACGCCTCGGCATACTGCTCCTGAAGCAGTTCCAAGAACGAATCCAATTCCATTTTCAGCCCAAACGGGCCACCCTGAACAGAAGTCTTCATGAATCATTTATCGGACCCAATGCCGAAAAACTTAAGATTCATCGACAATAAACACCGGAACCCATCGCCTTCAAATCCGCCCTGACCAGATGCCTGCCAGAGTTTCCACATCCCCTGCAATCAAAAATTCTCCCGCATCAGCAGGCGAGTAAACATACGCATCATATTATGCCGCATGGCATTATCTATTTTCTCAATCATAATTCTACAACACATCACACCCAAAGATCCCCTCCGCGGAGAGGGCGTTTCCACCAGGTTCAGGCGAGAAAACCGAATCAGGCGCCAAAGAGAAGGATTTGCCTGCCACAACAACACATCCAGGACGGGGCGGCGCGCGAACTCGTCTTAAATGAGTTTCGCAAATGCTGCCGGGCGAGCGTCCCGGCGGGACGCGCAGGACCTCGCCTGAAAGGACTAAAGAAGCCACAACCACCGGCAACCGGCCAGCCGCCCTTAACTACCGCTGCATATTGAGGCAACGCAACTTATTTCAACAACATGTAGTGTTTTTTCTTGTCGCATGGAGGAATCACGTGCTATTAAATCAGCTATTGAATCGTACGAACGCACCGCGTGATGCAACAGTATAAACTCATGACCTATACGGCAGCACTATGATCTATCTGGAAACCTGCGAAGTTCTCTCGGAAGTCAACATTGACAACGACTGTTTCAAGGTCACCCTCAGCCCCGCACATGAGGGCGCCTGCATCCTCTGGTTCAAAGACGGGCGCATCAGCAGCCGCTTCAAAGCACTTGGGCGCTTCTCCTATTTCGACAAAGTCAAAGTCCTGCAATTCATCGTACGCTATGCCACCAGCGAATCCCTCCGCCGCGAAATTGAAACGCGCAAATTTGAAACACGCCTGCAATATCTAAACTCCGTAGATTTCGGGCAATTCGAAAAAATGAACGGATACCGAAAACAACGCGCCTACCGCGAACTCTTCGATCTCGACGACTACTTCGATAAAAAAGATCTTATCCGACGGCGCAAACTCATGGCCAAAAAATTCCATCCCGACTGCGGCGGCGATCAACGCGCCATGACCGTAATCAATCAGGCCTATGAATATCTCCTCCCCCACGCCCTGAACGGCTGACTCCAAATTTCCACCCGTGAAACAGGGGCCTTCGGAATCGAACCGCGGAAAACGGAATAATTCAGAATTTTCTGAACACTATTTTTGATTTTGGATCGTTATGGTGTACTGTGTCGCAACAAAACGACCCCTCTATAGTACGACTAACGAGACTCTATGACTTCATTGTTTTTTAAATCCGTATCCCTGCGAATAATCCCGGGGGTTTTTGCACTCCTGCTGGCCGGGTGCGCCTTCTTTACCCCCTCCATCCAGGAGCCCGCCGATGAACCGGGTGCCCCGGAAGCATTCCGCACCGGCCCGGGTGGCGCCCTGCCCGTTTCCAACAAATGGTGGGAGGTGTTTTCAGACCCTGAACTCAATCGCCTGATCGAAGAAGGATTAACCAATAACACCTCCGTCGCACAGGCCGACGCCCGGCTTCGTCAAGCCATGGCCACTGCCCGAAAAGAACGTTCCTCGCTGTATCCCGCATTCAACCTGGGCGCTTCCGCCGCTGAAAAAAAACAGCACACACAAAACGATGACGGAGACTCCACCACGACCACCATCGAAACGTATGGACTCAATCTGGCATGCAGTTACGAACTGGATCTGTGGGGCCGCCTGCGGGCCGCACGCCAATCGTCCGCGCTGGATGCCCTCGCCACAGCCGCGGATCGCGATACGGTGATGATCACGCTTTCCGCTGAAATCGCCCTGCGGTATTACGAACTGATTGTTCGCGATGAAGCAATCCGACTGCTCGAACATCAGCTTGAATCCAATCGCCAAACACTGGAACTGATCGACCTGCGTTTTCGTCGGGCACAGGCCACGGCGTTGGATGTCTTCCAACAGCGCCAGGTGGTGGCCGATACCGCCGCGCTGATTCCCCTGCAACGCGGGGAACGCGAAGGCGTGGCCGATGAATTATCCATTCTGCTCGGACGAATGCCGGTCGACCACTTCTCGCCAAAAATCAACAAGCTGCCCGACCTTCCCCCTCTGCCTGCCGCCGGATTGCCCGCCGACCTGCTGTTGCGCCGCCCGGATGTTCAGGCCGCCTGGTTGCGGTTTTCATCGGCGGCCTGGGGAGTGGAAGCGGCCCGCGCGAACCGTCTTCCAACGCTGAGCATCACCGCCGCCGGCTCAACGGAGAGTGAGACCGTTTCCGCCTTGTTCGATAACTGGCTGTTGAATCTCGCGGGGAATCTGACCGCTCCGTTGATCGATGGCGGGCGGCGCGCTGCGGAAGTGGAACGGACCCGGGCCGTATTGGAAGGCCAGTCGGCCGCGTATCGTGAAACGGCCCTGCAGGCGGTGGGCGAGGTTCAGCAGGCCCTGCGTATGGAAGACGCTCAACGAAAAAATCTGAACGCCCTGAACGAGGGCCTCCTGGCGGCCCAACAATCCCGCAAACAGGCACTGCTGCGCTACGGACAGGGGGTGGAAAATTATTTACGCGTCATCACGGCGATTATCAGCGAAGACCAGTTGCAACGAGAAAACCTGAATGCCCATTACCAATTGCTGGCCTACCGGATTCAACTGTATCGATCATTAAGCGGAACCTGGGGTGATTCCCTGCCATAGGCGGCCGCCGCGCGATGTCATTCGGCAACGCTCATAGAGAAGGAAAGAGTATGACCACAAAAACGGATTTTAACACATCCTCCGAGCGCAAGCGCCCCGTAACCGGCCGGCCGCTTCTGGTCGGCCTGTTTGTTTTGATTGCCGCCTTCGCCGGTGCAGTCTGGATGGTCAAAACAAAACCAAAAGCCAAGCCCATGGAAGCGCCTCCGGTGATTCCTCTGGTGGAGGTTTGTTCGCTAATGCCCACAAGCGCCATTGTGATGGTGGAGGCCATGGGCGTGGTCATGGCGAAAGAGGAAGTCGCCGTTCAGGCGGAAGTCAGCGGCGTGATCACCGGGAAACATCCCGAACTGGCGGAAGGCGGATTCGTCCGGCAGGAGGAGGTCCTGATCCAACTGGATGACCGTAACTACCGCTATGCATTGCAACAAAAAAAGGCCGCACTGGATACCGCGAAAAGCAATTTGCGGATGGAGATGGGCCAGCAGGATATCGCACAGAAAGAATGGGCCCTGATTGCCGGCGCAGAAGCCCCGGTGGAACTGGATATGGAGCTGGCCCTTCGCGAACCGCAACGGCTCGCCAAAGAAGCGGACATTCTCTCAGCCCAGGCGGCAATGGATCGAGCCCAACTGGACCTGGAACGTACCCGTATAACCGTGCCGTTCAATGCGGTCGTGACAGAGGCGGAAGCCTCCATCGGCGATCAAGCCAACACGGGCACCGTGTTGGCCCGACTGGTGGATACGGACGTCTTTTGGATTAAAATCAAGGTGCGTGTTGATCAGTTGAAGTGGATTCGTTTTCCACGGGATGACCAGGCCGGATCCGTCGTGACCATTTACATGGAAAACGGAGCCCTGCGCCACGGACAGGTCGTCAAGCTTCTGGCGGAACTGGATCCGACCAGCCGTATGGCACAACTGCTCGTCACGGTGGAAGATCCGCTGAATCGTGCGGAAACGCCGGACACCCCGGCACTCCTGCTGAATCAGTATGTGCGCGTCGAGGTGGAAGGCGTCCGGATCAATGCCGTCTATTGCATTCCGCGGACGGCACTCCACGACGGATCGGTTCTCTGGCTGCTGGATGCCGACAATCACCTCCGCATCGTCCCGGCAGAAATTGTTTGGAGTACAAAAGAGGAAATCTTCATCCGCAACGCTTTTGAACAAGGGCAGCGAATGGTCCTCTCGAATCTCGGGGCGCCGGTGGAAGGCATGACGCTGGCCGCTGAAGGAGCGCAACCATGAGCGCCGATGCTTCTGAGGAACTGCGCGGCCCGATCGCCTGGATGACCAAAAACAACGTGGCCGCCAATCTGCTCATGCTGTTTTTTCTGGTGGGCGGGATCTTTGCATTCACCTCCATCACACAGGAAGTCTTTCCGGACCTGGACGAGAACATTGTTTCGATCAGCGTTTCCTATCCGGGCGCCAGCCCCGAAGAGGTGGAAAAGGGCATCGTGCTGGCCGTGGAAGAAGCGCTTACCGGCATCGCCAACGTGGAGGAAATCAACTCCAGCGCCAACGAAGGTTCCGCCTCCATCAGAGTCAAGCTGCTGGAGAATGCCGACAGTATTCAGGCGTATCAGGACATCAAAAGCGAGATCGACCGCATCCGCACGTTTCCTGAAAATGCCGAAAGTCCGGAAGTCACGTTGCAGGTGCACCGCCGCGAAGTGCTTAATGTGGCACTCTATGGCGACGCGCCGGAAAAAGTGTTGAAGACGCTGGCCGAACGGGTACGTGATCAATTGCTGGAAGATCCGAATATCACCCAGGTGGATGTAACCGGCACGCGCAGTCTCGAAATCTCCATTTCCGTGCCGCAGGAAAACCTGCGCCGCTACAACCTCACGTTGCAGGGAATGGCTGCGATTCTTGGAAATGCCTCCGTGGATCTGCCCGGCGGTGGACTGAAAACCGCTTCCGGCGAAATTCTGGTGCGGGTGACAGAGCGAAAGGACTACGGGCAGGAATTCGGGCGCATCCCGATTCTGACCGGCGCCGATGGCACGCAGGTGTTGCTCGAAGACATTGCAACCATTGATGACGGCATGGAGGATTCCGACGTATTCGCCACCTACAACGGAAAACCCTCCGTGATGCTGGAAATATATCGCGTCGGCGAGCAGACCCCCATTCAGGTGGCCGACGCCACCAAAGCCTGTATGCTGCAAATCGAAAAAACCCTGCCGGACGGCATTCATATGGCCATTCAGCGCAACATGGCGGATACCTACTGGCAGCGCGCCTCCCTGCTGCTGAAAAATGGCGCGTTCGGCCTGGTGCTGGTCTTTTTACTGCTGGGGTCCTTTCTGGAGTTGCGCCTGGCGTTCTGGGTAATGATGGGTATTCCAATCTCCTTCCTTGGCTCGCTGATTCTGATGCCGTTGTTCGGACTAACCATCAATATGATGACCATGTTCGCCTATCTGCTGGCCCTTGGTATCGTGGTGGATGATGCCATCGTGGTGGGCGAAAATGTGTATCGCCGGCACCAGGAAGGCGAGTCGTTTCTGACGGCCGCCATACGCGGAACCATCGAAGTCAGCTCGCCTGTGGCCTTCAGCATTCTGACCAATATGGTGGCCTTCATTCCGCTAATGATTCTGCCCGGCATGATGGGCCGTGTCATGGGCATGATCCCGGTCGTGGTCATCTCCGTATTCCTGATCTCCTGGATTGAATGCATCTTCATCCTCCCCTCACACCTCGGACATCACAAGGATCGCCCGCGTACCGGCCTGGCCGAACGAATACACAACCGCCAAAAACGATTCAGCGCATGGTTCATTCATTGGGTTCGTGATGACTACGCACCCTTCCTGGAAAAATGCCTGATTCACCGCTACCTGGTGGTCGCCATTGCCTGCGCTATCCTGACTCTGACCATTGGCCTCATGGTCAGCGGACGCCTCGGGTTTGAAACCTTCCCACGCGCGGAAAGTGATTATGCCTATGCGGAAATCGTACTGCCCTACGGATCCCCCGTGAAGCGCACCGAAGACGTGGTGCACCGGGTCTATGCCGCCGCGCAGCAGGTGCTCAAAGACTGCGGCCACCCCGAGTTGGTCACCGGCACCTTTGCGCATATCGGAAGATCCGGCAGCCATTCGGCGGATATCCGCGTGTACCTGGCCGATCCAAAGATCCGTAATAAAATCATGGGCACCCTGGAATTTGTGAATCGCTGGCGGAAGGCGATCGGACAGATCAAGGGCGTGGAATACATCCGCCTGCAATCGGACCGCGGCGGCCCGGGCAGCGGGTCGGCACTAACGGTGGAACTCACACACAGCGATGTCACCACCCTCGAAAAGGCAGCGGTTGACTTGGCCAAAGCCCTCACCACCTTCCCGCAGGTCAGCGATATCGACGATGGGTTTCAGCGCGGCAAAGAACAACTCAGCTTTGAAATGCTCCCGGCGGGACGCAGCCTTGGGCTCACCGCACGCAGTGTGGCCCAGCAGGTGCGAAGCTCCTACGAAGGCGTGGAAGTCGTCCGCCAACTGCGCGGACGCGATGAGCTGAAGATCAAACTGCGCCTTCCAAAAGACGAGCGCACCAGCGAAGGACTGCTGGGGGACTTGATGCTGAAAACACCCTCCGGCGGTGAAGCGCCCATTCAGGATGTGGTGAAAATGACGCGCGGGCGCGCCTACACGTCCATTACCCATCGCAACAGCCGACGCACGATGACCGTCACCGCCGACGTACGCCCGCGTTCGGGCGCCGGGCGCATCATGAAGGCCCTGGATGACGATGTCCTGCCCACGCTCAAGCGCCGCTATCCCGGACTGAATTACAGCTATCAGGGTCATCAGGCGGAAGATCAGAAAAGCATGAAAAGTCTTTGGATGACCATCCCGATGGTCCTGATTGCCATCTACGCGCTGCTGGCGGTTCCTTTCCGGAGCTATCTGCAACCCCTGATCGTCATGATGAGCATTCCGTTCGGACTGGTCGGCGCGGTGGCCGGCCACCTGATCATGGGATACAGCCTTAGCATGGTGGGCGTCATCGGTATTGTCGCGCTCTCCGGCGTGGTGGTGAATGACGCACTCGTACTCATCGATTTCATCAACTGCCGCCGACGCGAAGGGCTCTCTGCGCATGATGCCGTCGTCCTTGCCGGCGTCCAGCGATTCCGCCCCATTCTGCTGACCACCCTGACCACCTTCGGCGGTCTGGCCCCCATGATCTTCGAGACCTCCCGGCAGGCCCGATTCCTCATCCCGATGGCCCTCTCCCTCGGCTACGGACTCCTCTTCGCCACCATGATCACCCTGCTGCTCATTCCCAGCCTCTACATGATTTTCGAAGACTTCCACCGCCGGTGATGAACCTTCGGAGGGGGCGCTTTCTCCAACGTCCTTTTTGTTTTCCAACCATTGGAACGCTCCCTCGGAGCACCTATTCCACTTCGTTTTTGAAGCTCTCGACAACCCACGCGGATATTTCGCGTTCGGGATTTTCCACAAGCTTCCGAGTGAGGGTAAAGGCCTTGTTCCCGGTACGCTGCGCAATCAGCTTCAGGGCGTAAAACAGATCTTTGAAGCGTTCTTCGCAGTAGCCGCGGATCGTTCTTCCGACCTCCTGACTGCGGACCAGCACGAGATCGAGAGCCTCCTCGTCAAAGCGGATGTCAAAACCGTCTTCGCGTCCCAGTTGTTCGGCAAAGCGGCGCGCATCCTCGCGCCAGAGGGCTTCCTGCTCGTGCCGGGATTCCAGAAGAAGTCCATCCAACGTCTCGCGGGGCTCGGTCACCGCGACATCGGTCAGATGAAGGGTCTTTACGGTGGTGGAAGGCAACTCGAATTTATAGTCGCGGAAAATGGTTTCAAGCACGGTCATCAGTCCGCGTGCGCCGGTCTTTTCCTTCGAGGCCCGCTCGGCAATGTGCCCCACCGCTTCCACAGCAATCTCCATGGAAATGCCGTAGCCCCGGAAATCGGCGCGATACTGATCGAGCAGGCTGTCTTCAGATTTGAGCAGCACCTGCTCCAGATCATCGCGCGTGAGTTGATCACAGGCCACGCGCACAGGAAGCCGCCCAATGAATTCAGGCTCAAAACCGTAGTCAATAAAATCACGCGTGGCGGCCTGCCCCAGATATTCGGTGGCGTCGCGCCCGATGCGCCCGGGATCGGGCACAAATCCGATCATGGTTTTTTCCACGCGTTTTCGAACCTGCTCAGCGAGCTGGTCGAAAGCGCCGCTCACAATGAAGAGCATGTGCCGGGTATTGATGGTACGCTTCTGTTCCTTGCCGCGCTGCATTTCCATCATGGCGCGCATCTGGCCGATGATGTCGGTCTGACTGAAAAGATTGACGTCGGATTCCTCCATTAGTTTGAGGAGGTTGACCTGGACGCCCCGCCCACTCACATCCTTGCCGCCACCGGGACCCGACCGATTGGCAATTTTATCAATTTCATCAATGTAGATGATGCCGTATTGGGCCACGTCGGTATTTCCATCGGCCAACTTCACGAGGTCACGAACAATGTCCTCCACGTCATAACCGACATAGCCGGTCTCAGAGAATTTGGTGATGTCGGCCTTCACAAACGGCACGCCGATCAACCGGGCAATGCAGCGCATCAGATAGGTCTTGCCCACGCCGGTGGGCCCCATGAGCAGAATGTTGGATTTGATGTGATTGCGATCGGCCTGCCCGGGATGCTCCAGGCATTCACGCACGTAATTGTAATGATCGCAGATGGCCACGGACAGCACCTTTTTGGCTTCATCCTGCTTAATCACAAAGCGATCCAGATAGTCCTTCACTTCGCGCGGCTTGAGGTTGAATTCACGCACGCGCTTGAGCAGATCCTCTGCGGCGGGCTCGGGGTCCGGGGTGGCGCCTTTTTCGGATTGAGGCCGCCGGGTCTCTCCCCCGAAGGGAATAAACTGTATGTTGGCACCCTTCAGCATCTCCTGCAATTGAGCCAGGGCGTCACGCAGGGGTTCTTTGCCGGGTTGTTCGTCTTCGGGCTCCTCGGGTACGTCGGGGTCTTCGTTGCTTTCAGGTTCGCGTGGTTCTTCCGTCATGATTACCTCAATGGATATAAGGACAACAGACACGCATCATACCGGGGAAGGCTTCGGCTGGCAAATCAAATGCCGTCCGGATGCCTTTCGGAGAGAAGCCGGAAGAAACGGACCGGCTCTTCCTGCCCGGAATAGAGGATGAGCTCCGCGCCGGTTCCATTCACCTGATTGGTCAGCGGTTCCCAAACACCGGAGGTCAGATCATCCGCATATTCCACGCCATATTGGATGTTGGTGGACGAACAGGGAACAAGTAGAGAGGGACGCCCTTCGCACAAGCGGATAACAGGTTCGGGGGAGTGGGACGCGCTGAGCGGATCGGTGTCGGCGGCGTATTCCTCGCGGTTGACATAGGAGTCGGCATCCGTATCCTCCTCCGGCTTCAGATTGCCTCCGTGGGCGACCTCCCAGTGATCATCCATACCGTCGCCATCGTAATCCGCAAACCCGGATGGGCTGAGAGATGTTTCGATCCAGCGGATTTCCGGATCGCCCTCCACCACCTCCACCCGCACCGTACAGCTCCCGCCCTGCTCCTCTAAAAGCAGCCTTTCGGGAACCCGAATGATCTGCCACTCTTCCCCTGCATAGATGCTTTGCGGACCGGTCACATCCTCCCCGTTCACGCTGCAGAAAAGAACGGACGGACGGCTGACCGCACGCACGCACAGGGCCACATCATACACGCCGGCGTGCAGTGCTTCAGCGGTATACTGCATCCATTCACCCGCGACAACACCGATCACCTTATAGCCGGGCTCTTCGTCACAGGGCACAATATCCACACCGTCATTCCGATAAGCCCGCCCGAAGTTTCCCGGCTCATCACCGTAATACAGGATCTGATCATGAACATCATACCAGGCAACGCCTGCGCCACCGGAATCATAATCCACCGCCGCAATGCGGCCCGGCAACTCATGCCGAACAAAAGGTTTCGCCTCACTCAAAAAATGTTCCTGAAAGATGGCATTGAAGTAATCGGGCTGACTGCGGCAGCGCTCCGTGCTCACCTGTTCGGCCAGATCCATCATCCCCTCATAGAAGAGCTCAGGATCAGGAGCCTCATCCCAGAAATGATCCAGAGCATAACGCATGGCGTCAGTCTTTTGAATGGCGTAGCCTGCAGAAACCGCCGCATCGGATTCCACTTTTTTCCACCCCCACCAGTTCCATCCGATTTCCAGCTGTTTCATGAGCAACGCCATCTCCCCAAACCACGGATTGGAATTTTCGCCTGTTTCCCCAAGCCAGAAGGGAACACCCCATTCCGACCGCAAAGCCAGATATTCCTGAACGATGGGCCGGTTCGAAGAAACAGGCTCCCAGTAGTAATGAAAAGCCACCGCCATCTGGTCATCCCAAGGCGGGAAAAGCCCGTCGGTTCGGGTGGCAAAAGAATCACCCTGCACAAAAATGAGGTGATGAGGGTCCACGGAGCGGATGGCATCGGTAATTTGAATACAGGTTTCCCGCAGCAGGTTGCTCCACGAAACATCAGGAAGAATCGGTTCATTCATCAGCTCGTAACCGAGCAGCGCCGGTTCATTGCGGTAACGCTCCGCAATACGTCGCCAGATATCCACGGTGCGCTGGATGTTGGATTCCGGCGTTCGTCCGGTACGCTGAAAATAGGTTTGATCATACACCCAGAGCCCGGCCACGCCGCGCTCTTCCCAGCCGTTCCAATCCTCGTTCCAGGTATAGTACATATACTCCGGATCACCCGAAAGAACCGTCGATTGCCCACCGGGACAACTGTGCATATCGAGGATCACCTTCATCCCGTATTGCGCACACCATCCGATGACCCGATCCAATTGCTCAAACCCCTTTTCCAGATAAGCACCCGGATTATTCTCCGGCGATAATTCGCGGTAATTAAACGGTATGCGGACCGAATTGCATCCGCGCTCGGCGAGCAGGGCCATATCGGTGGCGGTCAGGTAGTTTGTGAGATACGTATCCCAGAAAAGATCCGTCTTTTCACGGCTTCCGGCCAGACGCTCAATGCGCCGGCGCAACTGACTGTAACTGTTCAAATGCCCCGCGCCATCGATATCCCACATGTAAGCCTCCGGAAACATCCAGCCGCTGAGTGCGATTCCATGTGGTATCCAAGGCTCTCCGGAAGAATCCAGGATCCGTCCGTCACAACAGGTATGATACGAGCGCACAGGCGCCAGATGAATATGGTCGAGATAACACGCACCGGACTCTCCCGCGCCGGACACCTTCACCTCGACCGTTACCTCCACCGCACCCTCCGGCGCGCAAACGCGCCGGCTTGCCGTATGCCAAACATCTTCCGCCCCACTCAAATCCATGGGAAGAGTGTTCGTAAAAAGTTCACCGCCTGCGGCGTCGCACCAGATCAGCATCAAATCCGCATCAACGGCCTGAAACTGATTATCGTGGATCATGCAGAAAACAAGCTCGTACTCCTGTCCGGACTGCACCACCACCCGCTGACGCGCGAGACCGTCGGATGCCCCCGCCCAACTTCCGGGAAACATCAACGACCAACGCCCCGCCGACGCATTCCAATCCGACCGCGAAGCCGAGCCCTCGACAACCCAGTTGCCCCGATCATTCCCGTTGAAAGGTTGCTCGAAACCACCGTTCCGCAAACCGTATTCCGGGAAAACCCGACGACACTCCACCTCGTCAATATGAAGCGCGGCATCCCCTTCCGTATTGGAAAAATCGAACCGTATTTCCATAAAAGCGGCAAGCGCCGGCGCCTGCACCTCGTATTCTCCCGAATATTGCCAGATACCGCTGTTCCCCTCCAGCCCGAGTATATGCGTAATGGTTGAAAGGCTCTCATGATTGGCGTTGAACCACTCCACCTCGAACTCACGATTCCCGGCATTAAAACCGCTCCCCCGGTTGTAGTAGAAAGAAACCTGGTAGTAGGCAGCCGGTTCCACTGAAACGCGCTGGGAACTTCCGCCGTAATGCGGCTTCAGCCAAGTGTCGTCAATGGCAAGCGATGCGGTTCCACGAAAGGCCGTCTGCGTAGCCCAACGGGCATTCCCCCAAACCATCCAGTTACTGTACGTATTCCACCCCGGGACCTCCTCAAAACCCCCGTTGTATAGAAGATTTACATCAGAATAGCCAACCTGCACGGCCAGAAATAATAACAAGCCACATATTTCAAAAACAAATGGATATTTTCTTTTCATTCTCCACCCCTTTAACAACCTGTAACCAGCCGGAATCTCCGGCATCCCGCATCATGAAGCTCAACCCGACCGCGCGGTGGCACCGGTCCCCTCCGTGGAGGAAGACCCCCTTTGTGCAACAAGCGGTAAAATCGGGGCGCAACTACTCTATGCGGCGGGGTCTGTCCAGATTGTTTTGCATTTATCTCCGCAGAACGGAAGATAGCATCCATTAACCAGCAGCCTGTCTCCTTGAAGATCGTTCGCACCTTGAAAGACTCAAAGTGATAGATAGATTATTGCATCACCGAAAGACCGACAGGCTGCTAGACGGATTGCCGGGGCAGGAGCGCCTCCAGCAGCGCCGGCAAACCACTCATGTCGGAGACGCGCTCATCGGCCTCACTGGGCACACTCAAGTCACCCACGCGAATGGTACGGCATCCCGCCACGCGACCCGCCGTGATGTCCGTTTCGTGATCACCGATCATCCAGGAATGAGCCAATGCCAGGTTCAATTCCTCGGCGGCGCGCAGCAACATGCCGGGCATCGGCTTGCGGCAGGTACACTCGCCGCGATCGTGCGGGCAGACATACACCCCATCCAGCTTGAGACCCTCCTGAGCCAAAAGAGAATGCATGTGAAGGTGAATGGCTTCGAGCGTGCGGGGATGCACAAGACCCAGCGCGACTCCACGCTGGTTGGTCACCACCACGGCGCGATACCCCCTGCTCTGCGCAATACGCAGGGCCTGTGGAAAATCAGGAAGCAAATGAAAATCCTCCACGCGCTCCACATAACCCGGCCCTGGTGATTGATTGATAATGCCGTCGCGATCAAAAAAAATGCAGGGCGTTCGTTTCATCAGCCTTTGTTCCTTTCGCCGCGTTGGACGTGCGACCTCGATCAATAAGCGCCTTCTCCGCGCCAGACCGCGCTGATCGTTTTCGCCAGAATAATCACATCCAGCCAGATCGACCAATTGCGCACGTAGTAGGTGTCCAGCTTTTCCATGCCGCGCGTACCGGCATCGCTCCGCCCGGAGACCTGCCAAAGCCCGGTCACGCCCGGGCTCACCTGCTCACGCAGAGAGCGCACGGACGCCGGGATCTCAATGTGATGATAATCAGGAAGCGGTCGGGGCCCAACCAGCGCCATGTCGCCCTTGAGCACATTGAAAAGCTGTGGAAGTTCATCGAGCGACATGCGCCGCAAGGTACGCCCGATCGGGGTGATGCGCGGATCCTGCTTCAGCTTGCGGTCGCGCAGCCACTCTTCGCGCACCTCCGGATTTTTTTGAATGTGCTCCTCCAGCACCGCCTCTGCATGCAGCACCATGGTCCGAAACTTCAGGATCCTGAACGGCTTCCCATAACGCCCGATCCGTTCCTGACCATAAAAGGGCGAGGCACGGTCCTGCAGCCAAATCACCAAAGCCAAAAGGCCCGTCAGCGGAACCCACAGCGGTGCCAGCAGGAGCACCATGATGATTTCCACCGCGCGCTTGAATATCCGCGCCACCGGATTGAGCAGGTTGCGCACCAACTCCAACCCAAGCACCCCGTTGAAATCGCGGGCCATGACCCAGACCGACGGCAAATCCAGCAGCTCCGGAAGAATGATCAGCCGACGATAGGTGGAGAGCGGACCATCCATCAGGTGTTGCAGCTTGCCCTGCGGAAAACTGGCCGTACCCAGAAGAGCAAAAGGCGCTTCGCGCGTGTATTGCGAAAGGCCTCCGAGCAGCGGAATATCCCACTTGGTTTCGGGGGCGATGTCATCTTCAAAAAATCCACATGGAAGATAACCAAGGCCCGGCTCCTGGCGCATCATATCGAGTGCGTGCGTGACCGTCTCGCTCGTTCCATAGATCACCGTCGGAACCCCCCAGCATTTGCATTCGATCAGAATGCCCGTAATCCAGGAGCGCACCAGCGGAACCAGGGGAACGCAAATCAGGTAGGCCCCCACAAACTTGATACGGCTGGTCACATCGGCTGATTTACTCAGATACATGAAGGCCGCCGCCATGCCGAAAAGAGCAATCAGCAGCAATTGGGAGCGCCGCAGCTTTTCCACCGCGCCGATGCCCCAACAGGGCGCCAAGCGCAACAACACCGCCCCGGCCCACCAAAGCGGAATGATGAAAAATCCGCGTGAGGGCGGAATATGCTCCGCTTTGATCACATAACGAATCATACTCGCCGCCAGCAGGGCAAAGGCAAGCACAAGCGTATCACCCGCAAGCAGGGCCGAAGCATTCATCAACCAGCGACGATTGTAAGAAAAACTCGGCCTGTTATGTTCTGTTGCATCCATCGTTCGACGTTGACGTCATCCGGTTTATTCCGGCTGTACCTGCTGCTTGGCTTCCATCTCCTTTACGGCATCCTCGATTGCCGGACCGCGATAATCCGAGGGCCAGGTAGAAGGCTCATTGGGATTGATACCGCGTGCGGCTTCCTCCGCGGTGGGCTCATATCCCTCCAGCTTCGGGGCGACGGGCGGATTCGCCGCAGCGGCCTCCAACTTGGCGGCCTCCTCCGGATGCTCGGCCAAATAGTCCTCGATGGCCGGACCTTTGTAGTCCGGGGGCCACGTGGTATGATCGTTCGGGTCAATACCGCGTACGACTTCATCCTCCGTGGGCTCCATGGCCGGGCCGGTACGCATGTCCGGCGTAATGAGCGGGCGCTCGGAAGCGGCACGCTCCTCGGGGGTCATCTTGGCCAGAAAACGCTCAATGGCCGGTCCCTTGTAGCCCTTGGGCCAGGTGGACGAATCGTTCGGGTTGATGCCGCGTGCGATTTCATCCTGCGTCGGCTCGAATTGCTCGGTCGGGATATTGCGCAAATCCGGATTCATAAAGACGGAGGGAATATTGGTGTTTCCGGCAAGAGGAGAAACAGGTTGGCGGGCCGGCGGCGGGGCGTTTGGATCGGCAATCTGCGCGAGCGTATAAAGCTGCCCCTTGCGCTCCAGGGTAACCGTTTTGCCTGAGAGATCAATCGCCTTCACGGTATAGCCGCGAAAGACATTGCCCTCCTGGACCATCGCCTCGCCACCCCCCGCGGTATCCACTAAACCGGCCATCACCACCTGCCCCATATCCATCAGCGCGGAAAGCCGAATGGGAATCTCCGATTTCCCCGCCTTCCCAGACGCACTCCGGGACGCAAACGACTGCAACTCTTCGGGTAGCGCGTGTTCCTTTCGGTCATCCCCCGTTTCCGGCTGTGCCACCGCTGCATCCGGCGGCACCGCCAACACCGCTCCCTCTGCCAAAACCGGCGCTTCCGACGACGCCGACACGGCCTCCGCCGAGGGCTGCACCTTCTGCTCAACAGTCTGCTCCGCCTTCTTCGAGCAGCCCAACAGGCCAAACGAAAAAAGCGCCAAAGCGAGAACGATCCGTGTCATCCATTTTTCTTTTCTCATGCGTATACGACTCCTTAAATAAACTGGTTCATGAAAATACGATCCGCCGCAGTGAAAATCAACCCTTGAATTAGTTCTGGCCTTAATCAACGTTCCCGGAAGCGGGATCGGCACGAGGCCATCCGCCCTGCAATACCCCGCCGCCCTGCAAGGCGCTCGGATACGGCATTGTTTGCTGAAAGAAACGCTGTTCTTCCCAGACACAGCAACGTATCCGCCGTGGTTCACCAACCAAATGGCGGGCCAAACCCCGACCGCCCGCTAGATCGCCAGGAGAAACTCCATGTCCATGGCCTGAATTTCCATCAGGACATCCTCCTCGGTAATCAGGCAGGAATCGGATGCCGCACGAATGGCTTCCAATGAATTATTGGCCACCAGGCTCTCGGTCATGATTGCACCGTAGGCGGCCGTTTTGGATACGCGCCGATCAAGCACCTCCACCCCCAGTTCGGCAATCAACGCATCCAGGGCCGCCTGACCGATGAATTTCTTCTTGGATTTCGCCACGGCGATCTTGATACGCCCATCCGGCATCTGCCGCATCACCTTCGGCATCACACAGCGCGGACGCAACGCCTCATCCAGCGTCTCCGGAAGAACATACTGAACGGCGCCGTTCGCTGCCGATTCTGCCGTGGCCATTGTGTAAAGCGGTTGCCAGGCATATAGACCGCATTCCAGCTGCGTCGCGTGCGCCCGGAAATACACCAGCCTCTTCGAGACCCGCACCATCTCCCGGACCGCCCGCTCGGGATACAGCAAAAAGGGAAAGACATTGTTTTCAAACACAAAGGAAAACGTGCGGTCAGGCAAGGCCAGCGAACAAACATCCCCCACCAGAAAGTTCGCCTCCGGATAGTTCCCGATTGCCCGCCGGATGTGCTCGGTACTGCCATCCACACCCGTGTACGGCTGCATAAAATGATTCGCCCTCAGCACCTCGAAAAAAGCGCCGGTCCCGCAACCGACCTCAAGAAACGAATCCAGAGCCTCTTGATTCTCACGCACCATCTCAAGCAGACGCAAAAACTTATCTCCGCCGGAAGAACCGAACGTAGCCGGATAGACCAGCCCATCCTTTTCAAGCAGCTTGAACGCCTGATCCTTTCGGGCCCGCCCCAGGTCGTATGAATCCGCCACCCCGCGAACCTCAAAAGGATTCTTCGGCTGCGGCTCATGATCAGGCTGCACGCTATCGGCCATGGCATTCCTCTCCGTTCAATCAACAGAACATATCGCTGTGAAGCATTTCCCCGGCAGAAACATCCCGTTGCAGCTGCCTCCCAACCAATTCATCAAGCCGGTCCGGCGCCAGGCCGGTTCCCGGGCGGCGGGCCACCGTCATCTCCGCCTGCAATACACTTCCGGCAGCCAGATCAACCGCTGCAAACAGACTCCGACGCGCCACGCGTGCCACGTCTTCTTCCTCCTCTGCCGGCTTCTTGCATCCATCACCAAGCGCACGCTCCACATTGCGAATCGCAAAAACCATGGCCTTCAACTCCATCGGCTCAAGCGATACCGCGTGATCCGGGCCAACGTCCGACCGCTTCAACGTAAGATGTTTCTCAATCAGATTCGCGCCCCGCGCGGCGGCGGCTATCGCCACCTCAATGCCACGCGTGTGATCCGAAAAACCCACCGGAACCCCAAAGCGTTCACGCAGCGTATCCATCGCGCGAAGATTCACGCTTCCCGCATTCGCCGGATAGGCCGAGACGCAATGCAGCAGCGCCCACGCCGGACAACCCTCCGCAGCAATTGCATCCACCGCACGCGCCACCTCCTCGATCGTCGCCATGCCCGTGGACAGAATCAGCGGAACGCCCTGACCGGCGGCATGCCGCAGCAGCGGAAGATTCGTCAACTCACCAGATCCCATTTTCAGGGCGGGCACCCCCAGGCTCATCAGAAAATCCACGCTCTCTTCGTCAAACGGCGTCGAAAGAAAAAGAAGTCCCCGTTTCGCGCAATGAGCGGCAAGCACGCGATGATCCTCCTCGGAAAGTTCCAGGCGGCGCAGCATGTCCCGCTGACTTTCCTCTGCATGCGTGCGCTCGCATTGATAAACCGCCTTGGGCGCATCAGAACTGACCAGGCGATCCGCACGGAACGTCTGAAACTTAACCGCATCCGCTCCGGCGGACTGCGCGGCATCGGCCAATTCGATTGCCCGCTCCAACCGACCGTTGTGATTGACGCCAGCCTCCGCCAAGATAAAACAAGGCGCCCCGTCACCCACGCGGGACGCGCCAAGATTCCACCCGTTACACCTCTCTGCTTGTTCCATTCCCTGTCCTGTCCCTCAAAAAGACCACGATCCCCATGCCCCTGTGCCACGAATCACGCGGTTATGAGATAAGAGGGTATCCCATCAACCGCATGTTCTGCAAAAACATAACGTTTAAAATTCAAAATATTTAACAGCATGCCACAAACGGCGTATACATAGCCTTGCTTCAAAAACAGCTTTCAATGGATTGAAGGTTGAGGCGGCACGGATAGCTGAAACCGCACTTCATTGGGAGTGGTTTATGATAACAAAAGCGTCCGGCGTTCCGAATCTTGCCTTCTACACCAATTTTCAGCCGGTCTTCGACGGACTGAAAAAGTTCACCAACAGCTACAGTCGACTCCTCCAAACCTCGTCTGCTCTGATCAACAACTCCATCAGCCCTTCCGCGCACATCAGTCCGCGCTCGATACAAGGGATGGTTAGCAGTTCCACGCTGGGCAAACACATAGACGTAATCGGCTGAACGGAGGTTGTTATGATTGCTGAATCCACCGGTCGGATAATGACATCCAACTACATTGATATGACCCCGCTTTTTGACGGATTGACGAAACAGCTCAAATCGCACACCAACATGCTGCAGCACGGAGCAGGCCTGATGAATCCATCCCGTCGCCCATCGCTCTTCATTGATCCACAAAGTGTAAAAAATGCGGTGAGCATGCATGGCAGCGGCATGCAGGTGAATATCCAGGCCTGAGCATTGTATTCTTTTGGCTCGTTGTTCCACGGATACGGTTGCTCTTACGGGAGTGTATAGGACGTACCAACGAGCTTCTTTTTTTTCGATGGATAGTTTTATCGTGTGACCCCATGCTGTCCCACAGGTGTGTTTCCGTTTTCGCGCGGGATAACGACACGCTGCAGGGCCTCTTTTCTCTTGGGCCAATCGGGCATACATTGCGTTAAAAGCTTATAGAAGGCTTTGGAGTGGTTGTGGTGCTTCAGATGGCAGAGCTCATGCATGATGACGTATTCAATGCAGTGAATCGGAGCCTGAATCAGGTTGGTGTTGATGGTAATGCGCCCCTTGCTGCTGCAACTTCCCCAGCGGGTGCGCATTTTGCGCAGAGTCAGCGCGGCTGCCGGTATGCCGTGCCGTCCGGCCACGCCCGTGCATTTATCCAGACAGCGCAAAACCGTTTCTTCCGCCCGTTGCTTATACCAATTCTCGACAGCTTTTTTGACTGCATCCCGATCCTGTTTGTCCGGCACGGTCACATAGAGAAATTTCCCTTTTAGTTTGGCGGGGGCTTTTTCTCCCTTGTCCACTTTCAGTCGGTACTGGCGCCCCAGATAGCAGAAGGTTTCCCCGCTGATATATTCCCTGGGCGCAGGCAGGGGGTGGAAATTTCTGACTTTGTCCAGCTTCCGTGCAATCCAGCGGGCTTTCTGCCTTAGAACATGCTCGATTTGCTCCTCTTCTGCCCGGGGCGGGGCGGAAACACGCACGGTCAGATCAGGGGCAACCAGAATACGGATGTGCTTTCGGGATTGCCGTGTCAACCGATACGGAATCCGGCGGTTGCCGAATTCAATCACACGGTCTGGCTGGAGGCTATTTTTCATTGGCAATCGCAATTTCCAGGCATTTATCGATTAGTTTATCCTGCAGCTCCAACGGAAACTCCAACCCGAACTCATCTGCTGCTTCGAAGAAGATATCGTCTATTTCACGGCGCATGGCATTGAGCGCATCCGTGTTGTTGGTCCAGTCACGAACTTTGTGTGGGTTGAGACGCTTGACCACTTCCAGTGCAATGGTTGCGCCCACATCCGGTTTCGCGGTTGTGTATTCTGCCAACTCTTCCTGAACCGTGCCGTAATACCGCCGCGCCATATCGTGGCCAACGAGCGTTTTCGGCACATCCTCATCGGTATGCGTGGCCACCTTAATCGCAATATCTTTAATTTTTGCCAGCGCTTCAGCGGCCTGAATCCGCTTCTGATGCAATGCCTCGATGGTATCCTCCAGCAGTTTCGAGAATTTTGTGAAAAAGGCAGGGTCTTTCTCAAACTCCTGTTCGATACTGTGTCGCGCGGCGGATGCGATCATGTCGGCTTTTGATTCTTCGCTCAGGTCTTCTCTGCCGAGGACCTCTTCGCGCTGCTCGGTATTCAGCAGGTCGATGGGTTCAATAAGCTGTTCGACTTCGCTCGCGCCAACGTGCGTGTCGAGAAGTTTGCGGATTTTCGGTTCGTATTCAGAGAAATCAATGCGCTCCTGAAAGCGGATCGCTGTTTCAGTCCGCAGGTTACGGAAAAACTTCAGGTCGTTCTTGTAGATATTGATTTGTTTTTCCGGGGTCTGCTCAAGGAATGTCGTTGAGGCAAGAGCCAGGGCCATCGCCCGAGCGAAAGCACTGAACCGCTCGTAGAACTTCGCTCTGCGTTCTTCGTCCCGCAGGTGTTCCTGATAGACTTCGGTATCCGAGCTGCCTTTTACTGCGGCGAACAGCTCCCACAGGTCTGAGTGGAGCTGGGGAAGCTTTGCGGCTTCATCGGTGATATAGGTCACGGTTTCGACCAGATCTTCATGATTGTAGTCGGCCAGATTGGTGTAGAAATCGATCGCTTCGTCCAGATTCTCAATGACACCGCTGTAATCCATAATCAGACCGAATTCCTTACCCTCATAAAGCCGGTTCACGCGGGCAATCGCCTGGAGCAGGCTGTGATCTTTCAGTGTACGGGCGAGGTAAAGAACCGTGTTACAGGGCGCGTCGAACCCGGTCAAAAGCTTATCAACCACAATAATGATTTCCGGCTCCTCTGCCTTTTTGAACGCGTTAATAAGCTGCTTGTTGTATTTCTCCTCAGAGCCGTAGCGATCCATCATCCCCTGCCAGAACACTTTTTCTTCGGCTGTTGCTTCAGGGTTCCTGCTTTCCCCTTCATGGGTCCCGGGTCCGGACACGAGCACCTCACTGGTGACCATGCTGAACTCATCCAGTGTTTTTTTGTATAGTCGTGCGGCTTCTTTGTCCGGAGCAACCAACTGCCCCTTCATTCCCGTGCCCTGATAAGCCATCGAGTAGTGAAGGCTCACATCCCACGCCACCATCCGGATTTTCTGGGCCGCTTTGTTGAGCTGCGTTTCAGAAGAATATTTCCGCTTCAAATCCGCTCGTTCCGCTTCGGTGAGGGAGCTGGTCAGCCGCTCAAACCAACGGTCGATCGCCTCTTTCTGAACCGGCTGCGGGACATGCCGTGCCTCGTAAATCAGTGGCAGAACCGCTTTATCCTCCACAGCCCGCGCAATCGTATAGGCCGGTTTAAACAGTTCGCCGAATTTAAAGAAGGTGTTCTTTTTGGGATCTTTGGCCAGTGGCGTGCCCGTAAACCCGATAAAACAGGCTCCCTTGAGTGCGAGCTTCATCCGGGCATGGTGCTCGCTGTAGTTGCTGCGATGGCTCTCATCCACCAGGACGAAGGTATTATGATCTACCTCGATAGCCGAACGGGCGGTTGCAGCGGCAAATTTATGGATGAGGGTCGTGATAATATGCCGCTTGCCATCCTGCAGCATCTCGATCAGATGCGCACCGGTACTCGCCTGTTCCACCTTCATCCCGCACGCCTTAAACGTCCCGTAAATCTGGTCATCCAGATCGATGCGGTCGGTCACCAGAATGATGCGCGGGTTCTCGATCCGTTTCGAAATCGCCAGAGCCTTAGCCAGCATCACCATCGTCAGCGACTTTCCGCTGCCCTGTGTGTGCCAGACCACGCCACCGGCTCTCTGTTCGCCTTCCGGTGCGGCGGTGACTCGTTTCAGAATGTCTTTCACCGCAAAATACTGCTGATAGCGGGCAATCTTTTTCTGGCCATTATCATACTGAATAAACTGAAACATCAGCTCCAGCAGCCGTTCCGGCCTGCACGTTCCATACAGTGTCCGATCCTGCTCATAAATCGAACGTCCCTCGTTCAGGAGCTTCTTAAACGGCTGCTTGCTGGTGGCAAATGGGCCGTCCAGCAACTTGGCGAGTTGATCATTGGGCACCGTGATGCCGATCAGGTCGCGGATTTGCTCATCGATATATTCTTCCCTCCACCGGCTCCAGAACTTGCGTGGTGTGCCGGTTGTTCCGAATTCCGCCTTGTCGCGGGCCAGCGCCAGCAGCAATTGCGTTGTCAGGAATACCTGCGGGATGCCGTCGCCTTGCTGGTAATCGCCAAGTTGGGCGATTGCCAGATCAATCGGCTTCTTGTTCGGGTCGGTATAGGCCGCCCGCTTGCATTCGATGACCACCACCGGAATGCCGTTCACAAACAGCACAATGTCCGGGATGTAGTGCTTCGACTGTCCCATTCGCTCCGTCTTAAACTCAGCCGTGCAGTGATAGGTATTATTCTCCCAGTTCTCCCAATCGATAAATTTCAGATCAAAGCTCTTCGTGTCGCCCTCCACCGTCTGCGGCTGACTGGTGCCCAGACAGAGCAGATCATACACCTCTTCGTTCTGGAATGTTGCCCCGGTGGCGCGGACATTCTTCAGCGCCTGCACAGCGGATTGAATGGCATTCTCCGTAAAGGCATGCGTCTGCCCCTTGAAATCGAACCGGCAGTTCTCGCGGATATGGTCGAGCAACACCGGCTCCAGCAGAGCGGTGCTCAACCGTCCGCCGCGCAGCGCAACGCACTCCTCGGGGCTTAGGTAGTCCCAGCCCATATTGATCAGCAGTTGCAACGCGGGAAGCTGCGACTGCACCGCCTCCAGGTAACTCGGGGTGGCTGTGTAGGGTATTCTGTCTTCGCTCATAATCTTACTCCGAATAGTCCTGCCGCTTCTTGTCAGGCTGTTTTTTCCGAAATGCCGGCAGACGGACTTCCCCCGTCAGCAGCTTCTGCATCAGCCCCTTTTTCTGTTCGGCCAGCGCATCGCGCTCCGCCTCCAGCAAACGAATCTCCTCATCCGCCGTTTCCAACACTGCTGCAATCGCCTTCTGCTCTTTGAGGGTGGGGAGGTTGAATGTAATCCGCATAAACCATGTTGTGTTTAGGTTGAGCAGGCCGTCATTACGAACGCCGCTATTGATGAATTTTATCAAATCCTTTCCGTGCATGTTTGCAGCGAAGACCTGTTGAAAGAATTTGTTATCCGCTTTTCCATCGTCGAATTTGAAGCTGATAAAAACATTCGGCACTGCGACTTCGTCATAATCTTCCAGCAGGTAGGCGCAACCCTGCGGGAACGTTTTTGAATTGCCTTTGTTGTAAGTGAAGCATCCTTTAGTCAGGTGGGTGTATTTCGAATATTGCTTGCCGGAAATATCGCGGCCAAATTTATCGGCTTGCGCGACAAACCCTTTGCCTGCCGAAAGACTCATGGGAATGATTTTCTTTTCGCCGACCGCTTTTTTTACCACGGTGCAAATATCTCCCAGCTTCACAGTTTTCCAATCCTTGGAAAACCCCGGCAGCCGCCGGGTTCCCGTCAGCAGTTGTTGCATCAGCCCCTTTTTGCGCAGCTTCTTCGCCTCAATCAGGTTCTCAATCGTCTCCAGCCCCTCATCCCAGCACCCCAACACTTCCACAATTGCCTCCTGTTCAAGGATTGGGGGAAGAGGGCATTTAAAGTCACGTAAATTAGATAGAGAGAGATTTGGACGCGCTGCGTCTACTTGCATGTCTAAGATGCGCTTAACTGTGTCTGACATCTGAAAGAAAACGGCCATATATGATGCTATGCGTTTGTCTTTGAGGCGAAATACAGCCACTGCTTGGTTTACGTTTGCGAGGCTTAGGTCGATCGGGATTAGACATGATCGACCAATTGAGGCTCCTACCAAGTTTATTAGAATGTCATATTTCTTGAGTTGGGTTCTTTTTATCTTGTCGTTGAACTCGACGGGAAGAAACTTTGGTCTACTGATATCAAGTTTTCCATCGCGCACATTTTCACTGGTGATAAATAACATGCCTTCAGTTGTGTAGTTAAACCCTTGCCATCTTGGGGATGCGCCCTTGCTTATTAGAGCCGTTATTTCTTCACCTGATTTCGTTCCCCACTCCTCAGGAATCCACCCGACTTTGGTTTCCTTGTAGCCCGGTCTATTTTTATTTCGGTCGTTCATAAAACTCCTAATTCAAAATTTTTCATTTTCAATTCACTTACCAGCCGATCGAGCATGCCGCCGGGGGTGACGTGCGGGAGCCAGAGTTTGTCGGCGTGTTCCAGCACGAACCGATTGCGCTGTTCAGCCGCGGCCAGATCGCCTGCGGTGTCGTGCATTTCTAAAATCAGCATGCGATTTTCCTCAAGCGCTTCGCGCACGCCGGGTGCGAATGCGGCCCGTTTCAGACCCCATGCAGGGCACCAGATGATTGGTTTTTTCAGCTCCAGCAGCTTTTTGAAAATCTCCTTTTCCATAGGGGAGTGGAAGCCGCTCAAATAGACTGGGGCGTTTGGCAGGCTCCTGGGGCGCGGCGCATTGCGACTGCACAGTAAACCTAGCTTTTGGGCGGTCCATAGTGCAGGGTTGCCCATGCCGCGCAGGCCCTTTTTCAGTTGCTGCACGCACCGCCACGGATTCATCTGGATATATTGGGCGATCTTCTTTTCCGCCTCCGGCGTGCGCACAATCATTTCATAATAATTGCGGTGCCAGACGCGCATTCTATCGGAAACGGCGGCAGAAATGGGGGCGGCATTGATAGGGGCGGCATTGATGCCGCCCGTACGGGCGAGGCCTGCCTCGCCCCTCTCGCCCCTCTCGCCCCTCTCGCCCCTCTCGCCCCTTTCGCCCCGAATGCTTTTGCGAAATTCGCGCGTTACCGCCGCTTTGAAGCCGCCGATGATATCGCCCAGCGATTGGTGGCCGCCTTTTCGAATGCGGATGAGCGCATGAAAATGATCCGGCATAATCACCGATTCGCCCCATTCCATGTGGGGACATTTTTCAGCAGTGATCTGCATGCGCTCCTGGATGAGTTTGTGAAGCGGCAGGAACGGAGAGCCCCGTGTTGCTTCGATAAACTCCCGATGCGCGCACATCGTCACAAAATACAACCCGCCCCCGGCATAGTCGTGCCCCTTCAGCCGGATCGACCGGCGGTGATGAATTTCGGGATTGTATTGGTTTTTGCTCATTTCGTTCTGTTTTCACTCTCCAGCAGTTGTTTCCCTTTTTCGGTGAGGCAATATTTCTGTTTACTGCTGCGCGGCTTATCCGGGATGGTCATTTCAACCAGCCCCAGCTTGATCGTCGGAAGCAGATAAGCTTCGCGGAAGTAATCCTCGTGTTTAAGGCCCAGTGCGCTTTGAATCTCGGTTCGTTTCATTTCGCCATTCATAACGGAGAGCAGGCGTTTGACTTCCCCGGTGACTTCCCCGGTGACTTCCCCGGTGACTTCCCCGGTGACTTGGGCCTCTGCCAGTGGGATGGTCAGTTCAAAGCCGTGGTGAGTTTCGTTGAAAACCGGCTTGGCTCCTTTGGCATAGAGCGGCAGGTATTTGTTGATATTGGTGACGCCGGAACCGAGCTGGTCGAAGCGACCGAGCTGGATCATGAATTTGCAGAGGGTGGGGTTCTTTGAAAACGGGCGCAGGTTGGCCGGGGTGATTTCTCCGAAGTGGTGCAGGGTGCAGGGGTTGTCGAGAACGACTTTGTCGCGGTAGATCATTAACCGTGCCGGCGCACCGCCGGTATATTCGCGGTGCGAGATGATGTTGGAGATGGCTTCTCTGAAAATTTTATCACGCAGACTGATTCGCATGTCGCCTTCAAGATAGAAGGGATCATTCAGGTGTTTTTCGACAAACTCCATCATTTGGTCGTATGCATCAATCAGGTTGGTGTAGATCATCACGCGGTCGTCGTAGCGATCCACATTGTCGCGGCGGAGCAGGCAGTCGAATTTATATGCCGGTGCAGCCCGCTGGATGGCCAGGTCGGTGCCGAACATGAGAACCGCCGCCAGCGTAAGGCATTCTTTTCCTGTCTCGCGATCTTCGGAGTAAAACCCGCCAATCCGGAGCAGCTCTTCATTGCTGAGATCGGCCCACGGGTGTTTCGAGTTGGTCGAGCGCATGAGGCGGCGTGCCCGTTCGAACAGTTCGGGTCGCAGGTGCTCCATGGTGACAAAAGGCAGTGTTCGCTGTTCGGTGAACAGGCTTAGTTTTCGGTTGATGAGTCCGGCAAGCTGATGCGTGCCCAGTACACGATAGTCCCCGTCTTCGCTTCGCAGAAAGATGTGTCCACCAGTCTTATGCAGCTGGGAGCTGAGCGGTACCTGGACGACGATGATGGTTTTCCCCTCCAGTTCAAATTCATGAGGGAACAGCAGGTAAGGAAGGTCGAGTTTTTGAGGGTTGTTCGAGAGGTTGGCTAAATCCGTTTTCATTTGTGTGGCGGCATCTGGATCAATGCCGGTGATTGTGCCGTCATTTGCGACTCCGAGGAATATTGAGCCTCCATCTGTGTTCAGGAAGGCACAGATTGTTTCGAACAGGTTACGTGGCAGTTGATTGCCTGCTTCTTTGAATTCGCGGTGCAACCCTTCGCCCTGTTCAATATCTGCCTGTATTTGTTTCAGGTTCATCCTTCTATCCGTTCCTTCTCCGTCATATCCACTTTAAAACCAAAGCTCTTTCAAATAGCCATCCATCTTCGCCCGCACTCCGGACAGCTCGGTTTCCAGTTCCACAATCGTCTTTTGCACGGCGGGAATATCCACTTCCGGTTCCGGCTCGAAGGTGTCCACATAGCGCGGAATGTTCAGGTTGAAGTCGTTCTCTTTGATCTCCTCGAAGGTGGCCGAATAGCTGTACTTCTCAATTTTCTCCCGCTTTTGGAACGTCTCGACGATTTTGTCCATGTGCTCCGGCTTGAGCACGTTCTGGTTGGTTCCCTGCTCAAATTCGCGGGAGGCATCGATAAAGAACACATCCTCTTTGCCGTTCGGTTTGCGCGCCTTGTCGAAGATCAGCAGCGCCGCCGGAATCCCCGCTCCGTAGAACAGGTTCGCGGGCAGGCCGATCACTCCGGCCAGCAGATTTTCTTCAATCACTTTTTGGCGAATGGCGCCTTCCGCCGCACCCCGGAAAAGCACCCCGTGCGGAACCACCACACCGACGCGCCCTTTGCCTTCCACCGCCGTCGCGAGCATGTGCATGATGAACGCCCAGTCGCCTTTGCTTTTGGGCGGAATGCCGCGCTCAAACCGGTTGTATTGATCTATCGCCGCCATCTCCTGCCCCCATTTGTCGAGCGAGAAGGGCGGGTTGGCGATCACCACATCAAATTTCATCAGGCTGTCGCCTTCGAGCAGTTGCGGCTCGCGCAGGGTGTCTTCCCACTCAATGCGGGCGCTGTCCACCTCGTGCAGGAACATATTCATTTTGCACAGCGCCCAGGTGGCACCGTTCATCTCCTGTCCATAGAGCGAAAAATCGCGGCTTCCGACCTGCTTGGACGCTTTGATCAGCAACGACCCCGATCCGCAAGTGGGATCGCAGATGCGGCTTCCTTTTTCGGGGGCCACCAGCCGCGCCAATGTTTCGGACACTTCCGACGGCGTGTAGAATTCGCCCGCTTTTTTCCCGGCCTGCGAGGCGAATTTGGCGATCAGATATTCATAGACATCCCCGATAATATCGAGGTGGCCAACCCGCTCCTGACGCAGGTCGAGCTTGGGGTTGTTAAAGTCGTCCAGCAGATTTTTCAGCCGCTCATTGCGCTGGCGGGGTTTCCCAAGGTTGTGTTCGCTGTTGAAGTCGATATTGCGGAACACATTGTGCAGTTTGGCTTTATTGGCATCCTCAATCTTTTCGAGCACCGTGTTGATGGTCTGCCCGATTTCGGGATCGTTGCGTTTTCCATATAAATAGTCAAAAGTGCAGTCCTCCGGAATCGAGAAGCGTTCGTTGCTCATCGCCCGATTAATGCGCACCACATTGCCGTCGTACTGTTTCTTATATTCGGCGATCTTCGATTTGCGCACGTCGCTCAGATATTTCACAAACAACATCGTCAGGATGTAATCCTTATAGGTGCTCGGCTCGATGGTGCCACGAAACGTGTCGCACGCGCTCCACACCACATTGTAAATATCGTTTTTAATCTGCTGGTCATTCATGATTGCTCTCCTGTTTAAAAGTTTTCCATCAGGGAGCGGCAGATTCCTTCGGTGAGAATCTGTCGCTGTTCGCTCAGCTGGTTTATCAAATCCATTTCCTGCCTGTTCAGCTCCTGCAACTCGCCGATCTTTTTCTGAGTTTCCAGCGGGGGCAGAGGGATTGAAACTTTTTCCAGTTCCGTCCGCCGAATCACCGGCATCGCTACACCTGTTCCCGAAGCGATCATCAGTGTGTCCAAGGTCCGTTTGCTGTTCAGCACCCAGGCCAGATACTCCGGCAGGATGCGCTTCATCTTCGGACGTAGAATAAAAAACATGCCGGTTGCCACTGCCGGCGCGGGCAGATTGCGAACGACGCAGGCGAACGGTTTGGAACCTTTACCCATAAAGAGGACATCGCCCTCTTCCAGAAGTTGCCTTTCAATGCTGCGCTTCGGATCGAAACGAAGGGTTTCTTCCGTGAACTCCAGTTGGGTGCGGCTCGTGTTGATGTCCTTGAGCTGAATCAGCAGGATTTTCCCGTCATCATCGGCCTTTGGCTTCTGACGAAGCTGGTATCCGATCTGGATCTCAACGAGGTTTTTGATGGTCTCATTTCGCGGCATAATGAATATCTCGTATAACAGTATTCGACTTACTGCTTATTGATATTCCATATTTCCACTCATCGGTCAAGGGTTATTTCATGTTTTTAACAACAGTAGCGCCACAACTGTTACATTGTTTGTGTCTATGTCTGGTTTCGGAAAATAAGTGAACACGCCCATATGATCAAACGCCTGAGTCCGAACGAACTCAAACAGGTCTCGAAATCCCTGTGATGATTATTTGTTCCCATCGCCGCCTCAATCCGTTTGCTGCGGACATTGGGGTCGAAGAGATTGGTTTGAACGGCGAATCGTCTGGAGAAGCATTCTTACTCCACCTGTTGGAGCAGGGCGTCGAACTGGTCGCGGGAGAGGCTCTGCTCCTGAATGAGTCCGCCCTCCAACGGCGGGCTTTTCATCAGAAACTGCTCGAAGAGATTGGCTTCGCAGCGGGCCCCTGGGTTCATTTCAAAGGCAAGCACATGTCCACCGAACTGCCGATCTTCACTCAGAAAATGAAAATGGTATCCGGCCATGTTGACGCCGCTCATGTACGAGGGAAACCGTACCCCGACAAGCGTTCCCGTCACGTTTGTGCATTCAAATTCCGGCTGGGTTTTGGCCACTTCCGAGAGCGGCGGATAAGGCTTTTGCTGCCCCGGCACCACCCGCGTTTTCATCGTGTGAAATGACCCGTCCACTTTAAATGCAATCAATGCGCCGGATTGCGGAATCCACGTGGTCAGGGCCGCCTTGAAGGCCTCGTAGTCCATTGTGATCTCCGTGCTCATTTGCTCTTCGGCTCGAAAAGAGCAAACGGCGGCAAAGGGCGTGGTCATGGAATCCTCCGGCTGCACCACGGAACCATCGGATTTCATCTGATAAACCATGCCATCCAGCAGCAGCATCTCACCATCCAACCGATCAAAGGTGCCAATGCCGGCGGTGCCGAACTTTTTCAGATCGGCAAAGGTCATAACGCCATCGTAGGCTCCACTCAAGAGGGCATCCAAAGAAGAGACCTGAACCAGTGTGTCTACCTGCTCTTCCGACTGTGCGCCCTGAAGCAAGCCGAAAAGAACCAAACCCGCCATAATCATTTTTTTCATTTCTCCGCTCCAATCCATCATCCGTCAATATGCGTGTCGGGCTCTCAGATGCTTTCTGGTTTCGGCGTGCGCTCCAGCAACTCCTGAACCGCCTGCATGCAGGATTTTCCCTCGTAAATCAAGGCATACACCGCTTCGGTAATCGGCATCTCCACCCCGTATTTCCGAGCCAGCATACGGGCGGGCACGCAATTCCAAACACCCTCGGCCACTTGTTCCATACCCGCGCGAATCTGCTCAATGCTTTCGCCGCGTCCAAGCCGTTCACCGACCGACCGATTGCGGCTGTGCCGGCTGCCGCAGGTAACAATCAGGTCGCCCATA
This sequence comes from Kiritimatiellia bacterium, assembly GCA_028708815.1. GTDB lineage: Bacteria > Verrucomicrobiota > Kiritimatiellia > RZYC01 > RZYC01 > JAQVYB01. The sequence goes on along the minus strand of JAQVYB010000003.1, from coordinate 18,610 downwards.
CCGCTAAGCCCGGCGAAGGTATCGAGCCGGGCACCCATCGCCATTCCCAGCCGGGTGATTTCGGCCAGGCCCCGGGTCATGAGGGCGGCCTTGGTGTTGTCGCCGAAGCCCAGCCCGTCGCAGGCCCCTACGGCAATCGCTATGACGTTTTTTACGGCGCCGCCCAACTGAACACCGAGTACGTCATCGGAAGTATAGACCCTGAAAACGCCGCTGGTGAACATTTCCTGCAGGCGGACCTGCTCCTCGGGAAGGGTACTGGCCAGTACCACGGCCGTCGGCACTTCGCGGGCGACCTCTTCCGCATGACTCGGGCCGGAAAGGGCCGCCACGGAGGGCCGATCAAGGATCTCCCGGGCAAGATCGGTCATCAGCCGACCGGATTCCTCATCAAACCCCTTCGTCACGCTGACCAAAGGCGTCTCGGGAGCAATCAGCCCCGCAAAGGAGGAGAGTACCGGTTTGAAATAATGCGATGGCGCGGCCACCACCACCAGTGAGGCATCCCGCACGGCTTCGGCGCGGTCCGCCGTCCAGGAAACAGCCTCCGGAAGGGCCACCCCCGGCAGAAATTTGCGGTTTTCATGCGTGGCACGAATTTCGTTCAGATACTGCGGGAATGGCCCCCAAACGCACACGTCGAAGCCGTTTTTTTGAAGGACCATGGCCAGGGCCGTCCCCCATCCGCCATCCCCGATTACCGTCATTTTTTTCATTTTCTTTTTCCTTCCGCCTGTCCTGTATGCTGATTTTTTAATCGCAAAGGTATTTCTTATTCTTTAGAGGTATACGGATTCGGATGGGCTCTTGGCAAAGTTATTTTTTACACTGGAAGCAGGCATGAACGAACAAACGGAACAGAACTGGATTATTGTGACCCTCGGGATCGGCGCGGACCAAAGCGAAGCGGCGGCGGAGTGGGTTCGCGAGGCCTTGCAGGTGGAGCCGGTGGAACTCAGCCGTCCGAATGCGACGGATGGATGGCTGGAGCTCTACTTCACAGAACCCGTCCGGGCTCAATTGGCACAACGCGCCCTGCTTCGTCAGTTTCCCGGGCATGCCTGCACCGTGCGCAACTGTTCCGCACGCGACTGGCAGGCGTTCTGGAAAAACCATTTTCACACGCAACTCATTGGAGAGCGTTTGCAGATCGTTCCGGTCTGGGAGGACGCGCCCGACACGGGGCGCGCCACCATTCTGCTGGAGCCGGGCCTGAGCTTCGGAACCGGCGATCACTTCACCACCCGCTTCTGCCTCGAACAAATTGATCAGGCCTTCCAACAGGAGCCGCCCCAAACCATGTTGGATGCGGGCACCGGCAGCGGCATTCTGGCCATCGCCGCAGAAAAACTCGGATGCACGCACATCGACGCCTTTGACTTTGATCCGCTCTGCCTGCAATACACCCGCGAAAACCTGCGGCGCAACCAGACGCAACACGTCCATCTCTTCGAACACGACATTACTCTCGGCATCCCCGGAGGCCCCTACGACCTCGTTTGCGCAAACATTTTTTCCCGTCTGCTGATTCAATGCGCGGAAAGCCTTGCTCGAGTCACGCGGCGACGGCTGATCCTTACCGGCATTCTGCAAACGGAATCCGACGAGGTGAGCAGCGCCTTTCTGGCACAGGGCGCCCGAGAAGTGGTGTGGGACGGCAATGGCGAGTGGTGCGGCATGGTGTATGACTTTTCAATTCCGCCGTTGTGATCGGGCGCATCTGCGCGTTGGCGCGTCCCGCGCGATGCTCATCCTTCAGCGGCGGGCGCTTTTCCGAACCACGCTTACAGTCTCTCTTCATCAAGCAAAGCGCGGATGAGGCGGGGGAGGCAATCATCAAGAAACGGCTTGGGGACAAAGGCGTATTTTTCGGGCAGCAGTCCCTGTCGGGCGAGTTTTTCATCGGGATAACCCGAAACGAGAATGATGCGCAGTTTCGGGTGGCGTCCGCGCAATGCGTCGGCCAGGCGTACGCCGTCAATATCCGGCATCATGATATCACTGAGCAGGAGACGTACCCTTGCCAAGCGTGAGTCTTCGAGGCCCAGGGCTTCGCGTCCGTTTTCCGCTTCCATCACTTCATAGCCGAGAGATTCGAGCAGGCGGCGCGTCGTTCGGCGTACCCCGCCATCATCTTCCACCAACAGAATGATTTCGCGCCCGGGAGCAGGCGGAGGAGCAGGTGGTGATTCAACCTGTGGGCGGGCAACACCTGATTGCATCGGAAAGAAGAGGCGAAACTCGGCGCCATTTCCGACAACACTGCAAACGCTGATGGCGCCTTGGTGCTGCTGGACGGTGCTGTATACCTGATAAAGTCCCAATCCGGTTCCCTGGTCCGCATTTTTCGTGGTGAAAAAAGGTTCAAAGAGGTGGGGAAGAACCTCTTCGGAGATGCCTTCGCCGGTATCGGCCACGGAGATCATGGCACGCGGACGCTCCGGCTCATCCGGCTCACCGAAATAGAGATGGCCCGCCTCCTGCATCATATCGCACACGGCCACGGTGATGGTGATGGCTCCCTCATACCACATGGCATCGCACGCATTGATCACCAGATTCAGGAGGGCCTGCTCCACCTGAATGGGATCGGCCCGGATGAAAACGGGCTTCTCTGCAAGCAGGAGATGCAGACGCACCCGGTCACCCGTAACATGACGAAACATTTTTTTCATGCCGGAGGCCAGGGCGCAAAGATCCACCTCTTCGAGCATGTTCGGCTTGCTGCGCGACATGATCAGCAGGCGTCGAGTGAGAGCGGCAGCTTGTTTGATGATGCGTATCTGCTCATTCAGATCGACAATCGCCTCGGATGCCGGCGGAAGCGCGTCGCGGGCGAGAATGGCATTGTTCATGATCACGGTCAGGAGATTATTGTAATCGTGCGCGATCCCGCCGGCCATTCGCCCGACCGCCTCCATCTTGAGCGACTGTTCCAGGGCTTCATGCAAATGCCGCTCACGAAGAAGGCGAAGCGGCGCCAAATGCAGGGCTCTGGAAAAATCGGAGGGAGCCACGGCGGCGGCGGGCAGGACATCCTGTGCGCCGGCCAGCAGGAAATCTTCGGCGGCATCCTCATGCGGATGATGCAGCAACACCACCAATGGCCATCGCCCGGCATGACGACGTATGAAGGCCATCAGCGATTTTCGTTCGGCGGCATCTGAATCCACCAGCACCGAATCGGGGTTCTGCTCACGGAGAAATTGAGTGGCCTGTTCAAGGTCGGTACAGATATTGACGTGCACCCCGCCCGCCGCATGCAGCAACGGGGTTGCCCGATCTGCCTGATGCATGGAACCACTGATTCGCAAAACATTCATGACGAAGAAATGTAGGCGTGTGCGGCGCCGATTACAAGCCGAACCCGGCACGCGTTATCTCTTCAGACAAGCCTGAACCGCCCGCTCCACATCGGCCAGGTCCATGGGTTTTCCCAGGAGGGCGCGTGCGCGCGCGTAGTCGCCGGGCGGCAGCGTTTCAGGCGGGTATCCGCTCATCACGATAACGGGTGTTTCGGGGCGCAGCGCCAGGATGCGCCGCAGGCATTCCGCACCGGAAAGATCGGGCATATCATGATCCAGGATGACGGCATCAAAGGCTTCCGGCTCGGCCTGGAAACACGCGAGCGCCTTTTCCGCCAGGCGTTCGGCCACCACGCGGTACCCCTTGCGCTCAAAATAGCGGGACATTGATTTCAGAAACAATTCCTCGTCATCAATCATCAGGAGTGTGGTCATTCCGATTTCGTTTCCCTGTTTTTTCATCCATCGCAAACGCGCAACATAATACGTTGGGCACAGTCCTGCAATGGCTTTATTTCGCAGGCGGCATTAATTCTGCGGGCCGGGCAGGCCACAGACCACGGAGACCGCTTCATCGTGTGTCGTGGTCCAAACACAGGGCCGATGCAATGATCAGCGGTTCCTCATCCACAATCACGGCCAGAGATTCCGGAAGCACGGCGACGGCCTGAGCGTCGGCGGCGCTGATCCGCTTGAGTACAGGCGCCGACAGGTCAAAGATCACAGCCTTCCCGGCCAGGGCCACCAGCAATTCTCCACAGATCACATTGACCAGTTCCCTGAGGGCGTCCTCCGCGTGTTCCACCGTCAGTTCTGCGGGCTCCATGCCCAGCACATTCGCCGCCAGCAACGAACAAAACGATGGGGACGCAACCAGCGAGAGCCGGCCTGAAAAGGGCCCGGAAAATTCGATTTCGGCATGCAGAAACATACGACCACGAAACGGGACAGGGACCGACCCCGCCGGGGAAAGAAACAGGAAGGCAAACTTCTCGAGTACGTCGGCGGCCACATCATACAGAATTTCATGCACATCCTCGCCGGCAAGCCGGGGGATGGCGGGATTCTCGGTCATAACATCTCCTTGAACGGACTCATGCAGGCAACAATCCTTCCACGATCTGTTTCAGTTTTTCAGGGGTGAAGGGTTTCGTGACGTAGCCCTTGATGCCGAGTTGCTCCAGCTCCCGCATACGGGCCTCGCTGCGCACGGAGGATACAATCACCACCGGGAGATTCTTAAGCGCCGGACCGGCACGCATGGTCTGCACCAGCTCCAACCCGTTCATCTCGGGCATATTGATGGCCGTAAGCACCAGATCAATCCAACGCTCCTCCATCACTTGCAGGGCTTCGCGTCCGTTGCAGGCCAGACAGATCTCCCCGATCGGCAGGCCGGAAAGCCGAAGGGCCTTTTCCATAAAGGTGCGCGCAAGCAGGGAATTGTCCACCACCAAAATCGTGTAGGCCATATCCAAACGCACCTTCCTTACAATCCAAGCGCTGCATTGAACGCCTCTACCTGCTCCAGCGTTTCCCCCGCAATACGCTCAACGACGGACTTGTTGAGCGGGAGCCGCTCCAACACCGCCTCGCGGAAATGATAACTGAACCCATCCACGCCGGCGCCCGGCCCCTGGCAATAGGCCAGAAAATCGGCGACGTGCACGATGCCGGCGAGCATCCGGTACTCTTCCGGCGCCTGCCCGGGGTCGTGATGATACCGCGCCACCTGAATCAGAAGATCCGGAAAATTCCAGTGATTCAGGATGGCGGACCCCGTCTCGGCGTGCGTCCACCCCAACACCCTTTTCTCCGCCTCGTCGAAAGAATACTTTTCATGCTGCACCAGCTGCACGATGGCGGGCTGCTCCTCCATGACAAAATCACTCAGAATGACCTTTCCTATATCATGCAGCAGGGCCGCAGTGAAGGCATATTCCGGCGACGGAGCGTCGGGAATTTCCGTGCAGACTTTTTCGGCGGCCAACGCCGCCCACAGCGAGTGCTTCATGAGTTCGCTCGCACTTAAATCATACCCCTTCAGGGGATGTGAGAAATGACCCGCCACATGAAAAGCCAGGAGGATTTCCGTCGTGCGGCGTACCCCGAGGCGAACCACCGCCTCGTGAACGGACTTGATTTCCCGGCTGGCGCCGAAACGGGCCGAATTGGCCAGGCGGAGCAGATTAACAGTAATCCCCGGATCCACCCGGAGCTGTTCGCTCAGCACCCGCATGTCCGTTTCCTCCTGCTTCAGCTCGTTGAACAATTGAGACACAAAGATCGGCATGCCGGGAAACTGCTGCACCGACAATCGAATGCGCCTTCCGTAGTATTCGGCCAGCTCGGGGGGGATAATCAATGAGGTTGTCGGCTTCTGATTCACAGCTCCCTTTCCTCCGATCCGGTTCGCACGTAAAACCGCCCGCAGCCCAGTTCAAGGCGCACCGAGCGCGAGACAGAGCCCCCCACATCTTCCCCTGCAATCAGCAGGTTGTTTTTCCAGAGTACCTTTCGGAAAACGGTATAGTTGCGTTCGCCGATACGAAAGAGATCCTGCCGATCCAACACCCGGGCGCCACCGGCAACTTTGACGACGAGGTTTTCCCGGGAGCAACCGCGCTTGAACATCTGCTCCAGCAGCTTTGTCACGCCCGTATCCACAAACATGGCCGGATTTTTCCGCGCACGTGGATAATCGGTGGAGGAAAGCGGAAGCATGCTGTGCAGCAACCCGCCGATCTTCATGGTCGAGTCATAAAGGGCAAACCCGAGACAGGAACCCAACGAATGCGTAACAAGCACATCGCCTGCCGATTCTGATATTGCCATCTCCGATATGCCTACAATTATCCTGGCCATACTCCTGCTCAGTTCGTCTCAGACAGACTCTGCCCCAATCGCACCAACCATGTGCCCAACCCGCAGCCTCAGATACTAACACGTTCCGCCACGGGATCAAGCCCTATGGACGAACCGCCTCCTGACTCATGCGTTCCGGGCGCAGCGGCGGCATGCCCCGCCTCGGCCGGAACAGGCGCTTCGCGAACCGCCGTGCTTTTCTCCGGCATATAGGAATGGAGCGCCGCCAGCATGCCCCAGGCAATGAGACAGGCCAACAGCGAGGAAAGCGCACCGATCTTCAGCCAATCCAGAAAACGCACCGTGCTGCGCGATTGTTTTTCCAGCATACCCAGCGCCACGATGTTGGCGGTACTGCCGATCAGGGTGATATTGCCTCCGAAGCACGCCCCAAAAAGCAACGCCCACCAGAGCGGTGTGGCGGCCACCGTCCTCCCCAGCTCCTTGATCACCGGCGCAAAGGCCGCCACAAAAACCACGTTGTCCACAAAGGCCGAACCAATGGCCGTGGTCGCCATGATGACCGGTATCAATACGCGCTGATCGTGTCCGAAAACCTTCACGAAGTGCCCCGCCAGGACCCCGGTCACCCCCGTATACTCCAGGGTGCCTGCAATCGCAAAGAGCAGCATGAAGAAGAGCAGCGTCCACCAATCCACCTCATGTTCCACGTAATAGCGCGCCCGCTGACGGCGCACGATCATAATCACGCCCGCACAGATGAGCGGCGCCACCAGCAACATGCTGTTCGGGCCCAACCCGAAGGCATGTTCCAGCTGATGATGCGAGGCAATCATCACCAGCGTAAACCCCAGCACAAACAGACTTCGCTTGTAGGGCACCTTCACCTTCGGAACCAGACTCAGGTTGCGATCCATCCGCTCCTTGAGACGTTCCTGAAACTCATCCATTTCGCGGCGGTACCAGAACATGGTCAGCGCCACCGTGGCGGCCAGACTGACCAGCATAATAGGAAAGGCCCAGTAAATGAAATCCTCAAACGAAAACCCCGCCTGCGTTCCAATGAAAATGCCCACGGGATTGCCCATCATGGTGCCTGCACTACCCACATTGGTACAAAGCACGCAGATAATAATATACGGTGTCGGGCTCAGCTTCAGGCGCTGACACACCTGAAAAATCAGCGTGGCGATGAAAATAATCGAAGTCACCTCATCCACCGCACAGGCCAGGAGCGCCGAGGCCACCGCCGTCACCATTACAAACTTGCGCCCGGTGATGTTCGGAATGGAAATGATGCCCTGCACAATCCAGGTGAAAAAGCCCAGATCCCGCAACGCACCCACAATGATCATCATACCCACCAGAAAGAGAATCACCGGCAACGCCGCCGCCTCTACAAAATGCGGGATGTTCAACGAATTGGTGACAATCAGAATCCCGATGCCCAAAAAGGCGATGGCCAGACGGAACGCCCAGAAAAAAAGCGATCCCAGAATGATCGAGAAGAAGACCGCCGTGGCCACTTGCTGGTGCACTTCCATTCCAAGCAGTCTCGAGGCGAATCCGACCCCCACACTCAAACCAAGCAACAACAGCAGGCGTCGGATGAACTGCCCCGCACTGATTCCCGTGGTTTCTTCCGCTTCAGCCATAATTCCATCCCGGTTGCGCGGGGTGCCCCCGCTCTGTGTATGCCTGCGGCCCTCATCGGGCCGCCCCTCTTACTTATGCCCAGAAAAGTTGAGCCACAAAATTCTGTACATTGACCACACCGATCAACTTGTCGTTTTCCGCCAGCATAATCTGCCGCACCCCGCTCTTCAGAAAATCCTTGGCCAACTGAATGGCCGGCGTTTCCGGATCCATCGTGGTGAAACGATCCCGCATAAAGTCCGCCACCTTGGTCTCGTGGTCCTTCCTCAGCAATTCGGCAAAGGGTTGAAAATTGACGATCGGGGTCAAATCCTCCATCCAGAGAAAATGCTCCGGCAGGCTCAGGTGCAGCAAGTCCTCAATGGCCAGCACCCCGCGTATATCACCCGTCTCATCCACCACCGGAATGTCCATCTGGCGCTGCACGCAAAACGCCGAAATGGCCGTCGCCAGGTCATCTTCCTCCCGCACGGTGACCGGTTGTGCGTTCATCAAATCACGGGCCACCAAATGCGCGGGAATGCCGCGGACACCTGCGGTCAGGAGGGCATAGGCCTCCGACGGGGTATCGCACAGCCCCAGTCGAAGGCGAAGCGACTCCTCCGATAACGACTTGGAAATGGCCGAGACCAACTTGAGATACGCACTCGGATCCGACTTCGGAGTCAGCACCAAAATGAGGATGCGCACCAGCTCGTTGTTTTCCGGGAAATACACGCCTTCGTGCGAAAGACCGACCGCGACCATCGGCTGCTGCAAGCCATCCATCCGCGCGTGCGGAAGAGCGAGCCCCTCAATCAGCACCGTAGAGTCCAACTGCTCCCGTTCCATGACCGAATCAATCGCGCCCTGGCGATCGAATCCACCCACGTGCATGAAAAGCAGGCTGACCAGACGATCCACCGCCTCGTGGGCAGGAATATTGCCCATACGGCAGAGGATGTTTCCTTCGGCCAGATAATCCGACACCTTGATTTCGCGCGCAGCAGCCGCCATATCCGTTTCCTTTCAGCCAACCGGTTCAGAACACAGAACAAGCGACAAGGGTACTGTCGAAAAGCGCCAAAATAAAGCCCTTTTCCATACGAAGATTATTCCACAGTCAAGGCAAAGCAGCGCTCCACGGTGGTTCTCCGGCAGACCGTCGGGACGGAAATCCCATGAACTTGCGGCGGCCTGTTGATGGTCGGCGGTTTGTCCTTGTATTTCTATCGGCAACATTCAGGATAGAGGCGTTTCCAAGATGAAAGGGTGTTTCCCATGAACAAAGAGCAAATGAACCTTCCGATGGAATGGATTGAGAACATACACGCGAAAAACCGCGACGAATGCGCGGCCTTGCTTCGTCTGCTGCCTCAGGGCATCACCAGTGTCGCCCGACAGTTTCATCGCCAACTCGACGGCTACCGCATGAGTCCGCTGAAGAACCTCGCCTCGCTGGCCGCCATGATCGGAGTCGGCGGCATCTGGGTAAAGGACGAGTCTGAGCGACTGGCCCTCAACTCCTTCAAGGTGCTGGGCGGTTCGTTTGCTCTTTACCAGTTTCTTCGAAAGCAGCTCAACATCCGGGATCGCGAGCTGACCGTGACAGAATTGAAATCCGAAAAAGTGCGTGCGCAGCTCGGTGACATTACCTTCGCCACCGCCACCGACGGCAATCACGGACGCGGCGTGGCGTGGGCCGCCATGGAACTCGGATTCAAGTGCGTGGTCTATGTGCACGAGCGCACCTCCAAACCGCGCATTCGGGCCATTGAAGCCTACGGCGCACAGGTAAAAGTGATCTCCGGCACCTACGACGATGCCGTACGGATGATCAACATCGACGCCAAGGCGAACGGCTGGCAGGTTATTTCCGACACCTCGTGGGAAGGCTACGAAGACATTCCCCTTTGGGTCATGCAGGGCTACACCACCCTTCTGGCCGAAGCGCAGGAGCAGCTCTCTGCACAGGGCATCACCCACCCGACCCATGTATTCGTCCAGGCGGGCGTGGGCGCGCTGGCCGCCTCCGTCATAGGCTACTATTCCAAACTCTTCGGAAAGGACCGCCCAATCACCATCGTGGTGGAGCCGGACAAGGCGGCCTGCCTCTTCGAATCGGCCAGAATCGCCGATGGCAAACCTCACTCCGTCGGAGGAAATCTCAACACGATCATGGCCGGATTGGCCTGCGGCGATCCGAGCCCGATCGCCTGGAGCATTCTGGATCACTGCGCCGACTTCTTTCTTTCCTGCCCCGATTATGTCGCCGCCAAGGGTATGCGCGTCTACGGCGTTCCCCTGCACGATGACCCCTTCATCATCTCCGGCGAATCCGGCGCCGTAACCCTCGGCGCGCTCATGTTCGCCGCCGAAACCGACACCCTTGCCGACCTGAAGAAAAAGATGAAGCTCGACTCCTCCTCCCAGGTTCTACTCATCAACACCGAAGGCAACACCGATCCCGAACTCTTTCGCCGCATTGTCTGGGAAGGGGGCGACCCCGTACCCGAAGAATTCCGCTACGTCCCGCTTGGCGCATCATAAGGTCGCGGGCGCCCGGATCGGTATGGATCATATAAACCCATCCGCGATGGAGAAGTACATCCTGACGGCTTGCTAGTCGTCCCCATCCAGATCTTTGGCGGAAACCTGGTTGGTTGTCACGGCATCCACCGCACGTATCACGGCAACAATCGGACGGTGATCCGACGCCTCATACGTCAGCGGGTTCCGAACGGTGCGGGTCTTCTTGCGGTTGATTTCGGAGAGCAGTTCGCCGTTCACAAGAAAATAGTCGATACGGGCATACGAGTCGTCCTCCCGGTTGAAATGCGTCCACGCATCGCCCCATTCATCCAGGGGCCGAAGATCAAAGAGTATGCGGCGGCGTTTGCCCATGACTTCCCTCAGGGCGGCGGACTGGAAGGAATCGTTCAGATCACCCAGCACGAGGATGTTTTCTGCGGGATTGTTCTTCATCGCCTGCCGCACGTTTTTATTCAGGAGGCGGGCCTCGTTGCGACGCATTTCAGTATGGCCCATCGGAGAAAAGACCTTGGCTTTCAGGTGGGCGCCCAGGATGCGGATGGTATAAGAGGTGTTCACCTGAACGACCACGTCAATAAAGCCGCGGGCAACCGGCAATTTGGCTTCGCCGATGCTGTAGATGTCATCCAGGTGCGATTCGCGGGAGGCAAACGGAAAGCGACTGAGCAGGGCCATGGTAATTGAGGACTTCCCGCGACGCAGATACTCAACGTGTTCATAGTCCAATCCGGCTTCCTTCAAGGCAAAGAGAAATTCCTGAAAGACGGAAGGATCGCCCATTTCCTGAACCACCAGAATATCCGGATTTTCGCTGCGGATAATTTCAACAACCGCCCGCCGCTCTTCCGCAGGCTTCGGGTCATTCACCTGACCATCGCCGTCGCGATCCTGCAGACTGTATTGGTGCAGGTTGAACGACATGACCGAAAACTCATCCGCTCCCGGAGTATAATCCGGCACAGACGTATCCGGCGCCCGTCCACAGCCGGCGAGCACAAGCAGGCCAAACGACAACACAAACGAAAATCGGAATGCCCGAAAAATCGGAATCACAACAGACACCCGATTATTTCTTGTAGGCACGTTCAATGCGGTCGGCCACGTCCTTATATCCGATATCCACCGCATAAATTTCCTTGTAGTGCTCCACGGCCTGTTCTTTTTGGCCCATCTGTTCATACAGAGTTCCCATGGCATAGAGAATATCCTTTTTCCCTTCGTCCATCATCTGCATTTCCGAAGCGGCCTTCTTGAGCTGCTCCAGCGCAATATCCAACTGGCCCTTCTTTTCAAAACACAGGGCCAGATAATACAGCGATTTGGTGCGGCGCTGAGGACTGCGCTGCGCCCGCTGAAATTGCTGAATGGCCGCATTGAGATCATCCTGTTCAAAGAGCAGCTCACCATAGGTAAAGGCAAACTGCAGGTCATTCGGATAGCGCGTCACGCATTCGTGCGCATTTTTAATGCGGAATTCCAGGCGCTCGGTCTCTTTCGCAGCGGCCTCTTCCTCCCGCCCGGCGGTACGCAGGGCTTCAATCTCCTGATCAAACTCTTTCACGCGATACGTGCTGATAGCCAGGTCCACCTGTGGATCGGGCACCTCCGCCTTCTGCTGGGCATCGAGTAACACCTCAATGGCCTTATCGAAATGCTGACTCTTGGCATAGAGATCGGCCATGGAGCGATAGGAATTAATGTTGCCGGGCTCCTGGGCAATTTTCTGCTCCAGCTCGGCAATCATGGACGGAATATCCACCACGGATTTCACCGCCTTAGCCTGCTGCTCCAAACGCTCGGCTTCCTTATTATCCTTCATTTTGTCGCGGAAGGATCCTTCTTTCTCCCAGTTGCCCTTTTTCATGGTAGCCAGCGCCGAGGCATCCTTCAGGGCTTTGAGCGCCTGCTGATCCTTTGGATTCAGTCTCGCCACAACTTCAAGGCAATCACGCCCCTTCATCGGCTCATTCATGCTGATATAAAGGGCACCCAGCCGTTTCAGCAAATCCACATCGTTGGGATAATAATCCCGCATTATTTCCCAGGTCTGAACGGCCACTTCGGGCATATCCGCCGCCACGGCGGCTTCATCCAACAACTTGACGAACTGTAGATTGGACGGATCTTTTTTCAGCAATTCCTCCGCCTTGCGCACGGCCTTCAGCGGGTGCTTCTTAATGGCGCCCTTTGCACCCATCACCTTCATACTGCCCATCAGGGATGAAACCTGGTGATTCCCCTTACCCTTGCTCTTTTTCAGCTCTGCCAGCCGCAGATATTTCCGAGCGATCAACAGCCGGGGTTCCAAATCCAAAAGCGAAAGCAGCATATCAATCGCATAATCCAAATTCCCGCGCTCTACGGCGGAAAAGGCTTTGTTGTATAAATCCCGGACCTTACGGGTTACCTGCTCAATGGTGACTTCTGCCATACTTCGGCTCCTTTCCTGCTGATCAGACCTAAATACATACGAAAAACCGACCGCTGTTACAATCATGGAATACAAACATTCTGCGTGCAATGCAGATGAAGCACACCAAACCGGCTCGCACACAACGAATCTTAAAAAAAGGAGTGCCGGACCGGTTAGGGCTGGTCATCACTTCATCATTATGGCACAACTCGCAACCTGATTATCCGTCTGGAATTCTGAATGAAGAGAAGTATGATAAACCATCCGGGAGTCGCGGCTCTTATGCTCTGCCTTGCCCTGCTGCCGGCACGGGGCGCACCTGATTTCCGCAGCACCACCGCACCCAATGGCCAACAGTATGTGCTGTTGAAAAACGTCGCGCGGACCTACGGGCTGGCCTATGAAACACCCCGAAAAAACGTGATCACGCTGAACAGCCGATGGACCGATCTCGAGTTCACGTCCGGCAGCCGAAAGCTCACCGCCAATGGCCTGCTCATCTGGCTGCTCGAACCCGTATGCACGATTCGCAAACGTCCGGCAGTCGATCTCGAAGATGCGCAACTGTTGATCGACCCCCTGCTCCGCCCCGATGAGTATCTGCATCAAAACGGGTACCGCGTCGTTGTGCTGGATCCCGGCCATGGCGGACGCGACCCCGGCGCCCGAAGCAAAAGCGGACGGGAGGAAAAGGACATCGTACTCGAATTGGCCGCGCAGGTGCGGAAAATCCTCGTCAACGCCGGGTATCGCGTCTATTTGACCCGCGAAAATGACCGCTACCTAACCCTTGATGAGCGCCACACGAAGGCCCGCAAGTGGAAGGCGGATGCCTTCATCAGCATTCACATGAACTCGAGCGCCAACCGAACCTCATGTGGGCGCGAAACATTTATCCTCAGCGCCTCCGGGCATCAAAGCACCAACGACCAGGGCCGACCCGATTCTTCCACACGATTGAGCCACCCCGGAAACCGCCATGACGCCGCCAACGTCATCCTGGGCTATTACCTTCAGAAAAACATGCTCAAAACCATACCCGGTGTCGATCGCGGCCTCAAACGCGCGCGTTTCCATGTCTTGAAAAATGCGCCCTGCCCCGCGGCACTCGTCGAGTGCGGCTTTCTTTCCAATCCGGAAGAAGACCGCCTGTTCGCAGGTGCGTCATACCGCCGCAAGGCGGCCCAATCCCTGGCTGACGGCATCATGGATTATCTCTCTGCGGTCCAGCGTGCCAAAGCCGCTCAACCCTGAGGGTTCACAAGCATCCGACGGTAGGGTTTTTCGGGAAAATACTGATACGGATCCACCACCGGCACGTTCGCACCCCAACACGCGACACAGCGCGCCTTCAGTCGCGCTCCTAAACGACGTTGATTGATGGACAGCATGACCACGCTCGGTGGCGGGATCGATTGCGGTTTCACCACCGGAATCCCCGATAAATCCGCGCCCCCGTCTGCTGAATCATCGACAATCCAACGAGGCATGGGCAACGCGGCCTCTTTCAGCAATTTCAGCAACCACTGCGTATGCAACCCCGCTCCAAACAGCACGATCTCCGAGTGACAGGCATGCAGTGCCGCCCACAGAGATAGAAGGTGCCGAGCCATCATTTCGGCCTCCACGGCCCGCTCATCCACTCCGTTCACACGCTGAACCCACGAAAATAAATCAATCCGTTTGCGGGGCTCCCAGCACATCGGCAAGGGCGTATTTCCGTCCATGCCCCGCCAGGCACGGGCCTTCATATTCACGAGCATGAACAGCATATCTTCCATCAACCATACAGCTCGCTCCGGCGCAAGACGCTCCACCACCAACCCGTGCTCCACGGTTCGCTTCTGATAATACAAACATCCCGGATTCAGCACCCACTGCCGAACACGCGCCGCAAAATCATGACGCGGCTCAACCCCGCACTCCAGCAGCAGCACCCAGTCATGCACTCCAAACTCGTCGCGCATCCGCTGCATAACCGCCGCCAAGTTCGGGGACGCGGCACCCAACCATACCGCGCCGGACTGCTTCACAGCTTCCATGCACGAATCCGGACCAACCACAAATGTTTTATCAAACGGCGCCAGGCTGGATTTCACCGCCTCAAGCTCCGCAGGATCCTGCAAGAATACAAGCGCAACAATCTGCTGAGGGTAAATGCTTCGATTGGTCGGATCAATGCGCTGCGCATTGTCACTCTGCGGCAAATACCATTCCGCCGAGGGCTTATAGGATGAACCACGAGCCGTGTCGGCCACGGAAATCACCTGCACCCCGTTCGTCTTAGCCTTGGGACTATGCACTTCCTGCAATTTTTTCAGCAACATCGGCGACACATCGTCGATCTCCTCGTTTGCCCGCCGGCGAGGCGACTGAAGAGCCGCGCCGCACAGCTCGCACCATTGAAGCTGATCCCCGAAATCTTCCGGTTTCCGCCGCCACCAGCCCGGCTCCACCGGCCAACCGCCCGGACCCCCAAACAACATATCCAGCGCTCCGGCCACTTCGCAGAAAAAGGCCCCCTTGGGTGTAATGCAACTGCTCCACAAATTCTGAACCCAACAGGCATCCCGCAACGCAAACCACTCCTCATCCGGAATCCCCAGCTCCCGCCGGGTAATCAACAACGCCTGATGCAGGCCCGGATTTACATGGTCATTGATACACTGATAATCAAACACCTCCTGAATCTGCTCATAATTCCGATAATATCCCGCCCCCAGCGAGGTCCACAGCCCGCGCCGACACTCCACACTCGACAGCTCTTCCGTTCGATATTGCGAAAAATCAATCAAGGGCTCCAGCGCCCGACGGCTGCGCTCCCCGTCCCCGATCACCGATGCATAATAATTCACCAAACGCTCAAATTCGGGATGCAGCGTCGGCTCCCCACCCATCACGCCGACCATGCCCGGGAAATCCGCCAACGAATCCACCGCCCGGGTAAACGACGCATAATCCATCATAAACGGTTTCACGTGGTGTCCGCAAAAACGCGTGCAATTCGAACACGCATGCGGGCAGGCATTGGTGATGTCAATCTGGATGATTTTCTGTTCGGCAGGTGATTTCATGGTTCATTGACGGCCTTGTTTAGCTGTACGCATGGACGATGCCACGGGAAGGCGCTGAATAAATCGATCACCGGAAACTCGGGACCGAACAACTCCCGACAGCGCTTGCGAATGGCGGCTTGATGGTAGTCGGATGCAATCACAACAGCATCCACGGACTCGCTCCAGACGGGTTCCGGTTTTTTCACGGGAATTCCATCGATTTCCGGCGGAACGGCATCGCCATCATCCAATATCACCACGAGATGGGGCATGCTCAGGGCCGCGCCGCCACCGCGCTTCATCAAACGCAACAGGCGATGCGCATGCAACCCCGCACCGAACAGCGCCACTCGATTAAATTCACGGGAACAACGGGCAAGCCGCTCCAGCAGATAACACTGAAGCAGGCGCTCCTGCCACAAGAGGGTACGCGGCCCCCAATCGGGATATTCCAGATCGCCCTCAATCAAGTGCAGTAATGCCTGCGCGGCACGCCGGGCGGCATCTCCCCGATGATAGACCAACTTGTCAATCAGCTCCTTCCGGGCGCCACTTGATTTCTCCGGATTAGCCAACGCATCCAAGACCGCCTCTCCCAATTCAGCCGTATCGTGTACGATTGTCCCGGCATTGCGCCCCCAAAAACCAACGCCTTCGGTTCCATGACACGCAAAAAACGCCGGCACATCATAAAAGACCACCGGCTTATCCTGTAAAACATATTCAAAACTCGCCCCACTGGCATCCCCAACCAGCACATCCGCCGCCACAAAATAGGGATTGCTGCTGCCGGTCACATGCCTCACGTTCGGACACTCCGCCTCGATGGTCTTCATCACCGAGGCCCACACGCGACCGTGGTGTCCTCGTTGGCGGGCCAGGGCATGTTGCTGATCCAGCGAAAAGTGGTGCAACCGTACCAACACATTTACCGGCAAAGACGCCAGCGTACGAATAATCGCCTCCCCCGCGACCTCCAGCGAGGCCTCCTGCTGATAGGTCGGCGCATACAACACGGTGGGCCACTCCGGATTCAAGCCCAAGTCGTTCAGCACCTCCGCCCGACAATAGGTTCCGTCAAAAAGACAGTCCGTCTTCGGCGCTCCGATTGGAATAATTTTCAGCGAGTGGGCAATTTCCGGCCATTTTTCCGTATACGCCACCCAGGATCCGCAAAACATCGCCGGGCCACTGGCAAAAAGCACATTGTTCAACCCCACGGTATTGCCCAGAATATCTGCGGGAAACGTTGTTTTTTTATCCGTCAATCCGTGATTCATCGTGATGCGCGGAATATCCCAGCGAGACGTGGTGCTGCGGCAGATGTCACCGGGCGTATCGGGTTGGTCATTCACCAGGGCTGAAATAGCCGACCAATCGAGCAATGGATTGTCACTATCCACAAACCGCAACCGTTCCGACTCCAACTCGCGATAGCCCGAACGAACAGAATTCATCTCTCCTGCGGGAGCGGCAATCACTGCACACTGACCCAGTCGCAGCCAGGCCTGCACAACCGGACGCAGATGCTCAATCAGTCCCGCCACATCATGCTCAAACAATACCGTATAGGACTTGCTTTCCATAGGCCTCACTTTTTCGGCTCAACCAACGATTCAAAATCCCGGCGAGGCAACACCTCCAGCGCGCCACCCGCCGTCGCATTATACAGTTCAAACCCATGAGCCTTGTAGGCATCCCATGCCACACGATAGCAGGCTTCCAACGGCTCCATTCGCGGCTTACTCCAACGATACCCCTTTCCAAAATATCCGGGATGAAAGTGGTTGGGATCACGGGCAACCGAAGTCAGGATACCCCCCTCTTCATGACACTGCGCCGGGTTCACCGCATACGTATGATCCACCCCGATGAGATAAACCGGGCTGCACCCCATATATAAGGCAATCTGGAGCATGGAATACGTTACGGTAAAATCAATCTCCAAACATTCACTGATATCATCCGAAAAATGTTCGGGCCAATCTCGGTGATGCGCATTCAGAAAAAGGCCGTTGGTGATCCAGTCCGAAACCAGATGCGGGAAGAACTTCGTCCACGGCAAGGCATTGATCTCATCCGCACGATCCAGGGTCAACACGCGGTCTATCGCCGTATAGTAAGTCGGTTCAAAACCCTCCAGCAGAAAAATATTATTGGCAGCAAAGGTAATTTCGTTT
The DNA here is from genome assembly GCA_028708815.1 of Kiritimatiellia bacterium. Lineage (GTDB taxonomy): Bacteria > Verrucomicrobiota > Kiritimatiellia > RZYC01 > RZYC01 > JAQVYB01. The sequence goes on along the minus strand of JAQVYB010000003.1, from coordinate 642 downwards.
TGCGCCATTAAGCGACGCGGGTCCGTCTTCAGAAGACTCGGTCCGTTTCCAATCACAAAAGCCCGCCGGCCGGCATGTTTATTATGAAAGACCTGAATCTCTTCGCGCGGGGTAACCACATAGTGCTGATGGGGCGGACGAAAATGCGTATGGGCATCGTACACCGTATAGACGTTCCCCGAATAATTCAACGCCGCCAAATTCTGCTGCATGCGTTTCGTGGCTTTGATGGTTCCCAACAGAATACTGCCGGGCCGAAACGCCTCCACCCCGGCCTGGACCCCGAAAACAGGGATGCCGCAGAAGGTCTTCCGCTCTGAAAGATCATCCAAAAAAGCGGTTGGCTTTAATCCGCGTTCACAACAAAAAGAAAAAAGCAGCTCCCCCACGTCCCCCGCACCATAAATGCAGAAGACCTCATCCTTTTCCACCATGCGCAACGCGACCGAAAAGGCTGACTCCACCGCCGTTTTTGCCAGGCGGGCCAATTCATCCGGATTTTTCATTCCCAATCCATCTGTTTTCATCACGGCATATCCTGTTCGAACATTTCGTTGCCCTTGCCGCCTGACGGAAAAACGTCACTCCGCGGCGTGGTCTCGAAATCCTCCGGGCGTTCCAGACTGTAGCGAATCATGCTGG
>JAQVYB010000063.1 GCA_028708815.1 Kiritimatiellia bacterium | reverse complement strand
GGTTTTATCCGCAATCACTATGTGGGGCGGACGTTTATCATGCCGGAAGCCGGCGATCGGGCCTTGGGTGCGGATATGAAGCTGGCGGTTCTGCCGGAAGTGATTCGCGGAAAGCGCGTGGTGGTGGTGGATGATTCCATCGTACGGGGCACCACCGCCAAACGCCGGGTAGCCCTTCTGCGCGAAGCGGGCGCCAAGGAAATTCATGTGCGCATTTCCTGCCCACCCACTGCTCATCCCTGCTTCTTCGGAATTGATTTTCCGAGCCGGGAGGAACTGATTGCAGGCGGCAATGACACAACGAAAATCTGCCGCTATTTGGGAGCGGACAGCCTGGGCTATCTCAGCGTCGAGGGTCTGCTGCGCCCCCTCGAAAAAGCGGAAGATTTCTGTACCGCCTGTTTCACCGGAAACTACCCGATGGATATATCCGCCATGCAGGGTAAAAAAGCTCTTGAACATGACAATGCATCGACCCTTAAGGAATCCATACTATGACCAAACATATATTCGTAACAGGCGGGGTGGTTTCTTCGCTGGGTAAAGGACTCACCGCCGCTTCCGTGGCCCTTTTGCTGGAGCGCAGGGGCTATCGCGTACGGCTTCAGAAGATGGATCCCTACCTGAATGTGGACCCCGGCACGATGTCGCCGTTTCAGCATGGGGAGGTGTATGTCACGGTGGATGGAGCGGAAACAGACCTTGACCTCGGGCATTACGAGCGCTTCACGGGAAAGGATTGCGGGCGAAACAGTAATTTCACCACCGGTCGGATCTACAGCTCGGTGATTTCCCGTGAGCGGGAAGGCGGCTACCTCGGCAAGACCGTACAGGTCATCCCGCACATCACCGATGAAATAAAAAACGCCATCTGTTCACTCGATGCTCCCGACGTGGATATTGTGATCACGGAAATCGGCGGTACGGTGGGCGATATTGAGTCGCTTCCGTTTCTGGAGGCGCTTCGCCAGTACCGCCAGGAAGCGGGAGTGGGGAATGTGCTTTTTATTCATATTACGCTGGTTCCCTACATCAAAGCCGCCGGCGAAATGAAAACCAAGCCGTCTCAGCAATCGGTGGGTGTATTACGTACCATTGGAATCATTCCGGATATTCTGGTCTGCCGATGCGAGCGGCATATGGCCGATGAACACAAAGAAAAAATGGCGCTTTTCTGCAATGTGGACCGCAAACTCGTCATTGAAGAAAAGGATGTGGACCATTCGATCTATGAAGTTCCGCTTGGGCTTGCGGAGCAGGAACTGGATGTATACGTGCTTGAAAAGCTTGGTTTGCACGTCAATAACCTGCGCATGAGTGATTGGCGGAAGATGATCAACTCCCTGATTCACCCGGATCGCGGCGAGGTGACCATTTCCGTGGTGGGAAAATACATCAGTCTGCGCGATTCCTATAAAAGCATTTACGAGGCACTGACCCATGGCGGTATCGCCAATCGGGTCAAAGTGAATTTGAAGATGATTGAGTCCGAGGAGATTGAAAAGAAAGGTGCCGCACGCCTCTTGAAAAATACCGACGGCATCCTGGTGCCAGGCGGATTTGGTGGTCGCGGCATTGAAGGCAAAATAAAAGCCATCACCTACGCCCGTGAAAAAGGCATTCCCTTTTTCGGAATCTGTCTCGGCATGCAATGTGCCGTCATGGAATTCGCCCGCAATGTTTGCGGAATGAAAAATGCCAACAGCACCGAATTTGCCGAGCGTCTGGAGCATCCGGTGATCGATCTGATGGAGAATCAGAAAGACGTCACCGCCAAAGGCGGCACGATGCGTTTGGGCTCCTATCCCTGCAAAATAAAGGACAAAACGAAAACCCGCAAAGCCTATAAGAAGAATCGGGTGGAGGAGCGGCATCGTCACCGATATGAATTCAACAATGCCTACCGCGACGTCATGAAGGAAAACGGGATGATCTTCTCCGGGCTGTCCCCGGACGGTCAACTGGCGGAAATTGTGGAATTAATCTCCCATCCCTGGTTTATCGCCTGTCAGTTCCATCCTGAATTTCAATCCACTCCCCTTAAAGCGCATCCGCTCTTTCGGGACTTCATTGCGGCAGCTATGACCGGAAAGAGGAAAAAATGAGGCGGGCAGCGGGCCTTTTCGGCGTGATGTACTGCTTGGCGGTGATGGGTCCGGCGTGCGTGAGTTGTCGGGCGGCGGATATGGAAAGCTACCATGGCGTGCAATGGATCCCCAATGAAGCCAACGATGGGGACAGCTTCAGCGTTCAGCTCGACAAGCAACGCAAGGTGCGTGTACGTCTCTATTTTGTGGATTGCCCTGAAACCAGCGCCAGTTGGGAATCCGACGTGCGTCGAATCCGGGAACAACGCCGCTACTTCGGATTGAGCGACGAACAGACCCTCATCGAGATTGGAAAAGAAGCCGCCGAATTCACCCGGGAGCGCCTGCAAAAACCGTTCACGGTCTATACCGCCTTCGCTTCCGCCCTGGGCCGAAGCGCGGAAGGCCGTATCTATGCCTTTGTGCAAACCTCCGACGGAGACGACCTCGCCACCCTGCTGGTACGTCAGGGTTTAGCCCGTGCCTATGGGGTCGGACGGGAAAATCAGAACGGCGTCCGGCGCGACGAAATCAAAGCCAAGCTGAGCGATCTGGAGGGCTCGGCCATGTTGCGTAATGTCGGCGCCTGGAAATATTCCGACCCGGACCTGCTGGCGGATCTGCGTGCCACCCAGCGTCAGGAAGATACCGAAATCCGCTCCATTCGTTCCGGCATCGGCGGAGGCGACGCGGACGAGCCGCCGGAACTTATTGTCATCAACACCGCCTCGAAACGCGAATTGCAGACGCTCCCGGGCATTGGGCCGGCCATTGCCGAACGCATCCTGAAAAACAGACCTTTTCAGGAGCTGGATGAAATGCAGCGTGTACAGGGCATTACACTTGAACGGATTGAAATACTCCGCCCCTTTATACGACTCGATTGAACCCGCGATGGGCCCATGGAGGGCATGGAGAGCTGTTCGGAGGACCGGAACGCGAGGGAGTCAATCCTTATGGCCCTTCTGGTTGATTTACAGTTTACGTGCGGAGGCCAGCCAGTGCGGCATGGGTGGTGGTAGCGGTTGGCAGGTGAAATCGGAGAAGCCGGTTTCATAGAGCCAGGTTTTCAATTCTTCATCGGAGAATACCCAGCCGTTTTCTGTGGTGAGGGCCATGTTGACGGCGAAGAGCGCGGAGAAGGGGGGCAACGTGTGCGAAGCGTCGGTCATCATATCCAGCACGTAGAGGATGCCGCCGGGTTTCAGCGCGGCATAGGCTTTTTGGAAAAGTTGGGTGATGCTTTCCGGCGTTTCCTGATGCAGCATACCGAAGAAGAGGCAGACATCCAGGTCGTTCGGGAAGTCGGCCGTGTGATAATCGCCGGGGATGGTTTTTACGCGCTCGGACAATTCGGCCTGGGTAATCAGCTCATCGGCCACACGCGCCACGCCGGGAAGGTCCAGCACGGTGCAGGTGAGATCGGGCCAGGCTTGTGCACAGAGTACGGAATAGGTGCCTGGTCCGCCGCCGACATCAAAGAGTTTCCGGCAACCGGATAAATCCAGGAGCGGAATCACGCTGCGTCCAATGCCCAGGGCACGTCCGTGCATGGAGTGGACAAAGGTGCGTGTGCGGGACTCGTCGTCGCCGAGGTGAAGTTCCGGTTTTTCGACGGGTGTTCCGGTTCGGGCGAATTCGCCGAGGCGTCCCCAGGCGGCATAGACATCGCGATTATAGCGAATGGCGCCGGTCAGATCGGCAGGCGAGCCGGCCACAAGGAAAAGGGCGCTTTCGGGGGTGTTGGCATAGCTGTTGTTATTTTTCACGAGGAGTTTCAAGGCGACGCAGGCATCGAGGAGGAGGCGGGCGCTACGCGGGTTCAGGTTGCAGCGTTCGGCCAACTCATCGCCCGTGCTGTGGGGATGTGCTGCGAGGGCGGTGAACAGCCCGGCGTCTGAAGCGGCGAAGAGAATGCAGGAATCATAGAAGGCACTGGCCATGTCGGTGATCAGCGAGGGGTTCATGATGGCATCCTTTCGAGTGTCCATTGATATTCACGCAGAAGACTTTCCGTGAGGTTTTTCGGGCGCTGCGCGGGCGGGAGTACATGGAGCGTATAGGTTTCGATTTCGAAGTGGGGGATGCCAACGTCCAGGGCGGTTTGAAAGAAGTCCGGAGTGAGGAGGTCGGCGGTGGATTGCAGGTCGGTGCCCGACTTGAAATAAAGCGGGACATGATAATGGGTTCGCCACTCGGCATCGCGGGTGTGCACTTCGCGATCGATCGCTTCGGACAGGTCGGGATACGGGATGATCGTGCCATCCTTCCGGCGGATTCTGGTTTGATGGAGATAGACGGCGTCACAGAAGGGACGCAGTTTTTCGGCGTGGGCGGCATGCGTTTTAAGGGCGGCGCTGAGTTGAATTTTCGGGATGGAGATTTCCGCCTCGCGGAGGTTTCGCAGGCTGTTGGTCGGATTTTCAAATCCCACGGCGAAGTGACAGGTGTCCAGGCAGATACCGAGGTGTCGACGCGTTTTTTCATCAGGCAGGTGCTGATGGAAGAAAGCGATGCAATCCTGCGTGGATTCGAGAAGGCAATCCGGCTCCGGTTCGAGCGCGAGCTGAATGAGGCGTCCGGTTTTTTCATGGAGCGCGTGCAGGTGTTGAGCGGCTGTTGTCAGATGCCGGATGGCAGATTCGAGATGGGCTGGTGCATCGGAGCGATACGCCACGGGAACCGTGCTGATGCTTCCCGGGATGCCTTCCGGCAACAGGGCGGCGAGGAGGTCTGCGATGCGGCAGGTATAGGCCAGTCGTTCCGGTGACGTCCAATCCGGTCGGTAGACGTTTTCTTTCACGACGGTGCCGTGAAATTGCCCGTAGGGAAATCCATTGATGGTGAAGACGTAGAGCTGATGTTGGTTAAGGAGTTGTTTTAGAGAGTCGAGGTTCCGGGTCGCGGTGAGTTCTTCGGCGGCCCTTGCACTCAGGCGCAGACCGAGCCCGAAAGGTTTATGGGGTGCGAGGGTCTGTTTCAGGGGTAGGACGTTCTGCCTGACGGCGTCCAACTGATCCGCCAGGTTTTCTCCCGGATGAACGTTCATGCTGTAGGTCAGATGGGCATTGATGGCAGTCGGCTTCATGGACTTGGATTTCTATCTCACAACCCGATAAAAAACAAGTGTGTTGCGAGTGTTCAACCGTTTCCGGTGGTTGGAAGTGTCCTGAGGGTACCCTTTAATTCTGGTTGGATATTTTACGAATCTATTTCCAGTTCTGCACTCCTAAGCCCCATACTGATTCATAGAAATCAAGTTGCCCTATCTGAATAGTATTATTAAAATAGGTCCGACATGAATAACCAGACCTCATTCAACCATGTTGATGCGCATCGTTTTGTGATATGGGCCTTTTCATTTTCCTGTATTCAATTCCCGGCGTCTGTCTACACCGTTCTTGCCACTCATGCACAAATAGCGCTGGTTCCCCTCGTCTTATCTCTCAGTGGGATACTGGCCGAAGGCGGCTGGCTTTTTGTATACCGGCAGATGAAAGAGGGTAATATCTATAAGTTCCCCTACGGAACCAAGAAGATGGAAAATGCCCTGGCCTTTCTGGATGCCGGCTTTATTTTTCTTGGTGTTGTCTACGGACTGTTTGAAATGGGCAGATCCATCCGCGCAGATCACGTCGCCCCGAATCTCCGTGCCGCGATCGTATTGCTCTTCTTCGGCTTTTGCAGCGGATGTGTGGTTCTTTACCAAGTCATCAAGGCCAGGAAAAGATATGAATCACCGGGTATTGAAGTGTTCTATTCCGTCTACCGCTTTGCGGTCCTTCGCGATTTGACGGTTCTGTTTCTTATCGCAGCCGCAGCCCTGATTGGACACCAAACGAAAAGCTATGTGTATTGGAGCGACGTTATAATCTCCTTAGGATTGTTGCTTCTGCTTGGAGTTCGCTCCGTGAAATTGCTCCGGAGCAACTTCAGCGCGCTCATCGAATGGCCATTGCCCGAAAAGGACCAACTGCTGGTTTTACAGGCACTGGCCCCCCATCTCGAAAGAATGGAAAAGGTGGGAAACATACGAACGTCGAAAAGAGGGGGAACCCGCGTGATCGATGTGGAGGCCAGATTCCCTGCAACCACAACAAACGCGGAGCTGCTCCACCTTCAGCAGGATATCCAAAAACGCCTGAGCCGCCATTTCGCAGATTTCGATTTTCATATCCTCATATTCTGATCAATGCGTTTTGATCATGATGGCGATGACGTCGTCATTCTGCGTTGTTATCGGCACGAACAATCCATTTCGCACGAGGTGGTTTATTCTGCAAAGCGACGTAGGAGCCCGATGGCGGCTTCGACCTGGGCGGTGGGCATTTCGTGTATATCGGTTTGGTGTCCGATGCCGTGGGGCATGGTGAGGGTAAGGTTTCCCCCGAGGTGTTCGCGAAAGTCGGCGAGTCCTTGCAGGATGCGAAGATCGCCTTGCGCGTTGCGCTCGTCGAGCAGGGGGGTGTAGAGGGGCAGGTCGGCTTCATGGAGTGCCTGGAGAATGCGGTCGCGTTCGCTGGCGGTGAGGAGTCCGAGGTCGGCCGCGCAGCAGGTGTCGATGGCGAGCCCGACGGCCACGGCCAGTCCGTGGCCAAAGGTTTGATCGGAGAGGATTTCGATTCGATGGGCGGCCCAATGACCGAAGTCGAGGGGACGGGCGACGCCGGTTTCGAAGGGATCGCCGCCGAGGCGGATGTGATCCAGGTGCAGTGCCGCGCAGCGTTGAATGAGTGATTCCATGAGTTGGGTGTCGCGCTGTTTCAGGGCGCGGGCGTTTTCGCAGAGGAAATCGAAGAAGTCGGCATCCCGAATGATGGCGACTTTGAAGGCTTCGGCAATGCCGCCTCGCCAGTATTTGTCGGGGAGCGTGGCAAGGAGGTCGGCGTCGCAGAGTACGGCGAAGGGTGGGGCAAAGGTGCCGAGAAAGTTTTTCTGATCATTGCGGTCGATTCCGTTTTTAACCCCGACCGCGGAATCATTCTGTGCGAGTACGGTGGAGGGAATGCGCACGAGACGCAGGCCGCGGTGCACGAGCGCGGCGGCGAGGCCGACGAGGTCGAGAAAGCTTCCGCCGCCCACGGCCAGGACAAAGCTTTGACGGCACAGGCGGTAGTGGGTGTCGCCCAGGATGTTGAGCACCTGATCCAGCGCAGATCGGTCTTTTTTAACCGGTTCGCCGCCGGGAACAAGGAACGGTTGGTGGACGATTTCGATTTGCTGCGGGAATGCTTGCAGGTAGGCGTCAATCCGGTCGGCAAGGTGCGGCTGGGCCTGGGCGAGTCCTTCGTCGATGAGCACGATCACCCGGTGTTTTCGATGTTCGTGCAGGCGGTCTATGGTGTCTGTCAGCAGGGTGTTCGCGGGGTTGAAAAGGTCGGTGGTGAAATGAACGGGATATTCAAAGGGCACGGTGAATTGCTGCTGATAAGAGAAGGTCTGTCGTATTGGGGTGTTGGGCATGGGATTACCTGTCAGGATGTGCGAAGGAGATAGGCCAGGTCTTCGGCCAGTTCGATGGTATCGGTTGGAATGGTATCGAGCGCGTTGGAGGCCCAGGCGATGGGGCGATCGGCACGTCCGTGCGAGCCTTTGATACGGTATGGATCAAGGCTGATGGAGCCGGGGGGCCAGCCCCAGAATAGTTCGCAGGGGTCGTAGCCGGGTTTGCTGTGAATATCCACGTGGCGGGCGTAGTCGGGAGCCTCGTGAGGATCGGTCCACCAGGGATAGGCGATCCAGGCGCCGGGTTTGGCGAGGAGAAGGGCGTCGGGGGCGGTATCGGGCGGCTCGGTGGAGGTCTGACGCAGGGTGAATGGATGAACAGATTCGACGCCATCGAGCGCGGAAAGGAGTTCAAGTACGCGCGGGAGGTTGGAGGGATTTCGGACGAAGACCTGGCCGACTTCGTGATCGGCGAGTACGAAAGCGGGGGAATCATAGAGGTCGGGGTAGAGCCGCCCGCGTATCCTGCGGGTTTTCAGGAGGTTGTTTTCGAGAAGGATGCGGTTGGGAAAGAGGGGTCCTATGGTTACTTCACCGATGGCGTAATCCCCGAGAAGGAGGAGTCGATAGCCGTTTGTTTCGGCGGCGTGGGTTATGAGTTCCAGTTGTTGGAAGAGATGCGTGAGGGCACGGCGGGCCTGTTTTGAGGAGGGGCCGTGGCGTTGGAGGTCGTAGTCCAGGGTGGGTAGATAGGTGAGGCAAAGATCGGGGGCGTAGGCTGGATTGGCGATGACTTCGGCAGTGGCCTCGGCAATCCAGTCGCCCGTTTTGTGTGAGGCGAGGGGCCCCCAGTAGTGCATGAGGTTAAAGGGACGTTTCAGGGCTTGTGTGAGTTGAGGATAAAGGCCGTCCGGTTTGCTGTAACAGTCCTGAATCATTCCGCCGTGATGTTTGTGAATGGGGGCGGGGGATAAAATGAAGTCGGCGCTTTCCCCGAGACTCTGCTGCCAGAAGAGTAGGGCGACGGTTCGGTTCTGTGCGCGAACGTTTTCCCAGATGCGCGGGAGAGAGATCAGGGAAGCGGATTGCTCCCAGAAGGCCGGTTTTCGGGTGGCGCGGTTGAAGAATCCGTTCAGGAGGAGTCCGTGGCTTTCGGGGGAGAGGGCCGTGCGCAGGGAAGCCTGAAAAGGAGAGGTCAGGGCGGGAAATACGGATTTGGCGGGATGAAACGGCATTCCATTGAGTGCGTTTATTCCGGCCTGTCGGAGCAGGTCTGCGCCCAGGGCGGCGATTTGTACAACAAGAAGTTTATCTTTCATGCGCGTATTCCCCGTGCGGCGGACGGCGCCGGGTTTCAATATTTCCGTAGAGAGGATAAGTATCCCCAGGCAACTCCGGTCAGAAGACCGACCGTATGCACCATGTTGGCCATGTTTCCCATCACACCGAAAAAGCCAAGGGCCAGGAAGGCGAGCATCATGGTGACGGTGGTGGGATGCAGAAACATCTTTTCTTCGGGTGCGAAGCGGCTCTTCATCCAGATGTAACCGAGCATGGCATACACGACGCCGGACATGCCTCCAAACATGGGGCCGCTGAAGACGTATTGAGCGAGATTAGACGGGATGGCCACGGCGATGATGAAGAGTACAAGAAAGGTGGAGCCTTTTTTGCGTTCCAGCATGGAGCCCAGGTCAAAGAGCCAGAGCATGTTGAATATAATGTGGAGAACGCTGAAATGGACGAAAATAGGGGTCACCAGCCGCCAGAGTTGACCATTGCGTATTTCAATGAGGGAGTTCCACCAGTGGATGCCGGGGATCGGCACGTAGGCACTGATGAGCAGTTGATTCAGAAAGGCGGTTTTTTTTCCCATGTCGGAAAGCATAAAGACGAAAACGCACAGGATGATAATGGTCAGAGTGACGTGTCCGGCGGAAGAAACGAGAGCATGGCGTCGGCGAAAGGATTCCGTACGTTTTACACGTCGCGTGACGCGGTCTTCGTTGCGCTTTTGTTGGGCTCCGGTGGCGGCTCCCTCCAGGAAGACCGGATCCTGTGAATTGTTGATAAAGCGGTCGAGTAGGGATTTGGCTTCGCTCAGTTGATCTTCGGAATGTACCCAAACGATATAGGAATCAGCGTCGGCGGCATCCCATTCGTTGGTGATGCCTCTGGAGAGAAGAAAGAGCGAAAAGCGCTCGGTGTTCAGTTTCCCGGCCAATGTTCCAATCATTCGCATAGTATGCCTTCATCCGGTTGGGGGGCGGAATGTGCGTTCGTCCGGTTTGAGGCGGAGCTCATTCGCGTACAACCTTTTACTTGTAAAATCGGTCCCGATATGTAACCTGCCCACGATGAGTATGCAACGGTTTTTCGTCACGGTCTTTGGAGTCAGGTGAGCATGGAATCCATTCAGGTTTTCAAGAAACTGGAAACCGTCAGTGATTTGCCAACACTGCCGGTGATTATCGACAAGCTGCGCGAAGCGATACGCAATCCACGTTCGGATGCGGCGAAAGTGGCTTCAATCATTGAAGACGATCCGGCGATGATGGCCAAGATTCTGAAGGTGGTGAATTCGGCGCTGTATGGGGGTGCTTCGGGTCAGATTGATTCGCTGAAGCTGGCCATCTCGCGAATGGGATTTAACGCGGTGAACAACCTGGCCATCTCGACGAGCGTTTTCAAGGCGTTTGGAGAGTCCGCAGGCGGTTTTGACCGCAAGGAATTCTGGCGGCACTGCGTATCGGTCGGGATCGCGGCGTGTGCGGTGATGCAGGCGTGCAAGCCGCATTTGACGCACCGCTACGAGAAGGAATTTCTGCATCTCTCGGGTTTGATTCATGATGTGGGCAAACTGGTGTTCGCTCAGTATTTTCATGATGAGTTCATGCAGGCGATTGAGTTAAGCAAGACGGAACGGATTACGCTGGTTCAGGCGGAATACAAAGTGTTCGGGACGGATCATGCCGCGGTGGGGGCTTGGCTCGGTAAGCGCTGGAAACTTTCCGAGCCCATGGTTGAGGCCATTCTCTGGCATCACAATCCGAAACGGGCTAAAACGGAGCACCAGGAGCTGGTGCGCATTTGTGAAGCGTCGAATTATATCTGCAATTTTCGTATGATCGGAAACAGCGGCGATGCTGCGGCGCCACGCTGTTCCTCCGAAACCTGGCAGGCACTCAAGCTGGGCGAGGAGGATTATTACGCCATTATGGATGTGATTGTAGCCGAATCCGATAAATCAGAGGTATTGCTTTCCCTGATGTAACAAAAAAAGCCCCGGCGGTATGCCGGGGCGTGATCAAAAGAGGCGGAATCAACCTTCGTTGATGGCGTCTGCCGGACATTCGGCAGCACAAGCGCCGCAGTCGATGCAGGTATCCGCATCAATGGTGAATTTGGGGTCACCTTCGCTGATGGCCTCTACCGGGCATACCTCTTTGCAACTTCCGCACATGGTGCATTTATCTGTGATTACATAAGCCATTATTTATCCTCCTGAGTGGTTTAAATGACGGGGGCGAGAATAACGCTGCAGGAAAATTCTTCAAGCGGATTATCTTTAAAAAGTTATTTTCGGCGTCGGTGGGAATCACGGCATCCATCGAATATTGGTGAAGGGGGCCTCGGTGAAGTAGTGTACGTCGTGACTGCAAGCGGCAAAACCCAGGCGGCATGGCCCGCTAAAGTCCGCGGAGAGCTTGAATTTTCGGGTAATGTTTTTTCCATCGGACGAGGAGCAGGAAACCTGGGCCAAGCCGCCTTTCCGTTGCAGGGTCAGTCGGATGGGGAACGTAAGTTCTTTCAGATTGATCTGTTTCATCACCTTTTCTTTTTCCGCCCGCCATCCAATGGAGACCAGGCCGTCTGGAAATACGGCAATCAGGAGATGGGCTGCGTCCGATTCGCTGGAAGAGCGGAGCATGAGGCCGGCCTTGGCGTGCCGATGTGTTTCGGAAACGCTGTGCAGGGTGGCGGAAAGGGCGGCGTTGGCGTTGGCCGGGCGGGAGAGAAAATAGAATGAATCGTCTGTTTCCCAGATATCCTCCCCGGCGCCATACAGGTTGAGAACATCCGGGGCTATGAGTTCCTGCCCTCCGCGGGCACGTCGTCCGATATTTTCCGATGTCCATCCCGGCGGCAGCGCGTCGGTTTGCGGTGCTTCCATAAGCAATGGCGTGAGCTCAGGCAGCTCCAGAGGCGGTGGGAATTCCGCCTGAATGGCGGAGAGTAAGTTCTGGTTTTCAACGTATTTCATGGTTCCAAACCATTCAAACAGCTGTTCAATTTCCTCTTTGGTGGAATCGGTCATGTTGACCAGCGGCATGGGCTTGAGATTGGATACGATGCCCCAGGAATTATCCTTTTCGCCGCCGGATCGTTTCAGGATTTTATAACTCCACATGGTGGCGGCCCACCCATAGTGATTGTAGAGGTCATAGTAATACCGCATGAGGGCGCCGCCCCCAAGCCGTCGGAAGACCGTTTGGAATTCGCCCACGAGAAAGGGGGTGTTCAGCTCTTTGAAGTAGCGAACCCGCCACGGCAGTTTGTGTTGGATAAACTGAACATGCGACTCGATATTGGCTGGTTCGCCGAAGAGTCCGGGATAAAAATGTTCCGTAAAGCCGATCTGCTTCCAGCCTTTTTCACGCGGATCGCCGTAGAATTCCACTCCGCTGTGCGTTCCGGGGATCAGGATGATGTGGCGGGCGTCTTTCTCGCGGATGGCATCATAAATTTTGCCGAACAGGTTGGCCAGTACGGGCTCATGCTCATCCTTTTTTTTATACTCACCGAAGGGTTCGTTGATGACATCGTAGGCCATCACGGTTGAATTATTCCGGTAGTGAGCGGCCAGTTCCCGCCAGAGCCAGATGCAGCGTTCCTGGCTGGTTTTGTCGGACCAGAGTTTGTTCATGCCGGCGCGTCCGGTGGTATGATCGGTGCTTTGTCCCCCCTGAACTCCGTGCAAATCAAGGATGACATAAAGGTTTCTCTTTGCAGCCATCTCGACAGCCCGGTCGAGCCAGGCGAGGCCGTTTTCCTTCATCACCATGGGGTGGCGGTCATCCTCCAGCAGGGAATAGTGGAAGGGTATGCGAACCACATTCAATCCACTGGTTGCGATCAGGTCAAAATCGCGCTCGGTAATCCAATGGGTGCGATAGATTTCCATCAGGCGGTTTTTTTCCTGTTCACCGAAACGGGATTCGAGCGTTTTTTCGAACTCGTATTGATCGGTGAATTCGTTCATGTCCAGCATCCACATTTCGAGGAGGAACCAATTGCCCAAATTACATCCGCGCAGAGAGACCGGGATGCCGTCTTCATCCACAAAAAAACCGTTTTCCGCATGAATCCAGGAGAGGGCCGGAATGGGTGTGGGCAGGGAAATGGGTGAGGGCGCAGGGGTCGGGAGCAGTGTCGCTGTAGGAGTGGGTTCGGGAACGGGTTCTTCTCGAGGAGGGCGGCAGGCCGAGAACATCAGCAAAAAGAGCCCTATGGTTGCTGCAAGCCTTATCATTAAGACGCATCGTGCGTTGGTTCGGGATAGTTCAAAAAAGCGCAACATGGGACCGAAACTAACAGAAGCCGGTCGAATCGGTCCACAGAAAAAGGTTGTGTTGTGCATAACACCTTGAGAAGAAAAGTGTTAATTAGACTTGACGGATTTCTCCTCAAATCTAATATACGTTATTATGTTGATTGGGCGTAACGGGTTATGTCGATCAACGCTGTGTGTGCGGCAACGTAAGGGATGGAGGAGTGGGTCATGACACTAACGAAGAGAGATTTGGTGATGCGCATATCCGAAGAGACAGGGCTTGTTCAGCAGGATGTCTACGTTGTGCTTCAGAAATCGTTGGATTATATCATGGAGTCTTTGGCGCGCGGTGAGAATGTGGAATTCCGGAATTTCGGTGTATTTGAAGTGCAGGAGCGCAAGGCACGCATTGGACGTAATCCGAACAAACCGACGGATGTGGTAACGATTCCTCCCCGCAAAGTGGTGAAGTTCAAATCCGGCAAGGTGATGAAGGATATGATTTCATCGCCGGCTCCTTTTGCACGTCAGGAAGCGGCGGCTCCGCCGAGTTTTACGATGACGGAACAGCCGCATCCATTCTAGACCTCGTTGCGTCCGGCTTTTTTTCTTGTGCAGGGTGTGCTGCGCATTCCAATCCTAAAGCGAAAGTGGAACAATGGCTTCCGATGAATTCCTGCCGATTAAAGGCATGTCTGATATTATTTCCCCCGAAGTGTCCCTCTGGCAACTGGTTGAATCCAGAGCCCGTGAGGTATTTCACGCCTACGGGCTCACAGAAATACGGACGCCTATCCTGGAACGGGAGGAGTTGTTTATTCACTCCCTTGGCAACACGACGGATGTGGTCCAAAAGGAAATGTTCACGCTGGATTATCAGGGAAAAATGCGATTAACGCTGCGTCCGGAAGGGACGGCAGGCGTGATTCGCAGTCTGGCCGGTGCGGGGCCCGACGGGCGGCAGGCCCGGGTCTATTATTTGGGACCTATGTTTCGCGCGGAACGTCCGCAGGCCGGACGACGCAGGCAGTTTCATCAGATCGGGGCTGAATTAACCGGGGAAGCCAATCCTCTGGCTGATGCCGAGTGCCTGGCAATGCAGGCGCATTTATTAAAGGCCTGGGGCCTTTCGCAATGCAGAATCAAGATCAACACACGCGGCCTGCCGGAGGATCGTGCGGTGGTGGCGGATGGGCTTCGTACGGTGTTGAAGCCGCATCTTGATGGACTTTGCGAGGATTGTCGTCGTCGGTACGAACAGAACGTGCTGCGGGTGCTGGACTGTAAGAATCCGGCGTGCGGGAAAATTGTGGAGGGGCTGCCCTCCATGACGTCTTTCATGAGCGAGGCCTCGCGGTCTTATTTTGAGGAAGTGCAGTATGCGTTGCGCCTGTTGAATCTGGAGGGGGAAGTGACTCCGCGTCTGGTTCGCGGGCTGGACTATTATGCCCATACGGTATGGGAAATCAGCCATCCTGGGCTTGGTGCGCAGGATGCGTTGTCGGGGGGCGGCCGTTATCAGATCATGATGAACGGGAAACCGGTGGACGGAGTCGGGTTCGCTCTGGGGATGGAACGGGTGTTGGCGGCATTGAATGCCGAGGGGGTGCACGCGGAGGATCTGGTGCTGCGTCCGAAGGCCTGGCTTGTTTCGCTTGGAGAGGCTGCATTGAAGGAAAACCTTCTGCTGGCGATGACGCTGCGCCGTTTGGGTGTGGCGTGCGGGATGGATTTGACGGCGCGCAGCATGAAGGCTCAGATGCGTGCAGCAGGAAAGTCCGGAGCGGCTTATGTATTGATCCGGGGCGATGCCGAGATGGAAAAGGGAGTCTTTCAGGTGAAGGATATGGTTGCATCGAAACAGGAGGAGCAGGCGCTTCCGGAAATCATGAGTCTGCTGCTGCCGGATATTACGCCGCCACCGGCAGGAGGTTGAACACATCTTTTTTTGGCGCGGATGGAAGATTGGTTTGGAAGGGGAAAACGTCAACGGTTCATCAACGGGAGGTGAGTCAGCATGAAAATCGCCGTAGCTTCCATGGGAGATACGCTGGAAGATCAGGTTGCGTTTCGTCTGGGGCGCAACGCTTATTATCTTCTTGTGGATACGGAATCCATGGACGTGGAGCCGATAGAGAATCCCGATCGCATTGCGGATTGTGAGGCCAGCGAACTCAGTGCGACGCTGATGGCGGATAGAGGGGTTCAGGTGGTGTTGGCGGGACATTGCGGGCCGGATGCACACAAGGTGTTCAGTTCGGTACAGATCGCGGTTCTTCCCGGTATTACCGGCACGGTCTCCGAACTGGTGGATGAATTGCAGCAGGATTCTGAATGGTCACGGCTGGTGGCCACGGCACTGGAACCATTCGCGGCGATTCGGGAGCAGAAGAAGGGCCGCTCTTCAAGAAAGCGTCCCCTGCTGGTGGCCTATGAGGACATGCTCCAGATGAAGGCTGAAATGGTGGTGATGCAGCGCAAGATATTGGAGCTGCATCGGCGTGTGGCCGTTCTGGAGAAAACCGGTGGGAGCTAGACGGTATCTCTTTGGGCCCGTGCCGTCCCGCCGGCTTGGGCGTTCACTCGGCGTAGATCTGACTCCATTAAAAACCTGCACGTTGAATTGCGTGTATTGCCAGTTGGGACACACTCCAAAGACTACGATGGAACGTCGGGATTATGTGCCGATTGCCGATGTACTGCGTGAGCTGAAGGAATGGAAGAGAAGCAAAGGCATCGCCGATGTGATTACGCTGGCCGGCTCGGGCGAACCGACGCTCCATCTGCATTTCGGACAGGTGTTGAAATTTGTGCGTGAAGAACTATGCCTGCCTTCCGTACTGCTGACTAACGGGACGCTGCTGCACCTGGACGATGTGTGCCGGCAGGCCGTGCTTGCCGACGTGGTGAAGGTGACGCTGAGCGCGTGGGATGAAGACTCGTTCGCGGCACTGCACCGTCCTCATTCCTCCGTCTCTTTCCGGCAGTTGATGGATGGCGCGATGAAGTTTCGGGCGGTTTTCGGAGGAACGTTCTGGGTCGAAGTGTTTCTGGTGGAAGGGATCAATACGTCCGAGGAAGCCTTGCGTGCGATCCGTGATTGTCTCGTGCCGCTTCACCCGGACAAAATACATTTGAATACGGCGGTTCGTCCGGCGGCCGAAAACGGGGTCGCGGCGGTTGGGGAAGGGATGCTGCGGCATGCCTTGGGAGTGATGGGGCCGTTGGCGGAGATTACGGCATCGGTTCCGCGCGAACCATCCGGGGACGGGAAGACTCTTTCCGAGGTGGAGTTGTTCGGCTTGATTGAGCGGCATCCCTGCTCGGTGGAGGACTTGGCTTCGGTGTTCGGGTTGGCACACTCCAGGGTGATTGAGGAGCTTGAGCCGCTGCTTCGGCAACAGCGCATTATTCCGGTGGAGCGTAACGGGATAGTTTATTACGCATTGCCGGTACTGGAGAAGTGAAAACAGGAAAAAGCGTGGAGGGTGAAAGATGCGGCAGGAAGCGTGGATACTCGGAATTGATATTGGCGGGACGAAGACAGGGGTTTGTCTGGCGCATCCCGACGGAACCATCCTGCATGAGCGGCGCATGCCGTCCCTCCCGGGTGCGGGACCGGAAGACTGGCTGAGCCGTTGCCGGACGCTGATCATTCAGTTGCTGGATACCGCCGGTCTCGCGTTGAACGAACTGGCCATAACCGGCATATCCGCGCCGGGTCCGCTTTCCACCCGAACGGGGGCGCTGTTGAATGCGCCGAATATGACCGGTTGGGAGGAAGTTCCCGTGGTATCCATGTTTCAGCGTTTTATTCCGGGGCCTATCGTGATGAATAACGATGCCAACGCGGCGGCACTGGCGGAATGGATGTATGGGAGTTATTCCGGTGCGGATGGATTGATCTATCTGACGATGAGTACGGGGCTCGGCGCGGGTATCATCGCCAACGGCAGACTGCTTCAGGGAGTTTGCGACACGGCCGGCGAGGTGGGCTACCATGTGCTGGATTTGAACGGACCGGAATCACCCTGCGGACACCGAGGTAGTTTCGAGGCCTTTTGCGGCGGGAAAAATGTGGCTGATCAGCTTCGTGTACGGATTGCACAGGAGGGACGGACCACGCGTATCCTGGAGCACGCGGGAGGTGATTTGACCCGCCTTGATTTTCGCTGTCTGGCAGAGGCGGTGCGCGAAGGGGATGACGAGGCCTTGCGTATTTGGGAGGGCTATGTGTTGCGGCTGGGGCAGGGGATCGGTAATTTGATCATGATTCTCAACCCGGAAGTGGTTTTGCTTGGAACCATCGGCATACACGCATCGGATATTCTTCTGGAGCCTTTGCGTGCCGTACTGCCGCGCTTTGTCTTGAAGCCGGCATTAGAGGCCTGTACGATTGCCCCGAGTTCATTGGGAGGTCGCATTGGGAATATGGCTGCGGTG
Source organism: Kiritimatiellia bacterium (assembly GCA_028708815.1). Lineage (GTDB taxonomy): Bacteria > Verrucomicrobiota > Kiritimatiellia > RZYC01 > RZYC01 > JAQVYB01. The sequence continues at coordinate 3,406 of JAQVYB010000063.1, read as the reverse complement.
GCGCTGGCGGTTCAGGAGTTGGAAAAAAGGTCATAGTCAGGATGGAGCGGATACTATGGAAAAGATAAAAAAACACTTTGAGAAACATGACCGGTATGCGGCGCACAACGGGATTCGGCTGCTGGAAATTCGGGAAGGCTATGCGCTGGCTGAAATGCCCATTGAACCGTTTCATCTCAACGGGGCGGGTATTGTTCACGGTGCTGCGGTTTTTACGCTGGGTGATTTGGCCTTTGCGGCGGCTTCCAACTCGCGGGGTTCGGTGGCCGTGGGCATCAACGTCAGCATTTCCTATATGAAAGCAGGCGTGGCCGGCATCCTTCGCGCAGAAGCCGTAGAAGAGGTGACGAGCAACCGGCTGGGGCAATATACTGTGCGCATCACGGATGATTCAGGAGCGCTCATTGCGCTGATGAGCGGCATGGTGTATCGAAAGAATGAACCGCTGGTGCCCGCAGAAGCGAAAGCTTGAGAGCGGCAAAAGTCCATCGGGTGTTCCGGGGAATCAATAACGAAAAAAAAAGGCGGCCTTACGACCGCCTTCTTTTGTTGATAGAGGTAACATATGGAAAATATCAGCCTCTGAATTTCCGGCGTACCGCGTAGATCGCGAAGATGCCCAAGCCAAGCAGCGTGGCCGAAACAGGTTCCGGAACGGCGGAAGTGGTGAAGGACGCATCGTCAAAAAATCCAACATCAGTAAACGATTCGCCGACATAACCAATTTCCACTCGGGCCTGAGTCGCATAGACAGGGGCCAGCATACCTATCTCTGTGCTTTCCGTCCAAGTTTTTGCGCCGGGACGGGTAATGGTCACTTCGATCTTATCACTCCAGGTGCCGCTGCCGTCTGCCCATTCAATAGCCGCATAGGGAGTGCCGTTGAACGAGGCATCTTCCTGATACCATAGGCTGAAATCATAATACGATCCTGCATCCACGGAGAGCACCTGACGGGCATGTCCGCCCCAGGAGTCACCGCCGTTGAAATAGGACGAGACTAATGATCCACCCGCTGAACGCACATCGCTTCCGCCCCAATCCAACATTGAAATAGCGGCAGAACTCATCGTCCACTCTCCATCGCCCACGGTAAACGAGCCGTTCAGCAAATCAGCCGATGCCGATATGGCAAGGGCAGCCATTAACAAGCTTGCTATCCCCAATTTCTTCATGATCATTCCTCCATTATTTGTTGATTCACCCGTTTACGGGAACACCCCGGTTACCGCAAATGATGAGTTTTTATGGGGGCATTATGAACAGAATCGGACCCGATGCAAGAAAAAACCGATCTACTACCGGTATATTTTTTGTCTTGGGTTTTGGTATACCGCGGACCAGCTCGTAAGTTGTTGATTTGCAGGAGGGGAGCTTAAAATCAGAAAGACCTTTTTTTGTGGGTTTTCTGGCTTGAGTGAGCGTCTGCTCCAGCTAAGCGCCCTCGTTTCCGTTCTTTTTTCGATGTTTAGAGTCCGTGATCTGTGATTTTGTGAGAGATCTTTTCCGGTATGCTCATGGTACAGTGGTGGTAGCCGTCCGCATACGGCACAAGAATACCCGATGTCTATCGATATGGCCTTCGGGTGAGTAAGGTCGGACCACGTCAAACGCAAGTGTGCGCAAGGGAATCGGGTGTGATGTGTTGGAACAGACCGGCATGATCAGGATGGATAAGTCCTGTCGAGTCGCTGTCTGTATAAAAATCCGGCAAAATGGCGATTATTCCCATTCGATGGTGCTGGGGGGCTTTGAGCTGATATCGTAGACGACCCGGTTGATTCCTCGTACTTCATTGATGATGCGCGAGGAGATGGCCTCAAGCGTGTCGTAGGGGAGGCGATACCAGTCGGCGGTCATGCCATCGATACTTTGTACGGCCCGCACGGCGACCACGTTTTCATAGGTTCGTCCGTCGCCCATGACGCCGACCGTCTGTACGGGCAGTAATACGGCAAAGGCCTGCCAGATGTTCAGGTATTCATCCAGTTTCAACAATTCTTCCTGGACACGGAGATCGGCCTGTTGAAGCAGGGCGACACGCTCCGGTGTGATGTCGCCGAGAATGCGTACGGCGAGCCCCGGGCCGGGGAAGGGCATGCGGTTGACCATCTCCTCCGGCAATCCGAGTTCACGTCCGAGTGCGCGAACTTCGTCCTTAAACAGTTCGCGCAGGGGTTCGATCAGGTCGAATTGAAGATCGTCCGGCAATCCACCGACATTGTGATGGCTTTTGATTGTCACGGACGGTCCGCCCAGCGGCGATACGCTTTCGATCACATCGGGATAGAGAGTGCCCTGAGCCAGAAAGCGAATCTGTCCGAAGGCACGCGCTTCGCGTGCAAAGATATCAATGAAGGTCGCGCCGATGATTTTTCGTTTTTGTTCGGGATCGCTGACGCCCTTGAGTTTTTCGAGGAAGAGATCGGCGGCTTCAGCCACATGCAGATCAATACCGAATGTTTCGCCGAAGGTGTGTTTGACCTGTTCGGCTTCGCCGTGGCGCAGCAGGCCGGTATCCACAAAAACGCAGTGCAGTTGGGGGCCGATGGCTCGATGAAGCAGTGCGGCAACCACGGAGGAATCCACCCCGCCGCTCAAGCCGCACAGCACCTGCTCGGATCCCACCCTTTTGCGTATGGCTTCAATACTGTCCTGGACGAAGCCGGACATTTTCCAGTCGTCGCGGCAGTCACAAACATCAAAGAGAAAGCGCCGCAGGATGTCTTTTCCGTGTTCTGTGTGGACGACTTCGGGGTGAAATTGCAAACCGAAGAAGTTGCGTTGCGTATTTTCCATGGCGGCGACGGGGCAGGTGGGTGTTGAGGCGGTGGGGGTGAATCCTGAAGGTACGGACTGTATTTGGTCCCCATGGCTCATCCAGACTTCCAGTGTTTCGGGGCAATCCCTGAACAGGCGTTCATGAGAGAGAAGGTTGACGTTGGCGCTGCCGTATTCTCGGGTATGGCCCGGCGATACACGTCCATTCAGTCGAAAGGCCATGAGCTGCATGCCGTAGCAGATACCGAGGATGGGCAGGTCCAGGTCAAAAAGGGACTCGTCGCATTGCGGTGAGTCGGGATCGAAAACACTGGCGGGGCCACCGGAGAGGATCAGGCCTTTGGGTGCGCGTTCACGCAGATTGGCAAGCGGGGTGTCGTAACGCAGAATTTCACAGTAGACATTCTGCTCGCGGATTCGGCGGGCAATCAGTTGGGTGTATTGTGAGCCGAAGTCGAGAATGGCGATCCAGTTGCCGGAATTCATGGTAAGGTTCCTTTCTGATGTCACCGGTCACTCAAAATGTACCACCTGGGGTCACTTCAAAATGTACCACCTGCGAGGATTCATAAGTTACATTCGTTTCCTGTTTTGTCAATCTGCTCAATTTGTTTGTTTGCTGTTT
>JAQVYB010000220.1 GCA_028708815.1 Kiritimatiellia bacterium | reverse complement strand
GCGGTGCGTGTGCCGACCATCCATGGATTTGCCAACTTGAAAATTCCTTCCGGAACGGAAAACGGGAAGGTGTTTCGTTTGCGCGGGAAGGGCATTGTGAATCCGCGCAATCACGCCAAAGGGGATCATCATGTACGCATGATGGTCGAGGTGCCGGTGCATCTGAACGGGGCGCAAAAGAAAAAACTTCAGGAGCTGGCGGGTGCTCTCGATGCGGGGCACTATCCCCAAAACGTGGAGTTTTACAAACAGGCGGATAAGTTTTATGAACGCAAGGGTGGCAACGCCCAGGCGGAGGTTTGACGGGCGTATCGGGCCCGGGAGGAACGACATGACGGCAAGAATTCTGGACGGCAATCAGATTGCGCGTGAGATGCGCGGGGAGATTCGTCAGCGGGTGGAAACGTTGAAGGAGCGCGGCGTGGTGCCGGGCCTGGGCGTCTTGCTGGTGGGGGATGATCCCGCTTCGCGCTCCTATGTGACGGCCAAGGAACGCGCCTGCGAACAGGCGGGGATTTATTCCTCGGAGATTCGCCTCTCCGCCGATGCGACGCTTGCCGAGATTCTGGCCGTGGTGAACGATTTCAACCGGGATGCCCGCATTCACGGTATTCTGGTGCAGCTTCCCCTGCCGGATGGGAAGATGGAGCAGACGGTGCTTGAGGCGATTGATCCGGCAAAGGATGTGGATGGGTTTCATCCCGTCAACGTGGGCAAAATGATGCTGGGCCTGCCGACCTTTCTGCCCTGTACGCCGCATGGTATTCTGCACATTCTGAAGCGGTCGGGCATTGAGACCTCGGGGCGGCACGTCGTGGTGGTCGGGCGGAGCAACATTGTGGGGCGTCCGCTGGCCAATATGCTTTCACAGAAGAGCGCCTTTGGAGATGCCACCGTGACGATTTGTCATACACGTACTCGGAACCTGAGTGATTTTACGCGCTCGGCGGATATTCTGATTGCGGCGGCGGGCCGACCGAACACGATCACATCCGACATGCTCCGGGAGGGCGCGGTGGTGATTGACGTGGGGGTTAACCGCGTGGAAGACGCCACCAGAGAACGTGGCTACCGCCTGACGGGTGATGTGGATTTTGAGGCCGTAAAGGAGAAGGCTTCCGCGATTACCCCCGTGCCGGGGGGCGTGGGCCCCATGACAATCACCATGTTGCTTTATAATACCGTCGAATCGGCGGAACGTACCCTGGTCGAGACCTGATTCAACCGCTGAGAGTTTCTACTTTGAATATACTGACAAGATACATAACGCGGGACTACGTGGTCACTTTTCTGATGACGATTCTGGTGTTTACCTTTGTCATGTGCGTGGGTACCGTGATTAAGGCGATCGACCTGATTTCGCGCGGGGTCTCCCTGATGGTCTTTTTGCAGGTCTTTGCCGCCAATATCCCGTTTATTCTTTCGTTCACCATACCCATGAGTTCATTGACCACGGTGCTTCTGCTCTTCAGCCGCTTGTCGCTGGATGGTGAAATCACCGCGATGAAGGCATCGGGGTTGACCATGTGGCAGATCGTATCCGGGCCGGTGATGGCGTCGATTTTGCTGTCGATGTTCTGTGTGTATCTGAACAGTTATGCGGCGCCCAACAGCCATTTTGCGAATCGGAGGATTTTGCGTACGGTGGGCGTGGAGGAACCGGTGAACCTGTTGGAGGAGGGGCGCTTCGTAAAAGATTTCCCCGGACTGATGATCTACGTGGGCAGGAAAGACGGAAACCGGGTGGAAGATGTGGTGGTGTATGAAACCGGGAACGAGGGGGCCGTCCGCAGCGTTCGGGCTCAAAGCGGCACCATTACGAGCGATGAAGACGCCCGGGCCCTGCTGGTGGAGCTGCTGGACGTGCGCATTGATCAACCCAGCAAAGACGATCCGATGGACCTCTCCAAGTCCCGGCAGGTCATCGCCAAACGCTACCCCGTGCGACTCGATTTTTCCGAAATGTGGGATGATGAGAATATACAGAAGAAGGTGCCGGATTTGACGATGACCGAGCTGGTCTCCAACATCCGCAACGTACGGCAGGCATATCCTGAGTTGAATGAAGAGGATCTGCTTCATCAGAAAATGAAGATGTTGGTCTCGGCGAATGAGCGGCTGGCGCTTTCGTTGTCCTGTTTTGCCTTTACGGTTCTCGGGATTCCGCTGGGGATGAAGTCACGGCGAAAGGAATCGTCGGTTGGTGTGTTGGTCAGTTTGTGTGTTGTTTTTCTGTTTTACCTGTTCATTATCATTGCGGACTCCCTGGTGCGTCAGCCGCAATGGCATCCGGACCTGATCATCTGGCTTCCGGTGATCCTTTCCGAGCTGATCGGCTTCCTGCTGATTAAAAAACTCAACTGACACGAGCCAGGGATTAGATCCGACCACTTCGCCCCCACGCCTTTGGCCACAGGCGGCTCGAGACGTCTTCAACCCACAACTTGTTGCGGTGTTGTGAATAACTTCTGCCTGAAAAACTCCATATCTTGTGGCATCTCACCTGCTTGAACAGGGCATATCCAATACCTGAACGCGGAGGGGAGCAAAAAGACGATGAAGATGTTTGGAAAATCGCGGGGCGCCTGGGAGGCAAGAGCCGATGAGTTGCAGCAAGAATATGCCGGGGCTCTTCGGCGCGATGACTTGCCGACGTTGATTGAAACCAGCGGTGAATTAAGCATTGTTTATTCGGCGATTGGTTGCAAACCATTGGCAGACCGATGGATGGATGAATATCTTTCCGTCCTTGAGCGCCTGGACCCAGGCATCAAGGCGCGGATTCAAACGCTTCGTAACATCCTGCCCAATTAGCAAGCGTGGCATGTGCCCTGCTGGATGGAAGGTATGAATCAGAGATTATCCATTCCCACACCTGGCTCCATGCTGAAGCGGTGGCAGGAAGAATATGCCGCCGCCTTCGGCGAAAACCGCCTTCCGGAGATGCTGCATAATGCCCAGCGTCTGTATCGGTTGTATGCGGCTCTCGGAAATTCGATGCTGGCGCGCCGCTGGACGGATGAATATATTCGTTGCTGGTCCCTGCGTAATGATCCGCCATCCGGGGAGGATAACCTGCCGGTTGATCCGCCATTCGCTCCCGAGGACGCGGCGCTGACCATGCTGCCCGGTCGGATGGCTTGACCCCGCCGAAACCCGCAGAGGATATTTCGTCATGACGTAGGATATGGTTTTCATGGGCTATGTCGGGATGGGGTCAACGGTTTGTTTTCATCCGGGCACGGTGATTGACGGGGAGAAACCGCATTTTACCGAAGAGTTGGATGATCGGTCAGGCAGGGTATGTGCGGCCCGTGGTTCTGCGCGGCTGGTTTATTCCACGGCATTTAATAGTGCAATTCTCCGTCACCCGCGTTTTCAGGCAGGTCTTGCCAAAGGGAGCAAGATAAGCTAAACGAAGGAGCGATCGGCGGGTATGGTACGCGCTTGTTGTCCGGTTTTGATGAAACATCCGTTTTGACGGTTCGGCGAAGCAGGTATGAACGAAAGGAGCAGGCCATGATGAAGGTGTTGATAGCAGATAAATTTCCTGAGAAGTACGTGTCGCAGATTAAGGCGTTGGACTACGACGTAACGTATGAGCCGGGCTATAAAGCGGCGGATGTGGCGGCCAAAATAGGAGATGCCAATATCGTGATCGTTCGTTCCACCGAAGTGACCGCCGAGGCCATCGAAAACGGGTCGGGACTCTCACTCATTATACGCGCGGGTGCCGGGACGAACAACATTGATAAAAAGGCGGCCAGTGCGAAGGGCGTCTATGTGGCGAATTGTCCGGGTACCAACTCGGTGGCCGTGGCGGAACTGGCGATGGGGCTGATCTGTGCCCTGGACCGGAATATTGTGGATAACGTAGCGGATCTGCGTGCGGGCAAATGGAACAAGGCGCTTTATTCCAAGGCGGATGGTCTGCTGGGCAAGACGCTGGGTGTGGTCGGCGTCGGCATGATCGGCAAAGAATTGATCAAGCGTGCGCAGGCGTTCGGGCTGACGGTCAAGGCCTGGAGTCGTTCGCTGACCCCGGAAAAGGCGGAAGAGTTGGGCGTGGACTATGTGGCCTCGATTGCCGAATTGGCGCCGCAGTGCGATATTCTTTCCGTGCATCTGGCACAGTCGGCGGAAACCAAGGGCATTATTTCCAAAGAGATCATCGATTCGCTGAAGCCGGGAGCTTGTTTTATCAATACGGCCCGTGCGGGAGTGGTGGATAACGCGGCACTGATTGCGGCGGTGAAGGCCGGTAAAATCCGGGTGGGTACGGATGTGTTTGCCGGCGAACCGGAAGGTAAGGAAGGGGCGTTTGATGACGAGCTGGGCCTGTTACCGGGCGTATACGGCACACACCACATTGGAGCTTCCACTGAGCAGGCGCAGAATGCCGTGGCCACGGAAACCGTTCGTGTTCTCCAGGTCTTCAAAGAAGCCGGGCGCGTGGAAAACTGGGTGAACAAGATGAAGAAGACGCCTGCGAAGTTCCAGTTGGTGGTTCGGCATTATGATAAACCGGGGGTGTTGGCGGCTGTGCTGGATATTATCCGCACCTCCGATGTGAATGCCGAGGAAATCGAGAATCTGATCTTCGATGGCGCGCAGGCGGCCTGCTGTACCATTCAACTGAATTCGGAACTCGATGCCGCATCGCTGGCCAAAATGAATGCCCTGCAAGGGCAGGTGATCAAGGCGCGTCAGGTTGCCATATAACGGAGGGTATGCCTCTTCGTCGATGGCCCTGGATAGGGGTGGACAGGCGGGGAAAAGTTGCCTGAGGTGTAGGTCCGTGGTTTGATTCGGTCCTGCCGCAGGAATCCTTCGCTTGCCCGATTCAATCCCGGAACAAAATGTGGTTAAGCCTTGCAAGGTAAGCGCTCTCTTTTATGATGCGGTGAGGTGGTTTCGGCTGTCGGGCGGCTGCTTTGGCTGAGAGCTGGGCGGGTATGGTTCGGTGTGGACCGAGGCGCTAAAGGAGAGAGAAGGTGACGCGGTTGCATAGTCGTTTTTTAACGCCCATTATCCTGGCTGTTGTCTTTGCCGGTTCT